>NZ_JADCNK010000008.1:0-217572 GCF_014947265.1 Pedobacter sp. MR2016-19
ATAGTATAGTATAGTATAGTATAGTATAGTATAGTATAGTCGAAGGTCCATGACAAATTAAGTTTCCGTGCTTCTGTGTTTCCGTGGCAAAACTATTAAAAACTAGTGTCTTAGCGAGACGCTAAGGCCAGTATAGAGACATTTTTTAGGATTTTGTCATTTTGAGTATAACGAAGAATCTCTGCATTCCTTTGTTGCAACTTTGGAAAAGCACTGACAGAAAACTTTCTATTATTAAAAGATTCTTCACTGCGTTCAGAATGACAGAGAAAATGATGGCAGGAAAAACTACGGCCATAAAAAAAGTGCCTGGCGATTAACCAAACACTTTATAAAATCCATAATTAAGCTGGGAATAATAAAATCAATTAAGCCTCATACTTTTTAAAAATAGTACTGGCGGTGTGACCGCCGAAACCAAAAGTGTTATTTAAAACGTAGTTAATCTCTTTTTTAATACTTTCTCCTAGCACGAAATTCAATCCTTTTGGAATGTTTTCATCCAGGTTTTTAGTATTAATGGTAGGTGGCACCACATTATCTCTGATTGATAAAATACTGATTACACTTTCTACCGCTCCTGCTGCTCCAAGTAAATGACCTGTCATCGATTTTGTTGCGCCAATCACAACCGGAAATCCTTTAAAAACAGTGTTAATTGCCTGCAGCTCACTCAAATCACCCAATCCGGTTGAAGTGGCATGCGCATTAATATAATCGATTTTATCGGCAGTAATTCCGGCATCTTTCAAAGCTTTAGTCATACCCAGGGCCGCACCGATTCCATCTGGAGGTGTTCCGGTTAAGTGATAGGCATCAGCGGCCATTCCGCCACCAACAATCTCGGCATAAATATGTGCACCGCGCTGTAAAGCATGTTCCAGCTCTTCCAAAACCAAAGCACCTGCGCCTTCACTCATCACAAAACCATCTCTATCTTTATCAAAAGGTTTAGAAGCCCCCTGAGGATCGTCGTTATTTTTTGATAGCGCCTGGGCGGCATTAAATCCACCCACAGATGATTTGGTTAAGGCTGCTTCAGAACCACCTGCAATCATTACGTTTGCTTTACCTAAACGAATGGTATCAAAAGCATTAATAATGGCGGTATTAGACGATGCACAAGCCGATACTGTACAATAATTTGGTCCACGTAACTTATGGCGGATAGAAATGGCTCCGGCAGCAATATCAACGATCATTTTCGGGATAAAATAAGGGTTAAACCTCGGTGTTCCATCTCCGGCATGAAATTCTTCCAACTGTGATTCAAAAGTACCGATACCACCGTTTCCGGTTGCCCAGATTACCCCAACTTCTGCCAATTGCCCATCATTCATGGTACTAAAATCCAATCCGGCGTCTTTTATCGCCTGATCACTCGAGCCGATAGCATATTGCGTAAAAAGGTCGTACTTTTTAATCTCTTTTTTCTCCAGGTATTCTTCAGGATTAAAATCTTTTACTTCACCTGCAAATTGCGTTTTAAATTTACTCGAATCAAATTTTGTAATTGGGCCAATGCCACTTTTTCCAGCTAATATTTGTTGCCAAAATTGCTCAACAGTATTGCCAAGCGGGGTTATCGCACCTAAACCTGTTACTACTACTCTTTTCATTTTATTGTTTTTTAGTCAATTCCCCTGGATAAAATCAACCGTTAACTATCCAAAAGGCATTTTAATATAGCAGGAATAGCTACAAAAGCCCTATCGTTTCATTAAGATTGAGTAAACACAGGATTTACACTTAATGGCGCGAAAGTAACAATTCCTATATTCAAAACCGTCATCTAAATGGAAACAACAATTTCTTTTGCTTTCCTGCTATATCATTTTATTGCTCAACAGAATCGATCCAGGCTTTTCTATCTGCATTCATCACATTTAAAGCATCAACTGGCGACTGCCTGAACAGTTCATAAATTTTAGCCGTATCACCTACCCTGATTTCAAATTCATCATTAGCTAAAGCGGCCAAAAGCTCATCGGCTACAACCGAAGGTTTAATTCCGTTATGTCCTCCTATTTCTTTTGAAAATTCGGTATCAACCAATGGTGGCATTAATTCGAATACTTTTACGGAGGTCTCTTCTAAACTCAATCTTAACGAAGTGCTGTAAGAATGTAGTGCTGCTTTACTTGCTGCATAAGTGGGTAGAGTGATCCCTGGAACGTACGCTACGATAGATGAAACGTTTACAATAGCTGAAGTTTCTTGCTGTTTTAGCACGGGTAATAACTTTTGATTAATCCTGATTATGGACAGGTAATTGGTTAACATTTCATCTTCTGCGTGAGCAAAAGCATCCTGGTTTGGATCGGCTAAATTGTAGAGCAATGCTCTTCCAGCGTTATTGATCACGATATTCAATTGAGGAAATTCTGCTTTGATTCGGGTTACCAATTGATCCACATCTTCAGCTTTGCTCACATCAGAAAGAATAGTAGTTACATTTTGTAATGATGCAGCAGTTGCATCCAGCCTTTCCTGGTTTCTGCCGGTAATAATTACATGGTTATCCAAAGCTGTTAATTGTTTTGCGATTTCTAAACCGATGCCAGCTGTTCCGCCGATCAATAAAACGGTATTTTGTGAAGTTTTCATTTTTATATTTTTTTTTAAAATTTTAAGATTAAACAAGTACTCAGGGCATGAGTCAGCGGAAATTTATGACCGCTCATGGCTTCAGATAATCAATACCGTTCATCTGTAGCGCTTCCTTTGCTCCTCTAATGGGATATTCCCAAGTTATTATTCTAGTTATTTACTCTGTAAAATACCAATCGGTATATTTTGATTTAAAATTTTTTAGCCGAGGCTTTCAACATATTTTTTTAGTGAGCCCATAATGAGGTTCCAATATTCCGTTTTTGAGGTCAGCTTAGAAATCATGATGCCCCCTTCTACCATAGCAATAATGGTTAAAGCAATCTGTTCCGGATGTTGATCTGCATTAATTTCTTTCCTGGCAATACCAACTTCAACCAGTTTGGAAATTTTGTTTTTCCAATCTAAAACAGCTTTTAACACTCTTCCACGTAATTCGGGGTGGGTATCGTCAGCATCAATTGCGGTATTCAAAACCGGGCAACCTCCTTCTGATAGTGAGCCATCCATAAATTTTTGATAAATACTAATGTATACTAAAAGCTTATCCTTTATGCTGTTCTGCCTATTCATTTCAACGTCTATCGTTGATGAAACATTTTTCAGGTTATAATCAAAAGCTGCTAAGGCCACTTCATCCTTATTGGCGAAGTTGCCATAAATGCTCCCCTTAGTTAAGCCTGTAGCAGCAGTGATATCATTTAAAGAAGTACCCGCATAACCTTTCATATTAAAAATCGGCGCGGTTTTCTCTACAATGAAATTTCTCGTTTTTTCTGCTTTGGTCATATTGTTCTGAATTGACGATGCAAATATATACCAATCGGTATATTAATTCCAAATTGTTTTATCACCAGAATCTCCTTTTCGCATGAAGCTATTATCAATTAATGTATACTAAAGAAAAAGTGCATTATTTGTTTTACGTTTGAATTTTGTAACTTTGATTTATGAACAAACCAGAAAGCATCGAAGACTTTTATCAGAATAAATTTAGTTTCCTGCCCGATAATTTACAAAACGGTGTTGGACACTTTAACGTTTTTAAACTGGAAGATTGTTTAAGGGACGACTCAAAACCGATGAGTTATAACCGAAGGGATTATTATAAGATCTGCCTTACCCGTGGTCATAATGTATACCATTATGCCGATAAGAGTATCGAAATTAATGGCACTGCACTCATTTTTTTTAATCCGTTGGTACCTTATACCTGGGAACTCGCCACTGGCAATAAAAGTGAAGTAACGGGTTATTTCTGCATTTTCACTGAAGCTTTTTTTAAGGAAAAGATCCGTGGAAACATTGGTGATCTGCCCATGTTTACGCCTGGGGGAAAACCTGCATATTTTTTAAATGAGCAGCAGGACAAACAGATAGAGGCTATCTTCGGTAAAATGTTTGATGAAATCAACACCGATTATGTGTATAAGTACGATCTCCTTAGGAATTACATTACTGAAATTACCCACTTTGCTCTAAAAACTCAGCCATCAGAAAGTTTATTCAAGCATACCGACGCCAATACCAGGATTACTTCTGTATTTACAGAGCTGCTGGAACGCCAGTTTCCGATTGAAACTACCACGCAAAGGCTTACCATGCGCTCGGCCAAAGATTATGCCGCACAACTTTCGGTACATGTAAACCATTTAAACCGGGCCATTAAAGAAACTACTGGTAAAACCACCACAAACTATATTACAGATCGTTTATTGAGTGAAGCAAAGGCTTTACTGAAGCATACGGACTGGAATATATCAGAAATAGGTTATTGCCTGGGATTTGAGGAACCTACCCATTTTAACAACTTTTTTAAAAAACTGACCAACCATACCCCTACTTCTTATCGGATTGTTTGAATTTCGTAATCATAAGTTTGATTAACGTAATAAGCTGAAGCCATTTGTACTGTAATTTTGTGTTAAGAAAAAAAAGAAAATTATGGGCATGAAAAAAGTTTGGTTTATTACCGGAGCTTCAAAAGGCTTAGGATTAAGTTTGGTAAATCAATTGCTGAAAGCTGGCCAATCTGTTGCGGCTACTTCAAGGAATATTGATGAACTTAAAAAAGCTGTAAATGCAGATACGGGAAAATTCCTTCCACTGGCTGTTAACCTGGCCGACGAACAAAGTGTGGAGGACGCAATAAAAGCGACCATTGCAAAATTCGAAAGAATAGATGTTGTGATTAATAACGCAGGTTACGGCATCGGAGGCAGTATTGAAGAATTGAGTGATTCAGAAACGCGCAACAGTTTTGATGTAAATGTTTTCGGAACATTAAATGTCATCAGAAAAGCCTCACCTTATTTAAGGGCACAACGTTCGGGGCATATCATTAATATCGCATCAATTGCAGGTATTGCTGGCGCAACCGGCTGGGCAGTATATGCAGCAGCAAAATCGGCTGTGATTGCATTATCAGAAGTATCGGCCGAAGACCTTAAAGAATTTGGTATAAAAGTAACTGTGGTGGCTCCTGGCGCATTCAGAACCAGTTTCTTAACCGCTGATTCGTTGGTGTTGGCAGCAAATCCAATTGCCGAATATGAAGAAGTTCGGGCAATACACAGCAAATACCTAAAAATGGACGGTCAGCAGGTCGGCGACCCTGAGAAAGCCGCGGCAGCAATGATCTCGTTGACAAGCATGCCTAATCCACCGGTACATTTACTATTGGGAAATGATGCTTTTCAAAGGGCAAACACTAAGATTGAGGCTTTAACAAAAGAGTTTAAAGACTGGAAAGCCATCACGATTTCGACGGATTTTGACAATTAATTATGGGCTAATAGAGAATTAGCATTCCAAACGGCTACAGTTCCGAAGTATTTTGGGGCTGCCTGCCAATCAATTCATTTCATTCTAAAAAAAAATATCATGGAAAATCAAAAAGTTTGGTTTGTAACAGGCGCGTCCAAAGGTCTGGGATTAACCTTAGTAAAAACATTATTACACAATGGCATTAATGTTGCCGCAACTTCAAGAAATTTAAACGATTTAATCAAAGCGGTTGGAGAACACGAAAACTTTTTACCTTTAAGCGTTGATTTAATCAATGAAGAAAGTGTAGAGACTGCAGTGAGTCAAACAATTAGTAAATTTGGTCAGGTAGATGTGGTGGTAAACAATGCAGGCTATGGCATGCTTGGTGCGTTGGAAGAGTTAAGCGATAAAGAATCGCGCCAAAACTTCGATGTAAATGTTTTTGGTTCGTTAAATGTAATCCGGAAAGTGCTTCCTCAATTGCGGAAGCAACAATCTGGTCATATTTTCAATATTTCCTCTATTGGTGGATTTTCTGGGAATTTCCCTGGCTTCGGAATCTACTGTGCCACAAAATTTGCAGTAGTTGGCTTTACGGAGTCATTAGCGGCTGAAGTAAAATCAATGGGGATCAAAGCAACAGTTGTAGAGCCGGGCTATTTCAGAACAGCGTTTCTTACAGAAGGATCGTTAGCAGTACCAGGTTCGCCAATTGATGCTTATAAAGAGGTACGTGACTCGCAAGCGGCACATCAAAACGACATCAATAATCAACAGCCAGGCGATCCGGCCAAAGCAGTTGAGGTAATTATTGAAGCTGCAAAAAGTGAAAATCCACCGCTTCATTTATTCTTAGGCCCTGATGCTTATCAGGTAGCTGATGCAAAAATTGCAGATGTACAAAGGGATATGGCGAATTGGAAATATCTGGCGACCGCCACTAATTTTGACGAGGTTGGTGCTTAGTATGAACATAAAATAGTCGTCATTTCGAGCGGAGCGCAGCGAAGTCGAGAAATCTGTCTGGATAGATCTTTCTATTTCAATGCGTTTCAGTCGAGATGACGATTATATCTTATAATTCAAAATATCTTCTCCTAAACCACTTTGCCACGTTAACCAACGCAATCAAAGCTGGTACTTCAACCAACGGACCGATTACCCCAGCAAAAGCCTGTCCAGAATGAATTCCAAATACACCAATGGCCACAGCAATTGCCAGCTCAAAATTATTGCCTGTAGCCGTAAATGCAATAGCGGTGCTTTTGCTATAATCTGCACCAAAATATTTGCCAGCAAAGAAGCTGATCACAAACATTACCACGAAATAAATAACCAATGGCAGGGCAATTCGCAGCACATCCATTGGGATGTGCACAATTAATTCTCCTTTTAAACTGAACATTACCACAATGGTAAAAAGCAGCGCGATTAAGGTTATCGGAGAAATCATTGGGATGAAAATTGAGCGGAACCACTCTTCTCCTTTCCATTTAACCAGTATTTTCTTACTTAAAATGCCCATTAAAAATGGAATGCCCAGGTAAATACCCACACTTTTTGCAATCTCTACAATAGAAATTGATACAGCCAAGCCTTTTAAGCCGAATAAAGGAGGCAAAATGGTAATAAAGAAATAGGCGAATACACTATAAAGCAATACCTGAAAAATACTGTTCAGTGCGATTAAGCCTGCAGCGTATTCGCGATTACCATCGGCCAGTTCATTCCAAACCACCACCATGGCAATACACCTGGCTAAACCGATCATAATTAAGCCAACCATGTATTCAGGATAATCATGTAAAAATACAATAGCCAGGAAAAACATCAGAATTGGGCCGATTACCCAGTTTAAAATGAGTGATGTGCTTAATATTTTTACGTTTTTAAATACTTCACCTAAATTCTGATATTTAACTTTTGCTAAAGGAGGATACATCATCAGGATCAATCCGATGGCCAAAAGAATGTTTGTACTCCCGCTCGAAAATGAATTGATCAAGACTGCTGATGATGGGAACAAAAAGCCTAAGCCCACTCCCAATAACATGGCTAAGAAAATCCAGAGCGTTAAATAACGGTCTAAAAAACTTAGTTGTTTTCTTTGAGCTGCAGGTGCACAAACGTTTACTGACATATTAGCCTTTTAAGTTTTTGTTTACAAAATCTTCCATATAAACCTTTACGAGATTTCTCGTCTTTCTAAATTCGGCCATGATTTCTTCATCGGTACCTACGGCTTTAGCTGGATCGGGAAAATTATGGTGTAGTTTTATGGCCTGTGTTGGGAAATATGGACAGCTTTCTTTCGCGTGGTCGCAAACGGTAATCACATAATCGAAAGGCACATCAAAATACTCCTCAATATTGTTAGATGTTTGGCTGGAAATATCGATTCCATCTTCGGCCATTATTTTTATTGCTCTTGGGTTAACGCCATGAACCTCAATCCCGGCACTAAAGATTCTGGCATTATTTTGAGCAAAGTACTTTAAATACCCCTCCGCAAGTTGACTACGGCAACTATTTCCGGTGCAAAGCACCAATACATTTTTCATGAATATAAATTTTATTAATTAACAACAACCACTACCTGGTGTACAGCTGTTTTGATCAGCAGTTAGATTAACCAATTTGATCTTTCCTTTTTCAGTTTGCGCAGGTGCGCAACATTCTTCACCGGTTTCTGTGGTGCCGCAACTTCCGCCGCGACTAATGGCTTTGCATTGTGTGGCATCGGGTGTTAGATCAATAACCAAGTTATCACCATCAACTATAAACTCAGCCGGAAACATCTGTCTGGTATCAAATTCTGAATTACCAAATTCGATTTTCACAATACCTTTGGGGTTTAAAGGCAGTTTACTTTCTACCACGTTGATAATTGACAATGCTTTTTTCACCTGCATCGCCCTGCCCTCTTCCTCTTCTGTAGGCTCCCATAACTGCACAATAATTTCTGTCCATGCATTCATTACCCCTCCGCAATCTACTGAGGTAATTGGTGCCTGTTTAATTTCAGTAACATGATAATTGGCATTTACCCACTTATCAGTAGCATATTGGAACTGCAACAGCAATTCTGGGTATTGTAGAAGTTCAGCTTTGAAGCCGCTCCATTCCATTGAGGTTTTATTAATCATAATATTGCAATTTAACGATTGATTTATATAAAAAATTTTAACAGCAGTTTTGTTCGCCTTTATAAGAAGCAAAGAAATCGCCCAATTGATTTTGAAGTAATTTCCAAATTTTAGGCTCAATACAGTAACAGATACTCACTCCTTCTATAGTACCCTGTATAATGCCGGCATTTTTAAGCTCTTTTAAATGTTGAGAAATGGTCGCCTGTGCTAAACCCAATTCATCAACCAGATCACCACAAATACACGTATTTGATTTCAGGATACGCTGAAGAATGGCTATCCGGGCAGGATGTGCCATCGCTTTTAGCAAAGCTGCCATTTGATTTTGCTCTTCGGTGAAGATTTCAGTTTTTGTAAGTCCCATAATTTATATCGCAATATTACGATAGATAAATCAGATATCAAAATTATTTTACACTAATTATTTTCTGCCACGGAAACACGGAAGTCACGGAATTGGCATTAAGCTTTTATCGGTTTGGTGTTTAGCGTTGGGGAGATTAAATCTTGCGTCGGTTTTAGCCTCCAGGCTATTAACCATGAATTATCAAATTATTGACCAATGAAACAAAAAAAACCGTCGACCAATAAAAGCCGCCGGTTTAATTTGTACAGGGATGAGAAAATTATTTCTTCGGTTTCGAGCTCATGTAAAAAGTAAGCTTTCCACCGTTGGTGATATCTGAGTGTTTAATTTTATGATCGGTAATTTCTTTGCCGTTCAATAAAACTTTTTCTACATATACATTTTTATCGCTTTGTTTGATGGCTTCAACAGTAAATGTTTTGCTGTTCTCTAAATTAATTACAGCATTATTAACCAAAGGACTGCCTAAAGAATATACATCAGAACCTGGTGCTACCGGATAAAAACCTAACGAAGAAAACATATACCAGGCACTCATCTGGCCACAGTCATCATTTCCACCCAAACCATCAGCAGTAGGTTTGTACTGCATGTTTAGGATGTGGCGGATCTGCGCCTGTGTTTTCCATGGCTGGTCGGTCCAGTTATAAAGGTAAGCGATATGGTGTGCAGGCTCATTACCATGCACATATCCACCAATAATACCTTCGCGCGTAATATCTTCTGTATGTGCAAAAAACTCATCAGGTAAATGCATCGTAAATAAAGTATCTAAACGCGTTGCAAATTTCTTTTTGCCGCCCATCATTTCAATCAGCGAAGCCGGATCCTGTGGAACAAAGAAACTGTAATTCCAGCTGTTGCCTTCAATAAAGCCTTGTCCTTCGGTATCTTTTGGATCAAATTCCTTTTTAAAAGAGCCATCTGCCAATTTAGGGCGCATGAAACCAGTAGCACTGTCATAATTATTTTTCCAGTTGTTAGCACGTTTGATAAACTCATCATAAACATCCATACGGTTTAATTTCTTTGCCAATTGCGCAATAGACCAGTCATCGTAAGAATATTCTAAGTTATTGGAAACAGAAATACCCGATTTTTCTGCAGGGATATAACCCTTATCCATGTAATAGCCAATTCCTTCATAGTCAAGGTGTTTTGCAGTTGCAATACAGGCATCCAATGCTTTGTTTGCATCGCCATTGTAGGTGCCCTTAATAATTGCATCAGATATTACAGAAACACTATGGTAACCACTCATGCACCAGTTATCGTTGGCATAATGCGACCAAATTGGCAACATGTGCAAACTACTCTGATCGTAATGCGCCATCATCGATTTCACCATATCATTACTACGGCTTGGTTGCATAATATTAAAGAATGGATGTAGGGCGCGGTAAGTATCCCAAAGTGAAAAAGTGGTATAATTGGTAAAGCCTTCAGCTTTATGTACCCCTTGGTCTAAACCTTTATACTCTCCATTAACATCGGTATACGTTGTTGGATTGATAAAAGCATGATATAAAGCGGTGTAAAAGTTTATTTTATTATCTTTAGAAGTAGTTACCTGTATTTTATTCAATTCTTTATTCCAGGTAGCCTGTGCCTGAGCTTTCACTTTTTCGAAATCCCAGCCAGAAATTTCTGCACGCATATTCTGCAAAGCATTTTCCTGGCTAACTGGCGATAGCGCAAATTTAATTTTAATCTTCTCTCCTTCTTGAGTATCAAAATCGAAGAACATTTTTAACTTCTTGCCTGCAATTTCAGGGAAGTTCTGTTCCTGGTTAAACTTTCCCCAAAAACCTCTGTAAGCCTGTTTAGCATCGTAACTTTTACGTCCATAGCTTTTAAAAGATTTAGAAAAACTCATTGCAAAATAAACTGTTCTGGTTCTCGCCCACCCATTGGTTTGACGGTAACCGGTAATTAGCGTATCATTCACAACACGAACGTAAGTCCACACGGTTTTTTCTTCGTAATTGTAAATACCAGCCATCAGGTCCAAAATAATATGCGATTGATCCGATTTAGGGAAAGTATATTGATGCATTCCTACCCTTGTGGTTGAGGTTAATTCGGCGGTAATGTTATCATCGTCCAATTTCACTTTGTAATAACCTGCCTCTGCAACCTCATTGACATGAGAAAATGCAGAACGATAACCGCCTTTTGGATTTGATGCCGTACCAGGATTCAATTGTAATTTACCTTGCGTAGGCATAATCAGAAAGTCACCTAAATCTGAGTGACCCGTACCACTAAAATGTGTATGACTAAAGCCGGTAATGGTTTTATCCTCATATTTATAACCTGCACAATATTTATATACATCGCCATTGTATTTTCCGTTTACTTCGTAGGATAAAGTATCTGTTTCGGGGCTTAGCTGAACCGAGCCAAATGGAACTGTTGCACCAGGATAGGTATGCCCCATTTTAGATGTACCAATAATGGGCTTAACATACTGCACCAGGTTCTGCTGTGCCGAAGTAATAAGGGCTGATAGCAAAAGACAAGGCAGGATAATTTTTTTAATCATATCTGTTTTAAAATTTAGCTTGTTTTGTTGAAAATTCTAAGGTATTAATTTATCTTCAAATATGCATAAAACATAAAACTAAAACGTTTAATTAAGGCAAAAAAATACATTTTAGATTATTGAACATGCCATTTATTATCGCTTTAAACCACACAGGCTTTTATAACCTGCGAGTTTTTGAGCTAAAGAAGTCAAGTTTTATATGCACCACACTATTTTAAACTTTACTTCTTTTATTTTTAGGCCAAATAGTTTACTAAAAAAGCTTTTTTCTCTGCTATGGAACACCGAACTGCTCATTTTTAAAAAATATTGACCACCTAAGCCACCTTAGCACATCTAAGTAACCGCTTTTTACAAGTAACTGACTTGCCTTAAATAATTTCAGCTAAATAAACCTTATTTTTGCATCCAATATTTTTAAGATGAGTAAACACGGTAGAATTCTGGTTGCCATGAGTGGCGGGGTTGATAGTTCGGTAGCGGCTGTAATGTTGCACGAGCAGGGTTATGAGGTTATTGGCTTAACTATGAAGACCTGGGATTATGCTACTTCTGGTGGGAGCAGTAAGGAAACTGGCTGTTGCTCATTAGATAGCATCAATGATGCCCGTACGCTTGCAGTAAACTATGGTTTTCCGCATTATATTTTAGATATCCGTGATGAATTCGGCGATTATGTAATCGATAATTTTGTTGATGAATACCTTGCCGGAAGAACGCCAAACCCATGTGTATTATGCAATACACACATTAAATGGGAAGCGCTTTTAAAACGTGCCAATAAACTGGATTGCGAATTTATTGCAACCGGGCATTATGCCAATATCCGTCAGCAAGACAGCGGCCGTTATGTAATTTCGAAAGGAAAAGACGAAAATAAAGATCAATCTTATGTACTGTGGGGTGTTTCGCAAGAAAACCTCTCGCGAACCAAATTCCCGTTGGGCAGCTTTGCAAAATCTGATATCAGACAGATGGCTTTAGATATGGGGCAAGAGGAACTGGCAAAAAAATCGGAGAGTTACGAAATCTGTTTCGTACCTGATAACGATTACAGGGCTTTTTTAAAACATAAAGTAGAAGATTTAGAAGACAGAGTAGCCGGCGGAAATTTCATTTTAAGTAATGGAATGGTTGTTGGACAACATAAAGGCTATCCTTTTTATACCATCGGGCAACGTAAAGGTTTAGGTGTTGCCTTTGGCGAACCTATGTTTGTAACGCAGATCCTGCCAGAAAGCAATACCGTAGTTTTGGGTAAAGCTGAGGAACTTGAACGTCGCGAAGCAATGGTACGCAACATTAACCTGATAAAATATGCGAGCATTGAAGAGCCAATGAATGATGTGATTACCAAAATCCGTTATAAAGATGCGGGTATGTTAAGTACAATTGTTCAGGAAAAAGATAAAATGCGTGTGGTTTTCGATCATAATGTTTCAGCAATAGCACCAGGTCAATCGGCGGTATTTTACGAAGGGAATGATTTATTGGGTGGTGGGTTTTTAGTTTAATAGATTGTCAATTCTTCTTATTGAGCATTAATATAATAAGGTGGCGACTCTACATCTAAGCGGTCGTCATTTCGAGCGGACCCGAAGGCTCTTCGAAGCAAAATCTGTCTAGATAGATCTCTCCATTCCGATGCGCTTCAGTGGAGATGACGATCTTTTTTTATAAAAGTATTTCATAACTATTCACTTCCCTTAAAAACATTAACAGAAGCTGTTTTCCAATGGATGTAACCTAAATTACCACAGGTTTGCGCAACAAAGTTTTCTACATCTTCCGGCACATCATTAACAACTCGCCATCTAATCTTATATTTTGGGTTGTAACTGATATACACCACCAGATCGTCACTACGTTGCCCGATGGCTTGTAAATGTTGCAAATGGATATCCTGTAAATCTGCGGCAGCAACTCTCAATCTTTCATTCATGATTTTACCTAATGAAAGATCTGGTCTAAAATCTGTTTCGAATATGGCTAAAACGGTAACGGTCATATAAAAAATAAATATATCAGCAAACAAAACCAAGTTAGAAGCTTTTTGTTTAAAATCATCTTTTAAATACAAAGAGTTATCTTGAAATTCTTTGTATTCTGTTACTTCAAAAGCAAATCTATACTAAAAAAATTAGTATCAAAATTTATTTTTATATTTTTTTTAGTCAACATGAAAATTATAGAAATGCATGACACGGGCGATGAGGAAGGTTAATAACTCCAATATTGTGTATAACTATCTTAAACATCTGATAGCTAGGTGAGTTATCCATATAATAAAAGTAGAGCTTATGAAAAAGTGCATCTATGTAGTGGAAGACAATCCGAGTATCAGAGAAATTATCGAATTTTTATTGATCGAAGAACTTTATGAGGTAAAGACCTGCCCTAACACCAACGATTTTTGGTTTCAAATGAGCAGGCACCTGCCAGATATGGTAATTCTTGACATTATGTTACCGGATGGAAATGGGCTGGACATCTGCAATACCCTCAAGCGAAATATTAAAACACATGATATTCCGGTCATGATGATGTCGGCCAATAACCACTTGAACGCAGTGAAGTCCAAATGTGATGCAGAAGATTTTATCAATAAACCTTTTGATCTGAATGATTTTGCCAGCAGGGTTGATAAATATTTAGCAGCGTAATTTTTTAATTCAAAGTCATTAGTTCACAGTCTTTAGTCGATTATTTAATTTTACTAATGGCCAATGAACTAATGACTAATTAACCATCTAAATTGATATACTTTCGATTGCTTTATCCAAAGCCACTTCCTTTAAATCAGGAATGCTTACGCCTTCTGCGCGATATGCGGTAATATCGGTCATGCCCATAAAACCAAGAACCGATCTTAAATAAGATTCTGTAAAATCATAAGGTTTCATTGGTCCTTCTGAATACACACCACCGGAAGAAATCGCCAGGTATACTTTTTTGTTTTTTACCAAACCTTCAGGGCCTTTTTCTGAGTAGCTGAATGTTTGACCGGCACGTGCAATATGATCGATCCATGCTTTTAAAGTAGAAGGAATGCCGAAATTATACAACGGCGCACCGATTACAATCACATCAGCATCTTTAAGTTCGGCAATGGCCTCATTCGAATGTTTTATCGCTTCCGTAAATTCTGCCGTGTGATTTTCTTGCGGTGTAAAAAAAGAATTGATGTGTACCTCTTCCAAATGGGGAAATGGGGTATTGGTAAGATCATGTGTAGTTAAAGTGCTTTCAGGATTTGCGGCCTGTAATTTTTCAACAATCGCATTTCCCAATTTAATACTGAAAGATGCTTCGCCCCTCGGGCTTGATATAAGATGTAATATTTTCATTTTTTTGCCTTTTTATGTCTGGCAAAATTATAGATACGAAGTATCAAAAAGCTATTACTATACCAAAGGATAGCGCTATCCTTTGGTATAGTAGCAATTTCTTTCCATAAAAAAGGACCTATTTAAGCGTTAAATACTGTTTCTGATTTAACAACAAATTTTTTAATTCATTATAATTTACGTCCTGAATATTGACTTTATGATCTATTGCGAAAGAGGCAGCAGTAGCAGCTGATTCGCCCAGGATCATAAATACAGGCTCCATCCGTACAGATCCGTACGCAATATGTGATGATGACAAACAAACAGGCACCAATAAATTTTTACATTCGGTTTTCCTGGGTATAATGGCCTGATAGGAAATACTGTAGGGTTTCGGTGCGCTCACCCCGATATCACCTTCATTTTGCACATATCCTTCGGCGGTTACATACCGTTGTACATTGTGAGAGTCTAAGGCATAAGACCCCATCCCTATCGGATTTAGCACTTCTTTTTTGCCGAGCACTTCGTTCTCCGTCATTACGAAATCTCCTATCATTCTCCTGGCTTCCCGTACATAAAGCTGATAGGGCCAGTTTCCGTTATCTTTAAATTCATCTTTTGCCAAACCCCATTTTCTAACCTGTTGCTGAATTTTTTCGGGCATCCGCGGATCGTTGGCCATGAAGTACATTAATCCTTTTTGATAATTTTCGTGGGCTTTAATAATTTCTTTGCGCTTTGTGTAGTCTGCTTCAGGATAGGCATAATTCATTCCGATGAAATCGGTACTAAATGGTCCGTGGTTATTGGTATCTGTTTTATGGTTCGGAATAGGATCGTATTTATTAAAAAGCTCATTCCAGCCAGTGCTAAATACCCTTAACAGCAACTCGTAATCCCTGGCATTGTAGCGGTCTGGTTTCGGGAATTCAATTTTGTTTTCTGGTTGATCAGTCAGGCACATCCGGTAGCAATAGGCCTGAACTTTATGGTCTGCTGTTCCGTTCGGCCCAGGTTGAGCAGTAGAAATACCCGGTAAAAGGCCGCTTGTTTTATCTCCGGGAATTTGATAAGGATCAATATTATTTTTAAAATAATGCCCATGCTGAAAAACCAGTACCTGTACCCCATTCCACTTTTCATTATAGGTCTGGTTTGCTTCCCTGCCCACATGATAGCTTACTTTAGCTGCAGCCATTAAATCGCCTTCATAAGTGGCATCGATATACATTTTTGCATTAAAAATTTTGCCAGATAAGGTTTTGATACTGATAATCTTACCATCTTTCATCTTTACTCCCTGTTTTCGCTCCAGCCATTCATTGCGGTAAATTTTTAATTTATTTTCTTTGACAAAGTCTTCCATAACCTGCTCAGCAACATGAGGCTCGAAAATCCACATGGTCCGATCTTTCCCATCAATAGCAGGTGTGCCTTGTCCTTTATTGCCATATTCTTCTTTTTTCTGCCATTCCCAGGCACTAGATTGCTGGTAATGCTGATAAACTTTCTGATAAAATGTTCTGGCAAGGCCACCAATTACTGATTTGTCTCCCGTGTCGGTAAAACCTAACCCTGAAGATGATAAACCACCTAAATGCCGGTCGGGTGAAACTACGATAACGCTTTTACCCATCTTGGCAGCCCGTACGGCTGCAATTATACCTGTTGATGTTCCACCATAGATTACAATATCTGCCTGATGGTGTTCCGCTCCAGGCTTAGCATAAGCCGTAAAAAAGATTGAGCACAGGGATATGAAGCATAAGACAATTTTCTTCGTTGGTATGAGGAGTATTTGCAAACAAAACCTACAGCATTTACTATAAATTTCTGCATATTGGGTTTCACTTTCTCGTTGTGAAAGGACTAAAAATCCTACATCTGAAAAACTTTTTGCTGGCAACATATATTGGTTAGGTTTAAACAAATATATTAATTATTTAAACTTGCAAATCCAGTATAAATCGATTTTATTATAGTAAAAGGGCAAAATTACCATACTAAATAACTTAAAACTATTGTTTAGCCAGGGCCTGAATCTGTTTTAAATGTTTTTTTAATACTGGTAAATATTTATTGGCATATGCTTTAACCGCAGGATCAGTAGACTGCGTTGCCCTTTCAAATAAAGAAACCGCATTTTGATGATCGGCAACAATCATCCCAACATAAGCTTTATCGAATGAAGCTCCACTTAAATTATTTAATTTTTCAATCGCATTGGTCACGTCAGCTTCAGTAGTACCATTCGCAGTTATTTTCGCCAGACCTGTATTGCCTGCTTCACCTCCGGCATTTTTGGTTCTTGAAGTATCCCGCATGTTCTCAGGTGATGAATCTACCCTTCCATCTGGTCGCAGTTCACCTTCTGGCCTGCTCATTGGTAAATTGACTTTCTTAAGTTTTGCCAATGCTCTTAATTCTTCATTGCCCTGGTATGATCATCAACCATCATCTTGCCAAATGCCTTGATCTTTTTATCTGTTGCTTTCTCTGCCGCAAGTTTCCCGGTCAATACCTCTTTCATTCCTGCTATTGCCGCTTGTTGCAAAAATTGCGCAGTGGTTAACGTGTCTTGTTGGTGAGTATAATCAGTTGACATTGAATAATGCCAATCAGCTTTTGCAATTGCATTAAATGAAGTAGCTGAAATTATCATTCCCACTACTGCTATTTCCCTGGTATTGAAACGGTTTTTCATGATTAAGTAATTAAGGTAAAACGCATTAATAGAACCTGGTTAAGACATGAAAAGTTTGAATAATAAATCTCATTATTTAAAAAGGTACAACACCAGGGGTTTAAGATTTTAAATTTTCACTAAACTTAATCCAATTTTATCCTGTTCTATTATAAAAAACATATACTATGGAAAATCAAGAAAACAACCAACCAGAAGAAGAAATTCAAAATATTGAACAATTCCAGATCAACCGTTCGGAGGGAAATGCAGCCGATGGTCATGCTACTCCTGATCCATCTGAAGATAATGAATATACAGAGGATGAGGTGCAATTTGCTGATGGAGAAGGCACACAATTAAACGAAGAAATTGAAGATCCGGAAGACAAAGAAGATGATGCTGAAACAGAAACAGATGACTATAATGAATCAGATATAGAAGAACTGGATAAAGATCCAAATGCCTACGATAAGGAAGATAGTGAAATGTTATAAGCCAATCATTTAGTTTAAAAAAGGTGCCAGATTTTAATAGTCTGGCATTTTTATTTAAACAGAGATGAACCGCAGTATTTGCAAAAAAGGGCATCACTATCGTGCCCTTCCCTGCTACAACCCGGACACGATTCTGGCATTTCTTTTTTATGTTTTGCAGCCATAGCAATATCGTGGGTAATGATTCCGGTAGGAACAGCAATAATGGCATAACCAATTAACATCACAACGGAAGCTACAAATTTACCTAATGGCGTAATAGGCGAAATATCGCCATAGCCAACTGTGGTTATGGTTACAATTGCCCAATAAATGCTTTCGGGGATGTTTGAAAAACCATTTTCCCTTTTTTCTACCAAATACATAATCGAGCCAAGAATTACGGTGATGGTTAAAACAGTTAACAGAAAGATACTGATCTTTCGAACACTGTTTTTTAAGGCTTGGGTTAAAAAATTAATTTCCGTTAAAAAATGCCCGAGTTTAAAAATCCTGAAAACACGCAGTAATCTTAACGCTCTAAAAACCAACAAAGATTGTGCGCCAATAAAAAATATACTTAGGTAAGATGGTAATAAGGCAATCAAATCTATGATACCCAAAGGACTGATGACATACCTGATTGGTTTGCGGATACTCACCAACCTTAAAATATATTCGATGGTGAAAAGTGCGGCAAAAATCCATTCCATGATATTGAACAGCTTACCATAATGTTGGTGGATACCAACAACACTATCAAGCATTACCACAATAATGCTTGAAAATATCGCAATTAATAACCCAACATCAAAAGCTTTACCCGCAGGTGTATTCGATTCGTAAATAACTTCGTGCAGTTTAAAACGCCAATCTTTAGGTGAATCTGATGCCATAATTTTTCAAGTAGTTTTAAAGGTAACAGAAATTACCCATTTACCACTTCTCCACCATTAACATGTATTACCTGCCCTGTTATAAAAGAAGCATCTTCAGATGCAAGAAATACATAAGCAGGGCCAAGTTCTGAGGGCTGTCCTGCCCTTTCCATTGCCGTTTCACTCCCAAAAGATTTGATCTTTTTTTCGTCAAAAGTAGATACAATGAGTGGTGTCCACACAGGTCCGGGTGCCACCGCATTTACACGGATCCCTGTTTTGGCTAAATTTGTAGCGAGCGAACGGGTAAAAGATGTTATTGCACCTTTAGTTGAAGAATAATCGATCAGGTTTGGCGAAGAGCGATATGCCGTTACTGAAGTGGTATTGATAATGCTATCGCCTGCCTGAAAGTGTTTCAATACTTCATCTGCAAAATAAAAATAACCGAATATGTTGGTACGGAAAGTATCTTCCAGCTGTTTTTCATCAATTTTTTGTGGGTCTTTTTGTGGGATCTGCATTCCCGCATTGTTGACCAAAATATTGATCTTTCCAAATTTTTTGACGGTTGCTTCGACAGCTTTTTTGCAAAACGTTGTTTTTTTAACATCACCTTTAATCAGCAAACAGGTTTTACCTTCAGCTTCAATCATTTTCCGGGTTTCCTCTGCATCAATATCTTCATCTAAATAAACAATGGCTACATCAGCACCCTCCCTTGCAAAATGAACCGCTATTGAACGGCCAATGCCGCTATCTCCACCGGTAATGAGCGCAACCTTATCATTCAATTTTCCGGCCCCTCTGTAATTTGTTTTAATTACTTCTGGTCTTGGATCCATCTTCGCTTCTATGCCTGGTTGTTTGTTCTGTTTAGCAGGTGTTTTTTGAGTTTTCATAGCTTATTAATTAAAATTCCTTGCTGTTGCCATTTAAACAAGAATTGCATCATCAAAGTTTTTATAAATCGAAAATGAGCAAGACGAATGAGTTTTAGAACCTGTTCATTAAATATGGAATGTCTAAAGACAAATAAAACATATTCCGATTTTCATTTATATAAAACCTAAATAACAGAAATGAGTATATACCCTTAAAACGGTTGAAAATGTATTAATCTTGCTGACATTAAATAATTGATCAGGATAAACTTTATCATTATTTAATGATAGATGCTAGAGATGTTCAAGGGAACCCCGGATCGAACTGATATCTACAGGTTATAAAAATGAAAATAATGAAATAATCTGGAACCGGGAATATATGCCAGTACCCAAATGGTACGATCTAAATTAAATCAGGCTAAACATATTAGGGGCAGTTGATGTTAAATTATTTATGAAGTTTGTTTTGCTATTACTTTTATTCTGCTCTTTTTATGCGAAATCCTTTGCTCAATATGCTGATAGTACCAATTACCATGTTCTACTTACTTCAGCCGGATCGATTAACCGAACCAATGAAGACCGTGCTTATTTGTTGAATAATGCACTAAATTTTGGACTTAAAAAGAAAAGTTTCGTATTAAATTCAACTACCGCATGGCTTTATGGTAAACAGAACAACAGTTTAACCAATAACGATTTTTCTACTACCTTAAATTTTAACCTGTATAAAACCTTCCCTGATTTTTATTATTGGGGTTTGGTGAATTATAATACCAGCTATTCCTTAAAATTAAAAAATCAGTTGCTTGCTGGTGGTGGAATCGCCTATAGTATTTTAGATAAAGAAAATGCATATATAAACATTAGCAATGGGGTACTTTTCGATCAAAGCAGTTTAATTGTGGGTGATAGTTACCACACCTATAGAAATTCGTTAAGGTTACAATATCATTTTATAATCAAAAACCTGATTACTATTGATGGAAATCATTTTTTGCAGAATTCCTTCTCCAGAAAAGGTGATTACATTATCCGTTCATCGGCAACTCTTGGATTAAAACTTCGCAAGTGGATTAGTTTAACTACAGCATTAAACTATAACAAACTGAATATTACCAGGAGCGAAAACCTGAACCTTACTTATGGGTTAACACTTGATAAATATTTTTAGATAAGTCCAGAGAAGGTAGTGTGAAGCCTTGAGTATAATAAATAGTCTTTGTTATCCTGAATGCAATGAAGGATCTCTCACGTTGACCCGATAACCGTTTACCAAGTTTTTACCATGTAAGAAATATAAGATCATTTAAGTTCTTAATTGATGATTAATTCAGAATTGATAACCAATTTAAACACTTACACCATTAGCTGACCATTAAGAAGTTAAGAGAGTTAAGGTTTTAGCAATCGCTATAAGCAACCTGTTTATCAGGCAATAAGCCTTCTGAGCTTTTAGCATCATTTAACCGGTTAAACCAATGACAATTGAACTAATGAATCTATTTACGCCGACAACAATTCTGCCTGATTCAGGTTCGCATAGGCTTTAGCCTGCACTACATTACCAATGATAATAATGGCCGGGTAAGTTAAACCAGCGTTTTCTGCAGATTGCTGTAAATGCTGCACCGGACATACTACTTGCTTTTGATTGGGTAAGGTAGCGTGCTGAATAATTGCGGCAGGCATGTCACCTAAGCCCGCATCCGAATAGGCTTTAGAAATTTCGCCAACTTTTTTCATACCCATATATATTACTACTGTAGCCGAACTTTTCATGGCACATTTTAAATCGTTGGTTAAACTTCCATCCTTTTTAGTTCCGGTAAGTATCCATACACTTTCGCTAATTCCACGGTGCGTTAAGGGCACATCAATAAAACCTGCCCCTTGCATACTACTTATACCTGGAACATAATGACATTTGATCCCTCTGGCCTCTGCATAAATTAATTCTTCGAATCCTCTACCGAAAATAAAAGGATCTCCACCCTTTAAACGCACCACTACCTGGTAATTTTGGGCATTTTCGACAATTAATTCATTTATTTTCTCTTGTGGGGTGTATTTTCCATAGGGTTGCTTGCCAACATAGATCATTTTACATGTTTTCGGAGCAATTTCGAGCAATTTTTCATTACTTAAGTTGTCATAAAGAATAACTTCTGCTCTTTTTAATACGTTAAATGCCTTCATTGTGATTAATTCCGGATCTCCAGGACCTCCGCCCATTATAAAAAGTCCAAAATCAGTAGTTTTTTGATTCATGATTTTAATGATTTAACTATTTAAATATAAAAGTGATGAAAATTTATTAAAAAGTTAAATATTTTATGATAAAAATCATTCTTTATTAACTTTTAAGCAATTAAAATATATATTTGTATATCAAAAATCATATAAATATTAAAATATATAATTTGATAATGATTATTTAATGATAAAAACATCAAAACAAATAATCTGGAATAAAAACAATCAACAGGAACTAAAAAAAACACTAAACACCTTGAGATTTATGAAAGAACCACAAATAATCGTAATAGGAAATGGTATGGTGGGATATAAATTCTGCGAAAAGCTTAGATCAAAAACTTCTTCTTTTAATCTTATTGTTTTTGGAGAAGAACCCCGTAGAGCTTACGATCGTGTTCATTTAAGTGAATATTTTAATGGCAAAACCGCCGATGACCTCTCCCTATCTACAGAAAACTGGTATCAGGAACAAAATATTACCCTATTTCTCAATAACCCGGTTACTAAAATAGACCGCGGCCTTCAAAAAGTTTACACCGCCAATGGTTTAGATTACAGCTACGATATCCTTGTTTTTGCTACGGGTTCTGGTGCTTTTGTTCCGAACATCCCCGGAATTGAGAAAGAAGGTGTTTTTGTTTACCGTACTATAGAAGATCTTGACCTTATTAGCAGCCATGCAAAAATGGCTAAAACGGCTTCAGTTATAGGAGGAGGTTTATTAGGACTAGAAGCTGCTAAAGCATTGATAGATCTGGGTATCGAAAAAACCAGCATTATTGAATTCGCGCCACGTTTAATGCCAAGGCAAATTGATGCTGCTGGTAGCGACATACTTAAATCAAAGCTGGCAGATCTAGGTTTACAGATCCATTTGAATAAAAACACCACAAGTATTGAAGGTGATGGCCGTATTACTGCATTAAAGTTTAGTGATGATACCGCTTTAGATGTTGATATGCTGGTAATCTCTGCGGGCATAAAACCACGCGATGAACTAGCGAAAGCCTGCGGCATTGAGGTTGGTCCACGTGGTGGAATTCTGGTTGACGAAAAAATGCAAACCAACGATCCGGCTGTATTTGCTATTGGCGAATGTGCTTTATACGACGGAATGATTTATGGTTTGATTGCTCCGGGTTATGAAATGGCCGAAGTGCTGGCTGCGAACCTTTGTGAAGGCGACAAAACCTTCACAGGATTTGATATGAGTACCAAACTAAAACTGATTGGCATCGATGTAGCCAGTTTTGGTGATAATTTTATCACCGAGCCGGATTGCCGCACCATCATCTTCGAAAACAAACACAAAGGAGTTTATAAAAGAATAAATGTTAGTAATGACGGGCAATACCTTTTAGGAGGTATATTAATTGGAGATGCAACAGCGTATAACCTGCTGTTGCAAACCTCTAATAACCGAATTGTATTGCCAGAAAATCCTGAAGAACTGATATTGGGTGCACGTGGCGTAAGCGAATCTGCAGGTGGAGCGGGAATTACAGGTTTACCGGATGGCGCACTAATTTGCAGTTGCGAAGGTGTTAGTAAAGGAGATATCTGTTCTGCAGTAGCAGATGGCACTTGCGAAAATATTGATGACCTGAAAAAATGCACTAAAGCAGGTACAGGTTGTGGCGGCTGTTTGCCAATGGTAAAAGATTTAATGACCTATACCTTAAAATCGCAAGGTAAATACATCAAAAATGTAATCTGTGAGCACTTTAATTATAGCCGGCAAGAGCTTTTTGACCTCATTCATATTCATGAACTAAAAAGTTACGACGAAGTATTGGATGCTTTAGGTAAAAATGACGGTTGTGAAATATGCAAGCCGCTGGTATCCTCACTCCTTGCCAGTCTTTGGAACGAAATGATTCTTAAAAAAGGAAACGACGTAGCTCAGGATAGCAACGACCGTTTTCTGGCCAACATCCAAAAAGGCGGCTCATATTCTGTAGTACCAAGAGTTCCGGGTGGAGAAATTACACCAGACAAATTGATTGTAATTGGCGAGGTCGCTAAAAAATACAATCTCTACACCAAAATTACAGGCGGTCAGCGGATTGATATGTTTGGGGCACACCTCAACGATCTTCCAATCATCTGGGAAGAATTAATTGCCGCAGGTTTTGAAAGCGGACATGCTTACGGGAAAGGTTTAAGAACTGTTAAAAGTTGCGTTGGTAGCACCTGGTGCAGATTTGGCTTGCACGACAGCGTGAGTTTTGCTATACGGATCGAAGAAAGATACAGGGGGATCCGTGCACCGCATAAATTCAAATCGGCGGTAAGTGGCTGTATCAGGGAATGCGCAGAAGCCCAAAGTAAAGATTTTGGGATTATTGCCACCGAAAAAGGATGGAATTTATATGTATGCGGAAATGGTGGAAGCAAGCCTCAACATGCTCTTTTATTGGCAACAGATCTCGACAGCGAAACCTGTATCCAATATATCGATAGATTTTTGATGTTTTACATCCGAACTGCTGATCCACTTACCCGAACCGCAACCTGGCTGAACAAAATGGAAGGCGGGATAGATTACCTGCGGAACGTAATTATCAACGATAGTTTAGGCATGGCCGCCCAGTGGGAAAATGAAATTGAAAACTTGATCGCTTCTTATAAATGTGAGTGGAAAGAGGCCGTTGAAAACCCTGCCATCAGAAAAAGATTCTCTCATTTTGTAAATGCACCTGAAGACAAAGACCCAACTATAGAATTTGTTGAAATGCGTGGACAAAAAAGAACAGCTGAATGGAAAACAGTTTAATCAAGAACCTTTACAAACCTAATAAACCCCTAAATGATGAATGAACAATCAAATTGGCTGGCTGCCTGCCGAGTCGAGGATGCCATTGAGAACGGTGGCGTTTGCGTAAAACATGGTGAAGATCAGATTGCACTTTTCTATTTCACCAGGAGAAATGAATGGTACGCCACACAAAATGAATGCCCGCACAAAAAGCAAATGGCATTGAGCCGTGGAATGATTGGCTCTACTACCGATGAACCTAAGGTAGCCTGCCCTTTTCACAAAAAAACATTCTCATTGAGTACCGGCGAATGTTTAAGCGGCGACGAATGCGCCATAAAAACCTATCCTGTAAAGGTAGAAAACGGAACTGTTTATATTGGTATAACGCCAAAATCTTAACCTGACCCCTTAAGATTTAAACTTTTCAGGATTAAAATTTAACCCAAACCAAACCGACATGAAAATTTCTAATTATGTAGCCCTAACAAGCTGCCTTGCATTTACCTTGTTCTTTTTTTCTGCTAAATCGCAAACTAAAGCCGTTTTATTCGACGGTACCATTGTTGCCGGATATGTTGATCATGGTGCTTTTATAAACTGTACCGGTCCAAGCATAAAATTTAGCAAAAAACCTTACACTGTTTTATTGGGACTATTGCCCAGTTTAAGAATTAAAGAAGATAAAGTTGCTGCGGGAGCGCCAAAAAACGCGGCACTTACTCCTAATCTTGGTTTTGGCTTAACAACAGCGTTTCGCCATATCGCCTTACAAGTGCCCTTATACTACAACCCTAAAACTGCAGTCAAAAATGGCGAATGGAACGTTGGTGTAGGTTTGGGCTATAAATTTTAAAAGAACCTATTTATTTACGCTTAAACCGAACGTTATGACACTAAACACCATTACTAAACCGCTAGATAAATTAAATATATTTTCGCTTAAAGGTGTTCAGATGAAGACCTTTCATATTACATGGTTAACTTTCTTCTTCTGTTTCTTCGCCTGGTTCGGAATGGCGCCTTTGATGAAGATAGCAAGAGAACAGCTTCACCTTACCAAAGATCAGGTGGGTAACATCCAAATTGCCTCGGTATCGGCTACCATCATTGCACGTTTATTAATTGGACGATTAATTGATAAATTTGGTCCAAAGCTGATCTATACCTGGCTTCTGGTGCTTTGCGCCATTCCGGTTTTATTAATCGGAACCAGTCACTCTTACACTTCCTTTTTGCTTTTCCGCCTGGCTATTGGCGTAATTGGCGCATCGTTCGTAATTACCCAATTTCATACTTCGATTATGTTTGCACCCAATATTAAAGGGACAGCCAATGCAACAGCCGGAGGTTTTGGCAACGCAGGTGGTGGCGCAGCAAATTTATTTATGCCTTTAATTGCTTCTGGCTTTACTGCGCTGGGCTTTTGCAGCACCGAAGATAGCTGGAGATATGCTATGATTTTTCCTGGTGTAATGCTTTTGATCTGTGCTTTTTTATATCACCATTATACATTGGATAGCCCCCAGGGAGATTTTAAAAACCTGAAAGATGAAAACGTAAAAAGCAACAAAAATACCTTCTTACTCGCTGCAAAAGATTACCGCACCTGGATTTTAACCATTGCCTACGCAGCCTGTTTTGGTGTAGAAATTACGGTAGATAATTTCGCACCTATCTTTTTTACAGATTCATTTGGCGCAACCATAGCTGTTGCCGGAATGGTTGCAGGCATTTTTGGCTGGATTAATCTCTTTGCCAGACCATTGGGAGGCATTGTTGCCGATAAAATTGGTAAAACCTGGGGATTTGATGGCAAAACACTTTTACTCGCCTTATTGCTCCTGGTAGAAGGGGTTGGTTTAATCTGGTTTGCAAAATCGGGCAATATCTGGACGGCCATTTTCATGATGTTTGTTTTTGGCTTAAGTTTAAAAATGGCCAATGGTGCAACTTACAGCCTTGTTCCATTCATTAATCCGCTTGCAGTTGGTAGTGTAGCAGGTATTGTAGGCGCTGGCGGAAATATCGGAGCCATGCTTATTGCCTTTATGTTTAAAGCCAAAGCCAGTCACGCTTCTAAAAATGTAATCGAAAATGGCCTTAACGTTCAAAAAGACCTGATCGATTATACCAGCGCGTTTACATTACTTGGTTTTATTATCCTCGGAATTGGCATTGCAGTATTCATCTTCAGAACCGTTATGGCCCAAAAAACATCACAAATAGAAGACCTCGTGCTTACCCCTGGCAAATAAAGAACAAAACAAAATCTACTATAGAAGCTGATCATTTGAAAGAAGAAAAAAATATATCGCCGAATAAAACAACCACCTGCTGTTATTGCGGAGTGGGCTGTGGTATTGTGGTAAATAAAGATATCTATGAACGCATCACTGTTGAAGGAGACAAAAACCATCCTGTAAATAAAGGCATGTTGTGCAGTAAAGGCATGAATCTTCATTATACAGCAAATGACAAAAGTGACAGGCTGCTTTACCCTGAAATGCGCTACAATAAAAACATGCCCCTCCAAAGGGTAAGCTGGGATACCGCGCTGGAACGTACGGCAGCCGTTTTTAAAGCATTGATTAAAAAACATGGTCCAGACAGCGTTGCTTTTTATGCCAGCGGACAATGTTTAACAGAAGAATATTATGTAGTAAATAAACTAATTAAAGGATTTATCGGTAGTAATAACATCGATACCAACAGCCGCTTATGTATGAGCAGTGCGGTTGTTGGTTATAAAATGAGTCTTGGTGAAGATACAGTACCCATTAGTTACGATGATATTGAAATTGCAGATTGTATTTTTGTTGCAGGCGCAAACCCGGCATGGTGCCATCCTATCCTATGGCGCCGTGTTGAAGCCGCAAAACAAAAAAATCCTGATTTAAAAATTATTGTTAGCGACCCCCGTAAAACACAGACCTGCTCAATCGCCAATGTTCATTTACAGCTCAATCCAGGTACCGACATTACACTTCACCATGCCATTGGAAGATGTTTGATTGAAGATGGAAGAATTGATAGTGATTTTATCATCAACAGCACTAATGGTTACGAAAAATACCAGGCTACCGTTTTTTCCACCTCCTTGGCAGAGGCAGCAACTATTTGTGGTATCAAAGAAAGTGACATCCGTTTAGCTGCATCTTACATCGGTAATGCAAAAGGTTTCATCAGCATGTGGACGATGGGGCTTAATCAAAGTGTTGTTGGCACGAATAAGAATCTTTCGCTAATTAACCTGAACCTGATTACAGGTCATATTGGCAAGCCTGGAAGCGGTCCTTTTTCGCTTACCGGACAGCCCAATGCCATGGGCGGCCGCGAAGTTGGCGGTTTAAGTAATTTGTTACCTGCACACCGGGTTTTGAGCAATGAAAATCATCGTAATGAGGTTGAGAAATTCTGGCAGATCCCCTTGGGCACCATACAAGCTAAACCCGGGTTAACTGCCACCGAAATGTTCGATGAGCTGAATACAGGTAAATTGAAAGCAATATGGATTTTATGTACTAACCCTTTAATCAGCCTGCCAGATGTTCGCGTAGCGGAAGAAGGCTTAAAAAAAGCAAAATTTGTAGTTGTTCAGGACATTAGCAATCAAGTAGAAACCTTAAAATATGCTGATGTGGTTTTACCTGCAGCGGCCTGGGTTGAGAAAGAAGGCACCATGACCAACGCTGGGCGTTATATCTCTTACCTCAGCAAAGTAACTGAAGCACCTGGAGAAGCGCTGCCAGATTCGGAAATCATCTGCCGGTTTGCAAAAAAAATGGGCTATTATGGTTTCGATTTTAAAGATGCAAGCGAAATATACGATGAACATGCGGCCCTTACGGTAGGAACCAATATCGATATCAGTGGGCTTAATTATGAAATTTTAAAAGATAAAAGAGCCGTTCAATGGCCTTACCCAAAGCAAGAAAATGCCTTTGGAACAGCCAGGTTATTTACCGACCACCAGTTTTACACGCCAGATAAAAAAGCGAATATTTTATCATTTGATGATCAGAACCAATCTGAAGCCTTAACGCCAGAACATCCATTGATTTTAACCACAGGAAGAATCAGAGATCAATGGCATACCCGAAGCAAAACAGGCAAGGTAAATAAACTGAACCAGCACATCAGTGAATCTTTTTTAGAAATTAACCCGATTGATGCCAGAACACGGCACATTAACGATAATGATGTTATTGAAATTTCCAGTTTACGTGGGAATGTCCGTATAAAAGCAAAATTCTCTGAAGACATTAAACCCGGAGTAGTTTTTATGCCCATGCACTGGGGCAAAATTTTAAAAAGTGATTTAAACCGGGTAAATAACCTCACCAATAACCTTGTTGACCCACAAAGCAAAGAACCTGATTTCAAATTCAGCGCAGTACAAGTAAAGCTGTATAAAAAAAACCGCCAAAAAATCATTGTGATTGGTGCAGGTGCTGGAGCCTGTGGTTTTGTTAAAAGTTACAGGGCCTTAAATACTGAAGATGATATTGAGATCTTTAGTAAAGAGAATTTCCCTTTTTACAACAGGGTACTTCTCCCCGACTATATTATTGGCACTTTACCCTGGCATAACCTCATTAAAATGAGCGATAGTGAGGAAACAGACTACAAGATAAAACTACACCGTGGTTTAGGTATCGATAAAATCGATAAAAAAAACAAAACCGTTACCGATAGCAACGGAGAAGTTCATGAATACGACGTTTTACTTCTGGCCACCGGAAGCAGGGCTTTTGTGCTTAAAGATCTCCCAAAACTAAACGGCATATTTACCATGCGAAGCCGGAATGATGCCGACAGCTTTAAAAAGCATATTGATACCACAAATGGAAAAGTAGTGATTGTTGGTGGCGGTTTACTGGGGATCGAATTGGCTACGTCTTTGGTTGAAACCGGATCGAGGGTGACGATTATTCAACGGATATCGAGATTAATGGGGCGTCAATTGGATGCATTAGGCAGTCAATTGTTGCATGAAGAACTGATTAGCAAAGGCATAGAAATCTTTTATAACGATGAGGTAGACCGGATTATCGGTGAAAAAAGTATTACGGGTCTACGTTTAAAAAGCGGTTTATTGCTCGATTGCGAATCGTTAGTAATTGCCATAGGTACAGTCCCAAACACAGAACTGATTAAAGAAGCAGGAATTGAATGTAAACGAGGAGTTGTGGTTGACGAATACCTGAGAACCAATGAAAGAGACGTTTATGCCATTGGCGAAATTGCAGAATTTAATGGTCTGATGTACGGTATTACCGCAGCAGCAGAGCAACAGGCCGAAATTGTAGCGCGGTTTCTCTGTGGAGATATAGCGAAATTCTACCAGGGCAGTTTACTGATGAATATCCTAAAAATGCACAGTTTAGAACTCTGCTCTTTAGGTTTGGCAGAAATACCGAATAACGACCCTACCTATGAGGAAATTGTTTTTATCGATAAAGCCAAACGTTACTATAAAAAATGTATTGTACACAACGATAAGTTGGTTGGCGCCATATTAATTGGAGATAAAAGTGAGTTCCTGGAATTCCGCAACCTGATCGAAAATAAAATGGAGCTGAGCGAAAAGCGACTCCAACTGTTAAGAAGTGGCAAAACAACCGAACCTATTATCGGCAAAACCGTATGCAGTTGCAACAATGTTGGGGAAGGCAACCTGATCAATAAAATAAAAGATGGCTGTAAAGATCATTTGCAACTCTGTCAATTAACAGGCGCCGGAATGGGTTGTGGGAGTTGCAGGCCAGAAGTAAAAGCGATTTTAGATTCGTTTGTAAATGTATTAAAAACGGAACCTAAACCTGCTTTAATAGCATAATGATAAACTGCGTTGGTTCTTCATCCTGAGAATAAGTTTTGGAAAAAAATCGGAATTGAGGTGGTAGGCGCTGGGTATCGTCATTCCCAACTTGATGGGGAATCGTAATGCCACGGCAGGTTTGTAGGCTGCATTAAGATTCCCGCCTGCGCGGGAATGACGAGGGATTGTTAAAGAATATTTAAACTAAAACAATATGATGAAAATAAAACTCACTCCTTCAGAATTTAAAAACCTTAAAGGGATTGAATATTTTAAGTTCGAAGAAGATTTTATTGAAGAAAACGTACGTTGTATCCCGATGATAGTGCGTTTTAAAATCGATGCCGCAGGAATAAAACTAAAATTGGCAGAATGGAGCAGATTTCTTCCTGCTGAAAGAGTTCAATTGGCACTACTTCCGGTTTCAACTCAGGAACAAACTGATAAGTATCATCAGTTTTTAATTGGCTTGATTACCAAATATACAGGAAACCAGGCTACGACTATGCCCATCGAACCTCTACCCGAATGGGGAAACTTACATCAAATCCCTGCGATGCTCAAGGAGAAAATGGCTGAATTTCAACTGCATATTTCCATTAATCAATGGCGTAAACTCACTAATATTCAAAGATTTGCACTTTTAAAGTTATGCCGACCAGGACACGAAAACAAGAATTTCCCAAAAGCAATGGCAGAATTTGGTCTTCTAAAAAGTTAAGCCATGTATCAAACCATTATTATTAATTTTCCTGGAGGGATCATATCACCGGGCAATCTGTACAATATCCTGGTTGCGGCAACCAAAGCGAGGATTCAGTATATTCGTTTTGGCCTTCGTCAGCAGTTATTGATTGACACTACAAATTACAATGTTGATATATTTACCGGTGAGCTGAATAGACTTGGGATCGATTATGAAATAGACAGCAATAATTTCCCTAATATCATCAGTTCATACCCGGCTGAAGAAATTTTTATCCGTAAAACCTGGCTTACTGAAGGCGTATATAAAGATATTTTGGATGATATCGATTTTAAGCCTTCAATAAAAGTAAATATCTGCGATAGTGATCAGAGTTTCACGCCTATGTTAACGGGAAATATTAATTGGATTGCCTCTTCACAATCAGAACATTACTGGCATTTGATTATCCGTTTTCCTAAAACCAACGTAACCTACGAGTGGAATCAACTCTGTTATACTAACCACATCGCACAGGTAACCAAGTCGTTAGAAAACATTATCAGAAATAACCCAACGCGCTTTATGGATAATACTCTGGCTAATGGCGAAGATCTTTTTGCACTTTTAGACCAGGACAATTTCATTCTTAAACCAGCAGAAAATACAGTTTCCCTTTCTTCATTCAACCTGCCTTATTATGAGGGGTTGAACCGCTACAACAACAAATACTGGTTGGGTATTTATAGGCGCGATGAACTATTCAGTATTGCATTTTTAAAAAAACTATGTCAGCTTTGTTTGGATACCAAACTCGGTCAATTGTGCTGTACATCCTGGAAAACCATTATTGTAAAAGGGATTGACGAGAAAGATAAAAAACTCTGGAATGCCCTGCTCGAAGAATATGAGATTAATATGCGGCATGCGGCTAACGAGCTAAATTTTCAGGTGGAAGATAACTGCAACGAAGGTTTAGCATTGAAAAGCTTACTGGTTAAACATTTAAGCATTGATGATACCCGAACCTTTGGCATTTGCTTTGGCATTAAAACCCGCAAAAAAAGTGAGGTTTTTAGTAGCATTCTGATCCAGAAACGTCATCTTATTAATTTGCTGGGTATGAAACTGTTCCCAGTTTATGATATTTTGTGTGCGAAAGATTTTAACCCTAACGAGCGTACCGGCGAAATCTTTAGCCGGAGCAACCCCGGTTTTCTACTGCCAGAACAACTCAGGCACGCTATATTTAAGTTTTACAAATACCGTTTAAATGCTATTAAAACAGGTAAGCAAAAACAGAGTTCTCAAGTAGAAGAAACCGCAATAAAAGTTGGCACTTTTTTATATCAATGTAACAATTGTTTAACCGTGTACAACGAGCGGATCGGGGAAATTGAAAATAATATCAATCCAGGTACGGCATTTAAAGATTTACCGGATGATTATTGCTGTACGCTTTGCGAAGAAGAGAAAAGTAATTTCACTAAAATAGATCAATCTGTATTACAGCTTTTGTAAGCCGAATTTAATGACTTATTTTGACTGTTTAAGTTCAATTTTAGGTTAGAGCGGTCGTCACCCTGAATTTATTTCAGGGTCTTTCTTACCGAAAAAGATGCTGACCACGTAGTAGCTACAAGACAATTGAAAATACTACTTCACTTGTAAAACAAGTTCAGCATGACGATGAGATTTAAGAATAAATCTTCAATCTTTACAACTCACTTGTCGAGTTCCGATTATAAACCATTTATCTCCTCTTGCGAGTTAAAATTACCGAAATAACGATAATCATGTTTCTCGATATTAATTTCACATACATTTAAATTGGCCAGTACATATTTCATACTATGTTTAACCAGGGCATTATTTTGAAGCATAAAGATGATTTTTTTTAACCCTTCCGCTTTATAAATCCCACACAGGGGCTCCTGCTGCCCATCTCTGGTAAAGATATAGGCATCAAAAGAATCATCAGCTTTGGCTGAATGGATAAGTTTTTCCAACAACCTGGTTTCCATCAACAAGATATCACAAGCCAATAAAAATAAATCTTCTTCAGGATTTGATAGATGAGCAGATAGCACGCCCAATAATGGCCCTCTGAGATCAAGGGAAGGATTATCGACGATCAGCTGCTGATCGCCAAAATAACCCGAATAAGTGGGTTGCTGCAATGGATTAACTGAAAACTTTACAGGGAGATCAAGCGATCCCAATTTATCAGCCGCCGCCTGCGCCCATAGTTTATCATCATGGTTAAGCAATCCCTTATCAGTGCCCATGCGCAAACTCTGCCCACCACATAAAATGATTCCATACATATAATATCTATATAAAAAAAATTGTCGCCAGTTAAGCTATGCAAATAAATATTTGAAAAGACACTTCGACTCTGCTCAGTGTGACAACAGCGAATTTTAAAAAATTAAAAAGTATAAACCTTAATTATTTACTGCTTAAATCTATTAATCCTGCCTCGTTTAAAATGCCGATCTGCTTTCCGTTAACTACAACTAATTTTTCTGCGAGAAGCTCATTCATTGTTCTAAAAACGGTTTCATAAGTTGCACCGGTAAAGGCAGCCAGATCCTGACGGCTTAAAGACAGATTTAAAAATCCCTCTTCGTCTAATCCAAACTGATCTCGCAATCCTAAAATGGCTACTGCAAGTCTTCCTTTTACAGACATTAAAGCCAAATTACGCATTTTCTTTTCCGAAGCGTGCAGTTCATCTGCATAAAACATCAATAAACCATAGGCAAATTCCTGGTTTACTTTTATGGTGGATTTAAAAAATTCGATATCTACAAAACAAAGTTTAGTGGTTTCTAAAGCTGTTGCAGAGATTGGGTAGGTAGAAGTATTGCTGCTAATTCCCCGATGTCCGATTATGGCTCCATCATTTGCAAAGCGTAAAATCAGTTCTTTATCGCCCCATTGTTTATGCACTTTCACATTGCCTGAAGTTACAAAATAAACACCGCTGACGGGATCGCCTTCTTTGATAATCACCTCCCCTTTTTTTGCAATAAAATTCCGTTTATGACCTTCAATAGCAGGATGCCATTCTTTTAATGTGAGTTGGCACATAAAGCAGGTTTTAAGATCGCAGCTATTGTTTTTCTTCATATTTATCAGGGATGTTGGGTAAAAATAACAAATGATTGCACAATTTTATGCTATGCCACACAAATTCGGCTGTTCTTCACTATTGTTGAAAATTTTATAAGAATAAAACTCGCTGAAATAGAACACTTAGCATTTTTTATATACACGCTTGCAACAAAGAAGTTTAAAGATATGCCATCAAATCATAATTTTGTGCTATGGCAAATACAAACGTTAGAAGATCAATCCAGAATAAAATCGAATCATTAGGTAAGGAAATTGAAACCTTACAATCAGAATTAAAAAGATGGGAAAAAATTGCAGCCGATTATGAAACCAATTCGGAAAGCATTGATTTGATTTTATCGATACAATTACCCGAAAAACCTGAACCAAAAGCAAAAAGGGTAAAATTGTAAAAGATTAAAAAGAGGCTGTATCATACATACCACTTTTTGGAAAGCGGGTGCAGTGCTCTTCGGTTTGGGCAGCCCTTCTTTCCGCTTCTATCTTTTTGTGAAAGTAATTGCACACATGATGTGTTTTGCAGCAAAAAGTATAGCCGCTACAATAAGGTTTAGTTAACCTGGGGCTGTGTAGTAAACCGAGGTTCAAGCAAGTTCACCGAGGGTAATTCATTTCAGGATCCTGGAATTTTAAGCAATTCCGTCTTGCATCAGATTCCTTGCAGAAAAAGCGTGCTTAGCCCCGGGCATAGCGGCATCCCCAAAGCGCAGCGAAGGGATACAGCGAAGCACGGGAAACAACTTTAATAGTAGTACAGGCATTGCGCTTCAAAAAATGCATCGCTTATTGTTGTAGGAAAGCAGGTGCAGTACTCTTCGGTTTGGGCAGCCCTTATCGGTCGGTGTCTCACCGACCACTAGAAATAGAAAAGTCATTTGCCCAGACTCTCTTTAGCCTGAGATTCTTCACTACGTTCAGAATGACATTTATTTTTACACAAGATTAGGAAGATCCTTTATTGAATACTCTTCAAAACGAACTCAACGATTGTTTTCTTCGGTACCACAATGGTGGTTGTCCGGCTATACCTGGCAATATTGATCCCATAAAAATGACCTTGCCAATCGAAAACGGGCGAACCGCAGGCGTTTGCTTTAATGGCGGCATCGTGCGTAAAAATCGCATTAAAGCCGTCTCTTCTGTCTGATTTCCCGCCTTCAAATTTCTCTGCCGGATGATTAGATACTGACAGCCCCCTTCCCTCTAGTTTTAGTGTTTTACTCATCTTACCCGAAGCATTTTCCCATTCAAAAGTAAGCTCGTCATCTGCCCAATATTTCAGTATTTCTGGTGCAAATTCACTTGCCTTTTTTATTGGTTTTCCTTTAATGCTAATCAGTTCATCACCAACTTTTATACCCGCTTTTTCTGCCGGACTGCCCTCTTTGATTAGCGAAAACTGAACGGGACTCGAATTAAAGACAACCATTGCGCCTAAATAAGGCTGACTGTTAATTTTGGGCAAATTAAACAATGTACTTCCCAAAACACTGTGCATCACCTTGCCAGCGGGATCAATGCTATAAAGAAGTCTACCCATCTCTATTCTAACGCTATTGTTATCAGAAATATTTAAATCAATCCCACCGGTTATCCGCTGTTCAAGTTCAAATAAAACCAGGTCATTCTCCTGATCTTTTCCTATTAACCTGATTGGCAATGCAACGCCATTAATGTCACATTGCGCTTGCCCGCCAGCCATCGTATTTTTAGTCAACAAAAGCTGTTTTTTAGCTCCATTTGCAGTATTAACATTCAATAAAGTGGCGTAAATATTCTGCGGTTTTCCTTTAATCATACTTTTGATCGAAAAGCAGCTATTTTTAGGCGTTGACAGATTAAAATCAGGATGTAAAGCCTTTTGTTTACTTTCTCTCTGCAATAGCAAAGACAAGGGATCTGTTTTCACACTATCCTTCTTTTCCGGGAAAGCTGTATAAAGTCTTTCGCTGTTTAAAGCCGTCCAATGGCGACGATAAAGGTCAACAGGAATTTCGAAATTCATTTCTTCTGAAACATCAATAGCACTATGTAACCCGATTACGCGGCCATAATAGTCAAATAAAGGCCCGCCAGAATCACCTGGTTCCATTTTGCAGGTTGAGCGAATAAAGCCATATTCATTTTTCACTTCTGCAATATTCCCTAACCTTAATGTTGGCAGCATTTGATTTAAGGTTTCGGGGTATGAAATACTGATACAAGGTTCATTTTTAACCAAACTTGCAGAATAACCCATCTCAGCAAATGGGTAGGTCCCTTTATCGGTAATTTTCATCATGCCTACATCTGGAATGCCTGGCGTGTCCTTATTGTCTATTTTACCTAAAGCCAGGGCGATACATTCGCGTCCGTCAGGAAAAAATACCTTATAATTTTTACTAGGTGAAATGGTATGTGCTGCCGTTAAGATATAGCCATCGGCACCCACTACCACACCACTAAACTGAGCACTAGTTCTTTGGTTTTGCTGGACATCGAAACCCCACATCCTTACACTTGCAGGATATGCTTTTTTAACGGCCTCGGCGATGGTTTCCTGAAATTTGGCAACCTGCTTTTTCTGTGCAGTAGCATTTAGGCTAAACAGCAACGCAACGGTTGCTGTTATGGCCTTTATATAGTTATTCATTATTTTCCTTTATGATTTTTTGAGCGGAAGCTTAAATCTGCACCGCGCTCCATAGTTACATCAAGCCCATCAGAAATTTCTAATGCAACGAAAGCGGCACCAGACATACAGTTAGCATCTTTTTATCATTCAAATCGGTTTAGCCGATGTAATTAGTTAAAAATTTCAGCTAGCTTTTTGTTCAAAGGTTCGCCACGCAAGCCATTGCCGATAATTTTGCCCTGCGCATCTACCAGAAAACTTGCAGGTACTGCGCGTACGCCATATAAACGGCCCACTTCGTTGTTCCAGCCTTTCAGGTCAGAAACATGAATCCAGTCTAAACCATCTTTTTCTATCGCTTCTAACCAGCGCTCTTTTACATTATCCAATGACACTGAAATAATTTCAAAGCCTTTATCTTTATAGGTTTGATATTGTTTGACCAAGTTAGGATTTTCGGCCCTGCACGGACCACACCAGCTTGCCCAAAACTCAACCAGAACCACTTTTCCTTTTAAACTGGCTAATGAAACTGGCTTGCCCACTACATTGTTCTGTGTAAAAAGCGGTGCTACATTTCCAACAGCGGTAATGCCGCTTGCAGCAATACGCTGTGCGAGTTCTTTACCCATGTCGGTTTCGCGATAAGCTTTGTTCAAGGCATTAAAAAGGGGTTCAACCTTGGCTACATCAACCTTACTTCCGGCAGCTTCTGAAAGTGCCACTAAAGAGAAGTATGACGTTGGGTGTTCTTTTGCAAATTGAAACTGTTTCTCTGTTCTGTTCTGGATATTCTTTCTGAAACGCAGATCTACTGCTTTCATATAAGCGGTATCTTTTTGCTGTTCGGGTGTTCCCCTGTTAAAATCTATATTTACAGCTTTGGTTAGCGCCATAATGGTACCGCCAATGGCTTTGTTATAGGCATCGTATTCCTGGTAAACTTTAGAGCCAGCAAAAACAGCATTTTCCAAAGAATCTTTTGAAGTGATCGTTACCTGTTCCTTACCGAAATAAAAGTAAATCACATCTCCGGTATAAACGGCCTTACCTTTACCCCCACCAGTATGATCAAGTGCCATACGGGCATAGGCATTGCCAGAAATATTTCCGGTAAACCTGAAACTTCCGTTAACAAGTGCTACGGAATCTTCGTGACTCACACCGTTATCCATGTAATCAATATAAGCCATTGCTGGTGCACCCAGCATACCTATTTTGCCTGTCAAACTAAAATTTGGTGCCTGTGCCCAGGTTAAAACTGGTAACAAAAAGGCCAATACTGCTAATTTTATGATTTTCATTTGTATGTTTTTCTATGGTTAAATAAGTTCCACGCTCATATTTAAACCCAAGCGTGGAACAGAATTATTTTCTGATTGCGATATCTACAGGAGCGCCTGGAATACCCTCAATCTTTTTGAGGAATACGCCGTTCATACCTGTAGCAATATTTAGGAAAGAAACGGTTTCTTCTGTTCCTACCATCAAGGTTTCCTCGTCTTCACTAAGTTTTAGCATCGTAATCGATTTGCCACTAAAGCTGGTAGCCAGCTCTCTGAGTTCTTCATTTACAGGATTATATCGATAAACCTTACTGCCATTGGCAATATAAATTACCCCGTTTTTAGCGCCACTCCATTTTGTATTTTCGTTAATTAAGTCCTGACGTACAAAAAGACGTTTATGTTGAGGTGTAAAGGTAAATGGGCCGTTAAACTGAACATTGAACTTTAATTCGTAAATCTTTCCATCGGTTCCTTTACAATAGGCAAAACAATCTGCGTTATTAAGTTGCTCCAAATGAACAAGATTCATCCCCACATTTAAAGGATCGAAGGCAGTTGTTGTGGTAACGGAGTATTGAGTACCAAAATAAACAGGTGCTCCATAAAGATTGATCCGCACAAATTGCTTTCTGTTTTTGTCGAAGCCAATAAAATAAGTAGCCGATTGCGTAAAGCTCATCACAAAAGAAGGAGCCAGTTCATAATCACCATCAGCAGGTAAGCCGAACATTCCATAAGTAGCTGCCTGATCCCAGGTGCTTGTTGTTCCACCATAAAATTTGCCATTTACAACGCCCATCATTACCCCTTGAGGATGCGAAATAAATGAACCCACCTCCAAATCATCTGGCGATGTAAAAAAGTTATCTTTAAGGGTGTTAGGATATTTCGGATCTTCCTGCATGGTATTCGGTTCCAACCTGATCCCACCATTTTTTGTAATGATCCAATACCCCAATAAGGCATTTGTAAATGTATTTTTTAACAGAAATAAATTTGTGGGGTTTGCAGGCAAATCTTTCCCCTGCATTGCCTTGTACAAACGGGCCTGCACACTACCATCTGGCTTTACAAATGAGAACTGTGTAATTCCATTTTCAACACTCAATACCGTTGTACCGCTTGCAAATTCGGTTCCACCGTCGACATAAAAATTATGGAAATATTTCATCCCATTTGCTTTGTTATAAACGGTAAGACGGGCAGCGTATCTTTTGGCTTGCAAACCAAATATGATCCTTAAGGCAGGTCCCGTGTAAAGCACATCATTTCCCTCCATTACACTAATTTTCCATTGAAGTTCTACATTTGCAGCATCGGCACCTTCTATTTTTGGTTTGATGATCAAACTATCTCCAACACTTGCAGTATAAACAGAATCCAGATTAACCAGTTTAGGCTCAACAGGCATATCGATATCGTAATTACCTAAGTCTTTATGGCATGCAGCTAAAGAAACCACACCAATGATTAGCAAGATTAATTTTTTAATGTTCATGTTTCTATATTTAAATAACCTCATTGCCATTTTCATCTATAAAATAATATTTACCATTCTGCATATTTTTTCGCAAAAGCGTTTTCTTGGCCGTATTGCTTTTATTGTAGAAATAATAGCTATCGGTATTGCCAGCAGTTACTTCTTCGATGACATAACCTTTTGCTGCATTTTTGGCTACCCAATTAAATGGGTTATTTAACATCGTGGTTAATAATCCTATGTAATAGAGATTTTTTGGAGCGTCAAGTCCGTCGGTAGTTAGGGAGGTTTGCCCGGTTACCAGAATAAATAACTCGTGTTTGGTTCTCGAATAAGGAGGAAGCGGCCAGCTATCCCACCAGCTTGGTTTTTCCAATTTGGAGGAGAATACAACTTTTGCCCTGATCAGGTAAGGATTTTCGATGCCCAGATCTGAAGTGCCCGTTAATTTAATCAATATCGAAACCGATCTGTTTTCAAGTTCCTTATCCTTGTTATAAATCACCACAGGAATATAACCTATTCCCCTATTTGGAAGAATGGAATATTGCGGTTTCAAAGCTTCGTAATGCAGACCAGGAGTGGCAGTTGAGGAATCAGTATCTACCCGCGCACTAAATTTCCTTTCTGCGTCTGTTCTGATTCCGGATAAACGTACAGGTAGCCACACGGTATCCTGAGCACGTGTAGGATTATAAGCAAAGGTTTTTACTATACTGTCTTTATCTCCATTGTAAATGTCGAAATAAACATTAGCACTGTGATCAAAACGCATCTCTTCTGCTTTCTTGCAAGAAACAAGGCAAATGATTGCGAATATTAATATATATATTTTCATAATTTGCTATTAATAAAATTTCAAATTGTTTTATCTGCCACCATAAACAACTTCATCGTTAGGGAGAGGAAGCACGAAAATATTATCGGAAGCCGGAATAATTACACCGGTTTGCCCTATAATACCCCTATTGAGTCTTTTATACATATAAAACAACTGGCCTTCGGCTAACCATTCTTTACGGGCATCTTTAAGCAGTTCTTTTAATAAATCTTCTTCGTTGTTTATGGTCAAGGGATCGCCTATTTGCCTCGCTTCGCGAACCTGTGTAAGGTAATTAACTGCGGCCGCAGGACTATTTGCATAGGAACACTCGGCAGCTATGTAATACATCTCACTAAGCCTGATCGCAGGAGCCATGAGGTAATGTAAATTTGCACCTGCCTCCGTACTTAATGGATTTCTGCGGTATTTAACGATATCATACGATCTTGACGATTGACTGGAGGTAGCAGACAACCAGTATTTATAACGGGAATCACTTGCTCCGGCTGTTGCCTTTTCATAGATATAATCTGCGGCATCCTCAATCAAATAAAATCCCCTTGTGCCGCTTTGAAACCAATTGTCTTTTATCTCTTTTGCCGCGCCTGGTATATACCATCCAAAAACAAGTTCCTTATAAAGAATACGATCTTTCTTCGAATCTTCGAATGCCTCAAAATCACTTTTTGCTGTCCATGGGAATTTTTTTGAGTCGATTACCTCTTTAGCATTTTGTAAGGCTTTAACTTTATCGTTTTTATAAAGATATACCCTGGCAAGCGTTCCGCATACTGCATAATAATTTAAACGATGCCTTCTGTTTTGCAAGAAAAGGCTTGAATTCTTCTCTTCTGTATTTTTCAGCGTGTCAGTAACTAAGGGATAATTCACAATATAACCGGCACTCCGAATCGGATCTGCGATTAACAATTGTTTCGATTCTTCCAAATCTTTGATGATCAAATTAATGGTTTCTGATACACTGGAAACCGGCGTAATCTCTTTCGTGTATTTGTTAGCGTAAGGAATTCCTTTTGCAGAAGGATTTCTCAAATAAGAAGGAGCAAAAAGACGCAACAGATCGAAATGCAAATAGGCTCTTAAGGCAAGCGCTTCTCCTTTAACAATAGCATAATTGTTACCATTAAAAATGTTCTTTTTTGCATCTACATTTTCCAGGATCAGGTTACAGTTAACAATTGCATTGTATAAACCAGCCCATATTTTATCCTTGCGTTTGATAAACTCACCATGTTTGTAATTATACAATGAGGTTTGTCTGTAATCCTGTCCGTCTTCACGCATCGAAAAATTTTGCGCCAATACTTCTGTTGTACCAAATGTAAGCTCTTTACCATACAGATCTGATTCTGTACTGCGGTTATACACGCCGTTTATGGCTTCCATAAAGCCATTTTCTGTACTGAATAAAATTGGAGCAGCTATTTCTGATTCCGGCTCAACTTCCAGCCATTTCTTGCAGGAACTAAATAATCCTGTTATTAAGATGAGGCAGATTAACAATCTAATCTTCATATTTTTATATTTTAAATTCGTTAAATAATATAGCTTAGAAAGCTGCTCTGACAGAAAAGGTTAAACTCCTGGTAAATGGATAATTAATTCCCCTTTCTTCTTTTACTGATGACCAACGCACCACGTCATTTGCCGTTACCTGAAACATGAGACTCGACATTGATAATTTTGACGCGATTTTTTTATTCATATCATAAGAAAAGTTGACTGATTGAAGGTTGATCAGATTATCAGGCTGGATAAACCGCGAGCTTACATCCGTTTCGCCATTATCTGCTATATTTTTATAAAAAGACAGGTCGCCTGGCTGCTTCCACTTTTCTTCAAATACACGTTTATCAACGTTATACCTTGGGTCAGCATTTTCAACACGCTCTACCAGGGTCAGGTTGTATTTATCGCCACCGAAAAAAGTCTGAAACTGCACATACAGGCTAAACCTTTTGTAGTTAACCGTTCCACCAAAGTAGCCGCTCACTTTAGGATTAGGATCGCCAATTACAACATAATCTCTCTTATCGTAATCATATGTAAGTCTACCATCTTTTTTCAGGTATAATTCACGTCCGTTTTCCGGATCTATACCTAACGAACGCACACCATAAATGGCATTGAAAGGTTGCCCTTCACTAAACCTAAGTAAGGGAATTCCCCTGTAGCCACCGTCGCCCGGCTTTAAAGATTGTAGTTCGTCTGCCCTGTCATTGTATTTCTTTAAAGCGTTTGAGATCCTTACCACCTTATTTCTGTTGGTAACCATATTCGCATTCAGATTTACCGACCAGTCTTTGCTTCTTAAGGCATCTACTGTTATCCCCAACTCCGCACCTTTGTTTTCCATGTCGCCAAGGTTTTCTTTATAAGATAAAAAGCCTGTTGACGGAGGTAAAGTGATATCAGCCAAAATGTCTTTGGTAAACTTCTTATATATTCTCGGCGTAATCATTACCCGATCTTTAAACAACCCGATATCGATACCAATATCCGTCATCCTTGTTTTTTGCCATCCAAGGTTTTCATTTCCATAACTGTTTACACCGGCACCAATACCAGACGAATACCAGTTTCCTGTATTGTACTTATAAATGGTTTTTGATAAATAAGGATCGAACTCTACCGAACCGGTAAGACCCGTAGAGGCTTTTATCCTGAGTTGGCTAATTACAGGATTACCCTTCAGAAATTCCTCCTGGTGTACATTCCAACCTAATCCGAACGACCAAAAAGGAGCCAGTTTATTGTTTACGCCGAATTTTGAAGAACCATCAATACGCACGGTTCCATCCATAAGATACCGGTTTTTATAGGAGTAGTTCATCGAAAAAAACGAACCAAACAAACGAGCTTTTTCGAGCCTGCTTTGCGGTTTTCCATCTTCGGCATATCCTTTGGCAAAGCCTATGCTGGTAAAACGATCATTAGCAAATCCAATAGCGGTAAATTCTTTTTGATCGCGCAGCTCTGTACGGGCATTTACACCTACCAAAGCGTTAAAATAATTGCCACCAATCTGCTTTAACCAGGTTAACCTGAAATTACTATCCCAATAGGTTTCTTTCATCTCCCTATTCATATATTCTCCCTTTTCGTCTATTTTATCTGTTTTGTACAGGTAAAATTTGTTTGCCATAGGAGAAGTAAATACGTCATCTGTATTTGATCGCGTGGTTACACTCATTTGGGCCCTTAACCTCAGGTCTTTTGCCACTTCTAAATCGGCAGAAAGGTTATCAATAATTTCGGTGTATTTAGATTTATTGAAGCTGCTTAAACTGGCGTCAAATAATGGATTAAAAACATATTCTCTGGATCCGTCTTGTTTTTCATATACATCCGAAATCCTCATCGCCATGCCATTGGCATCTTTCAATGGATAATAAGGATTCATTCTTACATAACTCGAAAAATCACCATAGGGAGATTCGGCAGCATCTACCTGCGTTATAGACAATTCATTTCTGAACTGGAGTTTCTTCACATTGTATTGAAAGCTCATTCCACCTGAATATTGATCCCTTTCAGAGCCTTTCATTGCTCCCGGCCTGGTTTGGTAACGAAGATTTACGTTGTAACGGAATGCCTGCGAACCTCCATCCAGATTTATAGCGTGTTTATGCCCTATGGTATTACGCAAGGGTTGCGATAACCAATAACTGTTAACACCACCAACTACATTGGCTTTTTTATGGTAATAGATTTCATCAAGCTGATCTTGAGAAACTTGCTGTTTAGAAGAACTATATAATCCTGCCAAAACTTCATAATCTAGTTTTTCAGCAGCGTCTAAAACCTGATAATCACTTAAATCTGCAGCGGTAAGGTTTAACTCGTAGTTGTATTCCACCCGTAATTTCCCTTCTAAAGGTGTTTTAGTGGTAATCACAATTACACCATTGGCCGCACGCGAACCGTAGATTGCCGTTGCAGCCGCATCTTTTAATGAGGTAACCGATGCAATTCTGTTCACATCCAAATCAAATACTTTCTCCACGCTCACTTCATACCCGTCAAGCATAAAAACAGGTCTGTTCGCGTTACCTTGAATATCATCCCTTCTTAACACCTGACCATCGCCGCTGGGTAATGCAGAGGCTCCCCTAACATTAATAGAAGGAATTCTGTTTGGGTTTGAACCTGCCAGGTTATTATCGATCAGTTTAAATGAAGGATCGAAAGTTCCGATACTTTGAAGCAAATTTTGTGGATTTACCCTTCTCAGCTGATCACCGGATATCGTAACCGCATTACCCGTATAGTTATCTTTTTTAATCGTTTGATAACCTGTAACCACCACGTCATTCATTTGGGTCATCTTAGAGGTGAGCTTAACGTTTAACGTTTTAGTAGCTGTAACCTTGGTTTCAAACAAGTCATAACCCACATAACTAAAAACCAAAATGCTTCCTTCGTCAACATTGACTTTGAATTCGCCTTTGTCATTGGTGATGCCTACACTTGCACCATTTTTAACGGAAACACTAACCCCCGGAAGGGTTTCACCCGTAGCTTTATCAGCAACAACACCTTTAACCTCAATTTTTACCGCTAAACCTGCTGCAACAACAGGTAAATTCTCTTTGCGGCTGATCACGATGGTTTTGTTAACAATGTTATAGTTCAGGTTTTGATCTTTTAAAGAAGCATTCAAAGCATCTACCAATGATGTATTATTGAACTCGACCATTACGTCTGGCTTATCCTGTAGCAATTGTCCTTTGTAAAAGAAAAAATAGCCCGTTTGCTTTTTAATTTCCTTAAAAACTTGTTTAAGTGTGGTTTTTCTTCGAGAGAGCGTTACGGTTTGCGAGAAGGTGGCTGCCGAAACATGTAAGGCGCCAACCAGTAGTAAAATCGTAGTCAATTTCATGACCAATAAAAATTTAATCTTTACCCTCCGCATGTCGCACACGGGGTTGTAAAGGGTAGTTAATTTCATACCTTTGTAATGAATGAGGTTAAAAAATAGCAGCTGGGTTTCGAAGCAAGCTGCTTGTCCAAATTTCTACCGGAAGCGTTGTCGCGCTTTCGGTTTTTTTTTAAGGTAGGATGCTAAATTTCTGGTAGTTTTTTCATCATAAAGTTTAGTTAGTTTGTGAATTGGTTGGTTGATTTTTCCGGCTGTTTAAAGAAAGCCATTCTTGTTTAATTTCTTGTTACGGTAAGCACTTTGCCTTTTATATCAATATGAACATCGTTAAATTCTAATATTTTAAATACCTCTGCCAGGTTGCTATTTCTAGGAATGTCGCCAATATATTTTTCTGTTGAAATTTTGCCCTGATAAACTACATCTACATCATACCAACGCGAAATCTGCCGCATAATACTTTGCAGATCATCATCATCAAAAGAAAAAATATTATTCTTCCAGGCCATTTCTTTGTCAATATCAACCTGCTGATTGAGCGTTAATTTAGCTGTGCTTATATTTAGCTTCGATTGTTCGCCCGGGTGCAGGTTTACAGTACCAGAGGCATTGCTCACTTTTACTGCTCCTTCTAAAAGCGTGGTTTTAACAAGAGCTTCATCCCTGTAGGCATTAATATTAAAATGCGTACCTAAAACTTCAACGGTTTGTGCATCTGTTTTTACCTTAAAAGGACGGGTATGGTCTTTTGAAACCTCAAAATAAGCTTCGCCATTAAGTTCTACTACCCTTTCGTTTTTTGCAAAGGCATAAGGGTACTTTAAGGTTGTGGCCGCATTAAGCCAAACTTTTGTTCCATCGGGCAGGCTTACCTGGTATTGTCCGCCACGGGGTGTGCTAATGGTGTTTGAGCCTGTAACCGGGGCATTCGGAATTTCTTTAATGATGTATTCGAGTTGACCGTTTTTAGTCTTGTGGATGATGATACCGCTCTGGCTCGCAATCTGACCGTTTTTAGCATCATCCAGGTTTACCACCGTTCCATCGGCTAGTGTTAACATCGCTTTATTTCCACCTGGAAGAATATCTTTCAATTCTGTTTTAGCTGTTACTGGCAAAGTATTACGACCTGCCATAAAATAGAGTCCTGCGCTAAAGCATAAAATAATACTGGCAGCTATCGCAATGCGCTTAACCGTGAGCAATTTTACAGATTGTCTTCCTGGTTTTAACCGGTTCCATACTTCTTCTTTGCTGGTTTCGATAAGTAAATGATCAGGAGCCTCTTTTTGGAAAGGCAACTGAAGGTACCATGCTTCTACAACAGCGATTTCTTCTGGCGTACAATGGCCTGAACGGTATTTATCTAAAAGCTTTTTTGCATTTTTCTCCATTACAAAGAAATCTAGTTTGGTTGGTTAATATATATACGGCGAAGCTATAGCCTTGGGGGTATCGAAAATTATTTTTTTTAAAATATATTTTCAATACAGCTTAATTTAAAAAGAAAAGTCTGTATTTAAGCCTTTCGCGGAAGATTACCTATAGGTTTTTAAAAGGAAAGCAACATAAATAACTACTCCTAATCTCGATTTAAGAATTCGGAGCGCTTTTTTAACCTGTGTTTTAACCGTTAACTCAGAAAGCCCTAATTCGAGCGCAATTTCTTTATGTGATTTGTTTTCTTTACGGCTTAAAATAAATATTTCGCGCATTTTTGACGGCAAAGCATCAATTTCTTGCTCAATTAGTAATGCCATTTGCTTTTCACGCACCATATAATCAGTAGCCACATGATCCTGATCTATATAATCCTGCAAAGAATCAACGTATTTACTTTCTACTTTTTGATGCGCAAACACATCCAGTACACGGTTACGCACTGCTGTATATAAGTATGCTGATAAATTACCGTCAGGTGCTACCTGTAAACGTTTAACCCAAAGTGATTCGAATAACTGGTGTAATACATCCTTTGCTTCTTCATCATCATTTAAGCGTTTGCTGGCGTGAATGAAAAGCAGGCCATAAAAGCGGTTGTAAATTTCAGTAAAGGCAAGCTCATCACCTTGAGTTAACAGGTATGCCAATTCGCTATCAGAATATGAACGGTAAACACGCATAGAGATAAACAAAGATAATACAAATACAACCGGTTTCATTGCATCATACAGGTACTTACCTCACTTATAGCCTTTATGTTTGCAATTTTTTACACAGCATTGGTACATTTTAGATAAACACGATTTCTATCTGTGTTTATCCTTCTTATCTGTGGTTAAATTATTCTTACTATTAAGCGCCTGAAATAAATCCGATAGCTATTAGATCAAGGTGGCGACACGAAGAATTATGTATTCACAATTGTCAGCTAACGAACGGATATTGTCCGGTAACGAACATACTTTGATCCTAATTTCTGCAAAAGAATGCGCTATTGGCTTTAGCGTATGTTTATGGTTACTGGCATAACCTTAGCAGCATTAAAGGAAATTTAAAAATGAAGAAAATAATAACGCTTGCGGTTATCGCCATCTCCACCTTATTTAAACCCAGCCAAGCCTGTACTGTAATTTCCTGTGCATTAAAAGGCGAAGTATTCGCAGCAGCCAATGAAGATGATTACATGGGCTTTGCAAGGATGTGGTTTAACCCTAAAACTGCGGAAAGGTATGGTTCGGTTTGTTTTGGACTCCCTGATCTGCAAGCACAGGCGGCCATGAATGAATATGGCCTTTTCTACGATTTTACTGCACAAAATATCGATCCTGCTAAATACCATCCTAAAAATATCTACAAAGGAGATCTTTTTTTTGAAATTCTCGGCAAATGTAAAACTGTAAAGGAAGCTTTGGCTTATCTGGAAAAATACGATTATGCAATCAGTTCGCAGGTGTTAATTGCAGATGCACTTGGCAATTCGATCATCATTAATGCTGGTACTAAATTACCCAAATCAGGGTATTACCAGATCAATACAAATTTTGATATCAGCAAGGTAAAAATCAAAACCTATTCTTGCCGGAGATATGATATCTCAGAAGAGATGCTAAAAGCGGCAAAAACTATAAACGTTCCCTTTTTTCGCGATATTTTAAACCGTACCCGACAAGAAGGAAAACTATCTACTATTTACAGTAACATTTACGATCTTAAACGGGGCATCATCACTGTATATCATTTTCACGACTTTGAACACCCTTATGTAATTGATTTAAGAAAAGAATTGGCAAAAGGTTACCGTTTAGAAAAAATAAGCGATCATTTTCCTGCAAGCTTTGCATATGAACAGTTTTTAATGAGTGATAAACCTATGTACAGAAAAGAAATGATATTGGATGAGATCAACCAAAAAGGATTACTGCCAACTATAAACCTTTATTTCGATCTGGGTAAAAAGATGCCAAAGGATAGCACATTCAATGGCACGTTATTAGAAGTGGGTATCCAACTTGTTAAAGACGGATATAATAAGCATGCCCAGGGTGGAATTTGGGAATACTGGTTCGCAATGCCCGGTGGTTTTAAAATAGAAAATTTTAATGATGAACGTATAAATGCAGCTGCAGCAATATTCGATTATTTAGGCACTGAAAAAGGAATAGATCCCAAATTAAAGAATTTCATCTATGAGTTAAGTGCTTATGTCAGGCTTATTCAGGGCAATCAGACTCAGGCGAAAGAATATTATGCAATAGCCGCAGCCAGCAGCGCTGATGCCTGGCCGATATCATTTACCCGATCAAAGAAAATGCTGGCTATTTTGTAAGAAAATCATTTTAACCTGGAGCCTGTTTAAATTTTTACAACAAATATTAATGGCCTTTTGCTGTCAAATTGAGGGATAATTTATTTTATAAAGCAATATGAATGACAGATGGATAAAGAAGGTGAATGGTCTCGAAATATCATTTCGCCCGCAGTGGAGAACCCGAAGGCTCTGCGAAGCAAAATCTTTTAAACTTGATTTCAATAAATAGTCCAAAGATCTCTCCACTTCGCTTTGCTCCGGTCGAGATGACGACCATTCTATTGGAGTCTGTTATTGATATCGCGCAGTCGATGTGCTTTATTAATGCATTGAAATGATCTTCGACTATCCTCAAACTGATATACGAAATAAATTTTATTTGATTTTTAAACAGGCTCTTAATCCCTGGGTATGGCAGCTTAACATTTCGGCATTGCACACCATGTAATGTTATGAATTTAAACGAAACGCAATCCGGCAAAAAAAATCCTATCTAAAAGAACTAGTCTATTTAGATAGGAAGAGGGTTAAATTACATGTTTGACAGGTAGATGTAAATATTTTTGATGTGCAGTTCAGCTAAAAATTGCGACAAGAATCAAATTTTGTTTTTATTGATAGTAAAGATCGCATTTGATTTAACTTTTGTGAACCAGGTTACACAGATCGGTCTGTTTTCATTACAGATAGGTGCAAATATAGGTCAGATTCAATATCCCAGCACTATAATATTGGTAGCCTGGCATCCTAGCTGTCCGTGTTCCAAATTGAAACGGACTTTGGTTCCTACAAGTAAAGCAGGACGGTAAATTCCCACTAATTTCTGATTATCTGCATAAACCATTTCTTTTCCATCATTAAATGCAATAAATCCAAAACCTCTTCCCGGATTATACCATTTAATTACTCCAGTGTACCTCATAAGCGCCCTTTTTTCATTAAATTAGCCACTGTAAATAAAATTTGAAGCGAAACAGGATAAATCGTTCTATTTTCGGTATAAAAAGGTGTAATTTCGTTATATATACAATGAAGATTAACAAATGATTAGGTGTATAGCCATTGATGACCAACAAAACTCAATTTCGGGTATTGAAAAATATATAGCCAATGCCCCTAATATGGAACTCTTGGCCAGTTACACCGACCCGATGACAGCCTTGAACGAACTGAAAAAGATTGATCAGGTAGATGTAATATTTATGGACATTCAAATGCCACAGATTTCGGGTATTGAACTTTCTAAGGCAATCCGATCCAAAACCAGAAAACTCATATTTACTACCTCTCATGAGGAATATGCCTTTGAAGCCTTTGAAGCAGAAGCAGATGCTTATCTGCTTAAACCTTATGGTTATGCGAAATTTGCCTTAACCGTAAACCGGATGTTTGAAGATGAAACAGAAGATGTTGCGCAGGAAGCATATTTTTTTGTCAAAAATAAATCTGAAGAGCACAAAGCTGTTTTGGTACGATATGCAGATATAATAGCTTTTGAAAGTTTCCACAACTACATCAAAATCCATACAAAAGAAAAAGTAATTATAGCGTATTTAAGTCTGAAGGATGTTAAAGATCAGCTGAATATAGAAAAAGGCTTTATACAACTACATAGGGGTTATATTATTTCCATCAATCATATTTTACATGTTGAAGGCACGAGGGTGACGCTTTCTAATCATACCAGCTTTACAGTGGGCGATCTTTACTATAATGATTTCCGTGACTTTTTCACCGATAAACTTATTACCAGTAAACGTAACAAATAAACATTTAGGCGCACAAAAACTAAAAACAAAAGCCAAAAAGAAAGCCCATCTAAAACTAGAATGGCTTTCTTTCTAAGCGAATAAATTATTTATCGCTATTTTTTTTATCAGTTACTTCAGCTCTAATTTCTTGGGCTAAAACTTTTAGGTCTTGCATTGCTTTACGTACACGTGTACCTGCTGCTGCATTACCACCATCATAAAATTTAGTTACGTCTGCTTCTACAGAAGAGATTAGATCTTGCACTTTTTTAAATTTGTCCATAGTTTTTCTTTTATAGGGATGGTAAACATCCATTAATTAAACAATATTCCTTTCCGCTAACAATAAACGGGCCGCAAAACTATTGCTTTTTATAAATTAAACAAACGTTTATGGCAAATCATTATTGCAAACAGCATGAAATATCCGGGCAAAGGCAGCTACGCATACCTTATTTTTAACAAATGTGACCTCATTTTTAGCCTTTTACGGATGGCGCATTTAACATAAAAAATTTAGGAAATTTAATTCAGCGATTATGTTTTATCTTGGCTGGAAATATGCAGTCCTTAAACCTTCTCATTAGTACCAGTTGTTTATTCTTGCTTTTATTCTCCATGCATCTTTTTTTTTCAAAAAAGGGGAATAAACTGTTAAACATTTTTCTTTCGGTTATATTTTTTGCCCGATTTGGGCAAATATTAACTTCCTTATTTTTTAAATCAGGACAGCCCAATACCTTAGCTTTTTTTTATCAGATTTTTACTCCATTCTATTATGCTGCCCCAGCCTGCTTTTATCTCTACATCACAGGGTTTCTTCAGGATCGCAAAAATTTACAAAAAATAGAATGGCTCCATTTTTTGCCTGTATTACTGGCCATTATCCATGTTATCCCCTGGCATTTCTCTACCACACTCAATTGGGATTTGATAGGTAGCCAACTGGCCGAAAACGGTTACTTCTCACTAAAAGAAAGAAGTGGTCTTTTTCCGCCATATTTCCATTATATATTCAGGCCTGTATTGGTAGTGGCTTATTTATGCGCTACGTGGATTGTTGTACTGCGCCTAAAAAACAAACCAAAACAGCTGCTCGAAGCCGAAAGCAGGACTTGGATCATCTTTTTTCTTAGGATTGCTACCTTCTTCCAGTTGTTTACCCTGGCACCTATCATTTTAAGAAGCTTACATATCCCATATGTTAACGCTTCGTTTGTTGTGGTCAATTGTTTAGCCCTGTTAGTCATTTTAGTATATGCGCTCCACAGGCCTTACATTTTTTATGGCTATCTGCTGGTGGCGGTAGACTGGACTAAAAAAACCGCAGTACTGAAAACAGAAACTGATGCAATTTTAATTCCCCTAATAGCAGACGATCCAAAACCTAACCTAACAGCAGTAAAAAAAAATAATCTCATAGATGCACAACTGTCTGACTATGCACTTGCCATGAAAGAAATAATGGAGGAGGAACAGCTTTATCTGCTTCACGATTTCCAGATTATTGACCTGGCCGCAAAACTCAACATCCCGATTCACCACTGCTCTTTCGTGATTAACAAACATATCGGAAAAAATTTTAGAGATTGGATAAACAGTTACCGGGTTAATCATTTCTTAAAACAGTATCCCTTAAAATCAGATAAAATTACCATCGAAGCCATTGCATCTGAAGCTGGCTTTAAAAGCGTGGCTACTTTTTATAATGCATTTAAAAAAGAAACAGGATTAATGCCAACTGCCTATTTTGCCCAGGAACTAATCCATTAGCCTGTCATAACGCCATTTTTTAGTCTAACGATCGTATCGTTGGAGGCCATAACTGTCCTATTTTTCAGTGCACAGTAAAATACCAGATACCTTTGGTTTCAGATTATGATAGGCATATGGCGTTTCAAATGAGTATGCTTAAATCTTTTTTTTGAAATCAAAATAAGTCTTAACTATGCCATATACAGCATCATTTTTACGCCCGCTTTTCAATTATCTTGAGCAATTTTATCCTTTATCTAATACTTTTAAAGCCGAATATGAAAGGTCTTGCAAACTCATGCGTATCAAAAAAAACAAACACATTCTCTCTCCAATAGATAGTAATTCTTCTCTGTATTTTTTGGTCGATGGTCTTGTACGTGGCTTTGTGCGCGATGGTAAAAAAGAGATCAGCACCTGGTTTAGTTTCGAAAATGAGTTAATAGGTGCTATACGCCACCCCGATCAGCAGCCCGGTTATTCTATAGAATATCTTCAGGCCCTGGAAGATTGTAAACTCATCTGCATTCCCTATACTTTAATCGATTTAATGTATACGAAATATCCGGAGTCCAACCTCATCGACAGAAAGCTATTGGCACTTCAGTATTATGCTGCATCAGAAAGGGCTATCCTTGCCCGAATACCCAAAGCTACCGGCAGGTACCGCAAATTACAGGAAAGCGGTTTGGATATCAATAGGATACCGCAGTGTTATCTGGCCAGTTACCTGGGGGTGCGTATAGAAACCATGAGCAGAATCAGAAATAAAGTTGTAATACCTGATTACCGGTTGTGCTCTTAATTTAGCGCAGAACCTTCAACATTCAGACATTTTATCATTCAACTCTTCGTTTTTTTCATTTCCGCTTCTTTTGTTAAATTTGCAGCAATGATTTTATATAAAACCAATGAAGAAGTAGAACTGATGCAAATCAGTGCCCTGCTGGTGAGCGATACCCTTGCAGAAGTAGCTAAAATATTAAAGCCAGGCATTACCACCCTCGAAATTGACAAAATAGCCAACGAATTTATACTGGATAATGGCGCAGTACCCTCCTTTTACAATTATAATGGCTTTCCTTTTCATATTATCACTTCGGTAAACGATGTGGTTGTACATGGTTTCCCAACTAAAGATGAACTGAAAGATGGCGATATTATCTCGGTGGATGTAGGTACCATAAAAAACGGTTATCATGGCGATCATGCTTATACCTTTATTATTGGCGAAGTATCTCCGGCGGTATTAAACCTGGTAAAAACAACTAAAGAATCGCTTTTTCTCGGAATTAAAGAAGCTGTTGTGGGCAAACGCATCGGCGATATTGGTGCAGCCATCCAAAATCATAACGAAAAGCAGGGTTACGGCGTAGTAAGAGACCTGGTAGGCCACGGTTTAGGTAAAGAGATGCACGAAGACCCACAGGTTCCAAATTATGGAAGAAAAGGTAATGGTTTACTCTTAAGAGAAAATCTGGTATTGGCCATAGAACCGATGATTAATATGGGTAAAAAAGATGTGTTTCTGGATGAAGACGGCTGGACCATCAGAACGGCGGATGGAAGTCCATCTGTTCATTTCGAACATGATGTATGTGTTAAAAAGGGGGAAGCACTTATTCTTTCTAATTATGCACCTATTGAGGCCGCAGAAAAGCAGAATAACAACCTCAATACTTCTTATTACTAAATACCAATACAGTGGGCGCATGGAGATTTTGGAGGCTAGCTTCTCAAAAACTCCATGTAACCATATATCTTGTTACACCAATATTGCATCTGAAACGATCTCTTCAGCATGATCATCTAACAATACTTTTACCGTTTTCAGTGTAGACTCTGCAATTTCTGTTAAGGCCTCTTGCGTAAAAAATGCCTGATGCCCGGTAAGTAAAACATTCGGAAAGCTGATTAACCGCTGAATATCATCATCTCCAATAATACTCCCTGAAAGGTCTTTAAAAAAGAGTTGTTCTTCCTGCTCATATACATCAATTCCCAGCGCTGCAAGTTGACCTGTTTTTAATGCTTCAATTACTTCACGTGTATTAATCAATCCGCCTCTGCTTGTATTGATTAGCGTAACACCTTTTTTCATCGCCGATAAGCTATTTGATCCAATCAGATAATGGTTTTCGGGTGTAAGCGGGCAATGCAGCGAAATAATATCAGCCTCTTTTATCACTTCGTGAAAAGGTAAATACGTTACTCCCCCACTTTGTAATGATTTATTCACAAAAGGATCAGAAGCCAGTACAGTACAGCCAAAACCAAGCATAATTTTACAAAAAGCGGCGCCAATTTTCCCTGTGCCGATTACGCCAACTGTTTTGCCAAAAAGATTGAAACCCATTAAACCTGAAAGCGAAAAATTCTGTTCGCGTATGCGGTTATAAGCCTTATGGGTTTTACGGTTTAGGGTAAGTAACATGGCTGCTGCATGTTCTGCAACGGCCTGTGGCGAATAAGCCGGAACACGGCAAACACGGATCCCGTATTGTTTGGCCGCATTCAGATCCACATTGTTAAAGCCTGCACAACGCAAAGCAATAATTTTCACCCCTTTTTGTGCCAGTATGGCTATAACATCAGCCGTTAGTTTATCGTTCACAAATACGCAAACAGCATCCGTACCTAATTTTATCGCGTCGGCAATATGAGGACCCAGATGAGTTTCCCAAAATTCTAATTCAAAATCATACTGTTTATTACAGCTTTCAAAAAAATCACGGTCGTAAGGCTTCGCAGAAAAAAACACAATCTTCATATCGTTAAAAATACGGATTAAATAGGTGTTTTGCTGTGCTCTTTTAACTTAGGGAGCAAAACGCTTATTTTTCAAAATCAAATATTAAAGTTCCTTTAAAAGTTTTACCGTCAGTTTTGTTTTTTTGACTTTGTGGCCCCATTAATAAAGCAGACTGAAACTTGGTACCAATTGCACTTATCCCTTTCAAAAAACCGATACTCCCTTCAGGGAAGGCGGGTTCTACATTATTGTTGTTTAGTGCGGCAGCTTCACGCGCGGGTTTATACATCTGCAGATAGGTATCTAAACTGTCTTTTGCCGATCACCTTTAATAGTTCTAAGAAAGTATTCTAGCTAGGCCTTTGACAGTAAATTGCAGGAACTAATACGACCATAAGTTCTGTAAACTATATATGACGAAAATTCACCCTGCCTTTTATTTAAACGCTTAGCAAGCTTTCTTCTTGTAATACTATTTCAAAGAAGAAAAATCAGTTTGATAAACCAAAGGAGATGACGGAACGAGGGATTGCTCTCTGTATTTCTTAGTGATTTTAATTCCTTCATGAAAAAAGATTCTTCATTGCATTCGGAATGAGAAAAAGTGATGAAGCGATTGATCAGCTCCTATCGCCAAATACTTACCGCTTCCCCATCATCCATCCGTACTGTTTTCTCAAATAAATATTCCCATACGATGAACTTAAATCATAACTCGGACCAACATCTACACCTGGCCGTTTGGGGTTAATTAACCAATTTAAACAATTAACTGCTTAACCAAGCAATGAACTAATCAAAGCTTTTTATTATGTTTACCGTAACATTTTAGAAACAATGACAATTAAAAAAATATTCTTTGGCAATTTATTGCTTATAATGCCTTTTCTTTCATTCGCACAAGAGAAAACCAACAATGGAATATTTTCGGTTTCGCCAGCTTTCGAACTGTTAAGGTCTACCCACAGTAATCTTTTTTACGCCCCCTCGTTAAAGGTAAATTACCTGTTTGCTAATGGTTTGGAACCTGGTTTTGGTATTGAATATGCCACCACCCCTATCCATCACGATAATGGTTATGTATTGTACAAATTAAAATTTTTGCCTATATATAGTAACTTAAAATACAATTTTAAAACCACCAAAAAGATCAGGCCTTATGTAGAAACTTCGCTAGGCATATCTTTTAATAAATATGATATTGCGGAAGATCCTACGCCTGAAATTAAACGCAAAGTAAGTGAAGAAGGTTTTTACGTATATACCGGTTTAGGCGTTAAATACAGCATTACGCCTAAATTAAATACTTTTTTGGCGGTCGGATTAAAAGGTTACAAAATGAGTACAAACGACCTGGATATCAATCCGCACGGACTCTCATTTATGTTGGGTTTTACATTTTTATAAAAGATGAGAAAAATAGTTTTTTTACTTTTATTGGCAGCCGCTTTAAGCGGTTGCGCATTGTTTAAGCGTGCGAGAGTGCACGAAAACAATGCCATTGAAGGTAAAGAATTTAATCTTCCTGTTTTTTTATACCCTCCTAAAGATACGCATGCGAAAAAACTACTTATCTTCTTATCAGGCGATGGCGGCTGGATCAAATTTGAAGATGAACTCTCTTTAAAGTTTGCCGAAAACGGCTTTTATACTATCGGGATAAATTCGAGAGATTATTTCTGGGAACAGAAAACACCGGAACAGACCGAGCGTGATGTTGTTCAACTGATTCGTAAATACGCTTTCCAGTATAAAACCCGCCAGATTTATTTATGTGGTTATTCTTTCGGCGCCGATGTGGTACCATTTATCTATAGCAGGCTACCTTATCGTGCCAAAAGGCATGTTAAAGCCATAGAAATGCTTTCGCCTTATGCTACCTCCGCTTTTAAAGTGCGTTTCGGCGACCTCACCAACCTGTCAGGCGATAATTACCCATATAAGGTAGATCTCGAAGTCAAAAAAATAAACATTCCCATATTCTGTTTTTATGGTGAAGAAGAAACGGATAAACCTTTAAAAAACATCAATCAAAAGAATGTGGTCATCGATAGTATTCCCGGTAGCCACCATTACCAAACTGCTGCTTACAATAAAATAGTAGCCGTATTGAAATAAATATCAAATGATTTATAGAATTTCCATTGTTTACACTTTATTATTTTGTACACTTTTTACCCGGGCGCAGGATACATCAAAACTACCCTTAACAACAAAAGCAAAACCAACAGCCAAAAGCATTATTTTTTACCTTAGCGGCGATGGTGGCATGAACAGTTTTTCGCAAAGCCTTCTGCAATCGCTCCATGATAAAAACTACGCAATAGTTGCTTTAGACAGCAGAAAGTATTTCTGGGATCAAAAAACACCAGATAAATTGGCACAAGACCTGAATGCCGTAATAGAATCTTATTTAAAAAACTGGAATAAAGATGAATTTTCGATTCTGGGTTACTCTTTCGGTGCTGATGCTGCCCTGTTTTTAACACCGCGTTTAGCAAAAGACCTGCAGCCAAAACTGAAATCCATCATTTTGCTTTCTCCGTCAAATTCAACTGATTTTGTGATCCACCTATCTGATATGATGGGCTTCGGCAGTAAAAATGCCAAATACAAGGTATTGCCCGAAATCAATAAAATCAGCGGAAAACTCTTGTTTATTTTTGGTGAAGATGAAGACAGTGATGTGTACAAAGCCATTCCCGATAAGAAAAACATCACCAAAAGCCTTATCACCGGATCGCACAAATTTAACAATGATACTAAAAAAGTAGTTTCTGCAATCCAAACCGGACTGTAGTTTAACTGCCTTCCGAAATCCGTTTTAAGGCATTCGGCACCTGTAACAAATGGTAATGATGGCTGTATATCAGGTATTTCTTATTCCATGATGGATAGAATTTTTCTTTATATTTCCTCAAGCCTTTAAACTGTGCAAAAGCCTTCAGGTTATCGTAAGCATATTTGATCGTTTTTTGCGTAAAATCTTCGCCATTTATTCCCGATAACGGCGCAAGGCCCATATTTACACTTTTAAAACCTTCATCTTTGAGGTATAAAAAGGTTTTAGCCAGTAGCATATCCAATACACCATTTGGCGCATCAGTTTCCTTTCTGATGAGGTCGTAAGTGGCTTCTCCCGGTGCATAATCCGGCACAAGGTTTAAAAAAGCATACACTTTCTCTTCTGCATCTTCGATGGTCAAAATAGTCTGGTTTTTCAATATCGTTTTATCAAAAACACCCTGTGTAAAAGCCACTTCTTTCTGATCCAAGTCCCTCAGCCAATTATCAGAAACGGTTTGAAGTTTTTGCAGCAATCCTTCTTTCTGTTGTCCTTTGTAAACCTTAAAAATAAACCCTTCACTGCTCAATCTATTAATGGCGCTACGGGTGGTTTTCATTTTACCACCGTCAATGGTAAAGGAAGTAAGGTCTAAAACAGCCTCCTCACCTATCGGAATAAACTTTTTACCCATTGATTTATATAAACACAATGATTCGTGAGGTACCCTATAATAAGCCGCTATAAATCCGGTATCCTTACACCTTTGCTCAAATTTTTTGATCATGGCAATTTTCTCTTCCGCATTGTCTGCAACAGGGTCTTCTAATACAAGTGCGAAATGCCGGGTAATCTTAAAACTGATAAATGCCGTACGGTTCTCGTTAAAATAGATAAACTTATCAGGGTAGGTTTTAAAATAATCGAGTGCCGAATTTCCTTTCTCACTTAACAAAGTATCTGCCTCAACAAAATCTTCAGGACTGTTATAAGGCTTAAAAAAATACGGCTTAAGCAAACTAAAAATGATAAAAAGAATCACCAGACCACTGGCCGCATAAATCGATTGCTCGAAATGGGTGCCAAATTTGGTAAGTGGGTTCAGCGCTTTATCATCAATAAAGAAAATTACCTTTAAAACGGCTTTTACCGAATCAACAAATTTGAATTCTACCCCGAAATGCCTTTTTTCCATAAAATAGAAACCAAGCACGCCATAGGCAAATACTGCGGCAATGGCATATAAAAACACCCAGTAACTCACCCTTACAAATTTTGGATGCGGTTTCAGTTTATAATTATCGCGGGTATAAAACAGCGTAGACCCCGCAATTAATGCCAATGTGGCTTCTTCATAATCGGCAGCTTTTAATAAATGGCCAATGATGGAAAACAAGGTGAGCGAAAGGGCTACATACCAGGCACGTTTTGATCCCTGTAATAAAAATATACTCACCATGACCAATATGAGGCCGAAAATGAGCACCAATGCATTACTGGTTACAATCAGGTCTTCCGGCAAGATATCCCTTACCAATCTTAACCTGGTGGGTATAGATGGCGTTATCGAGGAAATGATATTTACCACACCCAAAATCAGAATGATAAAAGCAGGTAGTACACGCAGTACAATGCTATCTTTTTTAAGGATAAAACTGATAATACCGCCAATTAAAGGTAACCAGAACTCGAAAAACCTGAACATCAGTGTGATGGTTGCCGCAGCAATAAGCGGAAAACCAAACTGTCCCAATATAAAAGTAAGCGAGACCTCAATAGTACCTAATCCCCTTAAAAACGGTGAGGCAATAAGCAGGATCACCATGACGATGTAACCTACTATCGCAGCTGGCAAACTGGCCTGAAAACCAAGCGCCAGCATACAGATGTATAAATGCAGGATACCGATAAACTCTATAGCGATAGAAACCAGCAAGGTTAACCAAAACTGTTTCCTGTTGATGTGTTCTTCGATCATATCATCGAAAACGGTAACCAATGAAGGTCTGATCTTCGAAATATATTGATAAGCCCATCCTTTTTTCGAAATGGAATAAATGGTGATAAAAAGAAATGCGGTTAAAAGCAACAGAAATATAAAACTGATAATTTCTACCTGCCCCAACCGGGTTGATAATAGTGCGATACCCAATACAGGGATGGCGACTACAACTACCGAAAGGATACCACAAAATGCAAATAAGGTAGATGATAAGTGGATTTTGGATTTCGAAATCCCTTTTTCTTCAATTTCCCTGGTAAAAAATATCAGCGACGAAAAACCTCCGGCAGGCAAAAAAACACTGATGAGGTTACGTTTTAAAAAAAGTTTTATGGCATTGCCCAGCGAAACTTTAACATTAAGGGCTTTGAAACTATGTACATACATTTGCCCCTGTGCCACAATGTAAACACCGGTAAGCAAAATACCCAATACCACATAAAGCGGTACAGCAGTATCCAATTGCCTGGTAATCTGTATCACTTCGACATGCTGGTTCCGGATAAAAAAGACAGCCATACCGAGCATAAAAACAGCAAGGAAAAATTGCCAGAAAAACTTATTGTATACCAGATTGGATAGAAAAGACTTTGCCTTATGCATAAAAATATAGCTGTTTACTTTTCTATAACGAATAAGTAAAACGCCTGTTATAAAAATTAATCAATAATTAGTTCTGCCTAAAAATAGGAACATTTTAATGAATTAGCCGGCTAAGCAAAAAAATAAGTTATAGAAATCAATAAGACAGGTCTGTCTTCATTTACAGTTCATAAAAATCCTGAAATAATTCACTTTATTTGCGCCATGAAAAAGATGCTGCTGTCGGCAATGAGTCTACTTATCATGTTTCAGTGTTCTGCGCAGATCAGGCTGATTAAAAAGTTGTTGTCGAACGAGAAAGATACCACACGGAAATCGAGTTTTATGCCTATTCCGGTGCTCGGTTATACGCAAGAAACAGGTTTTGAATTTGGAGCGGGTGCATTATTTTCTTTTTATGCCGACCGTAAAGATACCACCAACAGGAGTTCCAATTTTTCGGGTACAGCCTCTTACTCTACTAAAAAAACATACAATTTCAGCATCCTGGGCGATGCCTGGAGCAAAGGCAACCTCTACCATGCCATTGCCGAAATCCGTTTCAGAAAAATGCCATTTAATTTTTACGGGATTGGCAACCGCACCAAAAAAGCGGATGAAGACAAACTGCAGCAACAGCAGTTTAAGATAAAACTCGACCTGGAAAGAACCTTTATCAGGAATTTCTATTCAGGCCTTTCTTTAGGATATGAAAATTATGTTTTTGATGACCGGTCACCGGAGAAAATTTTCACCCAACGGCCAGAAATTCAAGGCAAAAGGGGTGGAAAAGTAATCTTTTTGGGCCTTTCTCAAAGTTATGATACCCGCAACTCGAACAACTATCCCACCAAAGGCTTTTTTGGCAGGGTTACTTACCAATATGCACCCGACTTTTTCGGCGGTACAAATTTTACAGGGAGCCAGTTCGGGGCAAACGTTCGTAATTTCTGGAATCTGGGCGGAAAATTTGTACTGGGTGCACAGGGTATTTATCAGGGTTTACAAAGCGGGCATTATCCTTTTTACATCCTGCCACAATTGGGAAATGACGAAATGATGCGCGGTTATTATTCGGGCAGGTACCGCGATCGGAATTTATTGGCCATGCAGAGCGAACTGCGTTACCGGTTGAATAACCGTTTTGGTGCAGTGCTCTTTGCCGGAACAGGCACAGTTTGGGGCCGTACTACTTTTGCTTTGGATAATTTCAAACCTGATTTTGGTGCAGGTTTAAGGTACTTTTTCGATCCAGCGAAGGGATTGAGTGTACGCATGGATTATGGCATCGGTACAAAAGTAAAAAGCGAAGAAAGACAAAGTGGTTTTTACATCAGCCTTGGAGAGGCATTTTAGCAGATTCTACAAAAACTCCGAAAAATCCATTTCTTCAAACTGCTGACCGCCATATTCGCCTTCAATAGCATAATCGTATTCGAGTTCAATGGACGTAATCTCGATATCGCCGGGATCGTAAACGATTGGAAAAAACGGTCCGCCGGGTTCATCGTGCAGTTCAAAATCTCCCTGTAATGTGCCACAGCGTTTGCAGGTGTTTGCCCAATAGGAAAATTAAATGGCTTTGGAAAAACTATATTTAAACTGCGGATTGACTTTTTTAAAATGTTCCATCGCAGGAAGATCCGCACTCTGGACGTAACTGAACAATGTTGGGTTTTCGCCTTTAACCCATGCAAACCCTTCACCCTCGGGATTATCCTCATCAACTTCTTCCAAATGATAATAATTTACTGCAGCCGGAGCCATTACAGGTGTTTTCTGTCCGCACTTCCAGCAGATCCGCGTGGCTTTTGCCAATAGAAAAGGTTTCCTTACAATACAATCTAAACGACCGGCAGGGATCCATTTCGCAAAGAGATTGATATCTGCAATGTGATCAGGAATAACCCACTTTTTGATTTCAGTGAGCCAGTAAGCCCCGAGCGCTTTGGCCCCGTCTTTATCAGCAAAGGGAACGTTAAGGATATAAGGCATGTTTTGGTTTAAGCTTGCAGGACGAAAATAATTAAAATCCGGGTATTAGTAAAGTGGAATTTTAACCGTTGGAAAATGTTTATTGGTCATTGGCGCATTAGTTGGTATGACGCCATGAGAAAGCAAAATTTTAACCGAAAAACACGCAAAGGGAAATACAAAGAGTGCGCCACTTGGGCCTTTGCATCTTACACTCTCCATCTGCTACCCTAACCTAAATATCATTAATTTAAGCACCGCGGTCGTCAGATTGATAAAACGCAACTAAATGCCCCTTCGACTACGCTCAGGGTAACATCTTTTTACGATTTACCGCTTAACTTAATGACATTGATCTAACCTACACATCAAACTGCCTCCCGCAGATTACACTGATTACCGCAGAACTAATGACATTTTATATTTTCCATCACCTAAAACTATTTCCCACAGATTACGCTGATCGTGCAGAACTCATTACATCTCACATCATCCATCTTACATTTCCCATCTCTATCCTTTTTCTATTCCCGATTTGGTAGCCACTGCTTTTTTCTTTCTAAAAACAGGGAAAGTCATCGGACTTTTAGCCGGACGTTCATCTCCAAGTAACACACCCCATTGTTTGAATGATTCTGTACGATCGAAAATAATTTTGAGCACAGCCACAATAGGTAATGCCAGGAACATCCCCGAAACACCCGCTATGCTGCCGCCAATAAATACCCCGAGAATGGAAAATAAAGCATTAATTTTTACTTTGGAACCCACAATACGCGGCATAAGGATGTTGTTATCCAAAAACTGAACAAATGCAATTACCCCTAAAACCGTAAGCACAGGCCATAACTCTTGCGACGATGTAAGTGTTAGCAATACCCCTATCAAGTTACCAATTAAGGCACCCACGTAAGGGATCAGGTTTAATATGGCAAAAATAACCCCAATTAACAAGGCATGTTTTATACCAATTAACATCAATATGCCGCCCAATAAAATGGTCATATAGGTAATCTGAATTAACAGCCCGATCAGGTAACTTTTAATAATCGATTCGGTTTCATAAATCGCTCCTTTCACTTTCGGGTGGTCATCTGCTTTAAACCACATAAAAATAAAGCGCAATATAATATCTTTATAAAAGAGCATCAGGTAAATATAAATAGGCAACAACCCGATAAATACAAAAATACCACTTAAAGTAACTGCAGCACCGCCCGCAAGCGAGGTGCCCATATTCATTAAATCGTCGCTTTTGGTCTGTATAAATGCTTTTTGCTGCTTATCATCATAATGGGTAATGCGGCTGATCCAATCGCTTAAAGAATTGATATGCTGTGTTACATTTGCCTTTATCTGAGGGAAATCTTTAACCAAAATGCCGATCTGGTTCGAAAAAAACCAAATAATCAATGCTACAAACAGGGCCACTAATAAAATTGGTAAGATAATGGCTAAAGATTCGGGTACTTTTTTTCTTTTTAAAAAGCGATACAATGGAAGCAACATGATGCTGATGAAAAAAGCCATTAATATTGGCATAATAATATCTCGACCAATTACCATCACGGCTGCAATGGCCATTAGCCCCAATAATTCTATCGATCGTTTTACGGTCAGGGGTAAATTATTTGTCATAAAAGCTTATTCTGATTTGAATTCTAAACACAGCCGCTTTTAAAATGTTTTAAATAATTAGTTGTAGTCAGGAGTCATAAGTCTTGAGTCCGAAGTCTAAACGATTAATAAGTTGGGAGTAAATTAATCTATTTCTCCTCAATAGGTCACTCTGATGGATAATTTATTGTATAAAAATCAATGTAAATGACGTTTTTAGGTTTTGGAAATGAATGTCAGTAGTTCGTGGGCTGTGGTAGTCCCGCTATTCGTTTCAGCCGATGAAGGATCGGCGTCCACTATTATCGGGTTTATAATGAAAGTTTTCTGCCTGTAATGTACTTTCCAAACCATGCTTAATGTTAATTATTTTCCCTTAGTGTGTTACACTGAGTGGCGTCGAAAGGCTAATAGGTCGTTCTGCTGGTTCATCATTTTAAGCCTGTAACCTGAAGTCGAATATCCGCCAGATAATCAACTATGAACTAGAGACCAATGAAAAAAATTACTTCCCTTACACGGTATTACCCATAGATTAGCCTTATTTTTGCAGCTTTAATACCGCACATGAACAATCAAGATACCATTATTGCTTTATCTACCCCTTCAGGTTCTGGCGCCATTGGCGTAATCCGTTTATCTGGTCCGGAGGCTATTTCCCTTACCAATGCCGTATTTGCAGGAAAAGATTTAGAAAAACAGGCCTCACATACTTTACATTTCGGCCTGGTTAAAGATGGCGATCATATTGTGGATGAAGTGGTAGCGGGTTTATTTGTTGCCCCCAAATCCTACACCAAAGAAAACGTGGTAGAAATTTCCTGCCATGGTTCTAATTATATTATTCAGCAGATTATTAACCTGTTAATCAGCAAAGGTGCCCGTGCCGCCAAACCCGGCGAATTTACCTTACGTGCTTTTTTAAACGGGGCTTTCGATCTGAGTCAGGCAGAAGCAGTTGCCGATTTAATTGCCTCCAATTCTAAAGCTTCGCATGATGTGGCCATGCAACAGATGCGCGGTGGCTTTGCCAACGAATTAAAAGGATTACGCGAACAATTAATCCATTTCGCCTCCATGATCGAACTCGAGCTCGATTTTGCCGAAGAGGATGTAGAATTTGCCAATCGTGAGCAGTTGAAAAACCTGGTGAACAAGATCAATTACGTTTTACAACGTTTAATCTCTTCTTTCGAAATGGGAAATGTAATTAAAAATGGTGTTCCCATTGTGATTGCAGGCAAACCTAATGTAGGCAAATCTACCCTGTTAAATGCCCTCCTGAACGAAGAACGCGCTATAGTTTCTGATATTGCCGGCACCACTCGCGATACCATTGAAGATGAACTCACCATAGGTGGCATTGTTTTCCGTTTTATCGATACCGCCGGAATCCGCGATACAGCAGATATAATCGAAGCTTTAGGAGTAGAACGCACGCTGGAGAAAATGAAACAGGCTAAACTGATCATTTATATGGCCGATGCCGCTCAAAGTACATCAGAAATTGAAGAGCAGATCCGGGGTTTGGCACAATTGGCTATCCCCTATTTAATTTTAGTCAATAAAGCCGATCTCCTTGCCGATGCGCAACGTAAAGCTTTCGAAGCTTTAGATGTTGTTTTTATCTCTGCCAAAGAGAAACAGGGTATCGACGAATTAAAAAACACTTTATTGGAGCAGGTTAACTTGCACCATATTAATACCAGCGAAACACTGGTAACCAATATCCGCCATGTAGAAGCATTGAAACAAACAGAACATGCTTTACAAAACGTTTTGGCGAATGTAGATAATCCGGTTACCTCCGATTTTTTAGCAATGGATATTAAACAGGCGCTGCATTATCTTGGTGAGATTACCGGTACGGTAACCACCGATGATTTGCTTGAGAATATATTTACGAAGTTTTGTATCGGCAAATAATCCCTGAAAACAACCACTAATTTCGATAACTTACGACAATCAACCGCCTGATTGTTAATAAGTTATTTTAATATTTCCAAATGAATTTATTGGAAGTTTATCACCGTTTTTCGCATTTTTGTTGCTCATTTGTTGCTCGATCGACTGAAATTTTTCCCCAAAAAATCATGGGTGAAATGATGTCGCTTATCGACACTAAAAAACATTAAACACTACTAATAACCCACTATTTTAGGGGAAACTACCACTGATGTTTAGGCGTCTAAATTCCTGTCGACTTGCAGCAGATGCAGCAAAAAAGGATGAAATGAGTAGCAATATAACGGTTGAGCGAATCTGCGAACACTGCAATAAGACATTCTTGGCAAAAACTACGGTCACTAAGTACTGCAGCTTGAATTGTAACAGGCTGCATTACAAACAAAAAATCCGTAATCTAAAGATTTCTGCCAGCAATGAACAGACGCTTAGTATCTGCGTAAAACTATCAATGACCAGCCGGCAGAGTTCCTTACTGTGAAACAGGCTGCTAGCCTACTTGATTGTAGTGAAAGGATAATTTATCAGCATTTTAGCATATCAGAAAAAGCACTTCATGACCTGATCAAACGAAATGATCTTGAAGTATTCAGTAGCGGAAAGTTCAGTTATGTACTCAGATCAGCATTGAATCAAATATTTTATAAAATGTTATTTCCGCACGCACCAGGTGGTCATCGCTCTCATGTTCTGTACGTTGGTGGTCTTAATGGGCTCGTGAAGTTGTCCGCCAAGTTTATTGGTGAATCTAACCAGCATTTCCTGGTTAACTAAGAATCTATCTGATCCGTCTGGAAGAATATACCTGCCATTTCCGATAAAACGGACTAGTGATTCAATACCGATTTCTGAGGCCAGGCGACAGAAGAAATATCCACCGGGTTTAAGTACGCGCCACATAGAGCTTAACATCGCTTCAAAATGTTCCTCGTTTTCTGCAAAGTGGAGTACAGCAGAACTAACGACCAGATCAAAACTTTCATTTTCAAATGGTAATTCTTCTACCAGCCCTATTCTGAAGTTTTCTTCGGGATTGATATGGGGAAAGGCACTTGCCAGATTTTTAAGCTGTGCTATAGCTTCAGGATTTTGATCTACCCCATAAACCTGTGCGCCACTTTTTAAAAAGTAAAGCAGGTTTCTTCCTGTTCCACATCCAGCATCCAAAACACTTTTGCACCCATCATAGGTACCCTTTAGTAACTGGTCGAATAAATAAATATCAATGTTTCCGAAGGTTTCCTGTATATGCTCGCTTTTCATCTCTGGAGCGAAGATAATTACAAATTGCCTGGGATGAAAATCTAATTGTTGACCATTGTTTTTGCAATTATTTGACTTTATAAATTTAAACATAGAATTTATAAAATGAAGTTACGCAAACCTTTGGATTTCTTTCAAAAACGCTATGATGATTAGTGTTTCAGCGTAAATTAGCGTATTTTCCACCCTGTAAAAATGATGCCAGCTTGGAGATTTAGTTGACCCAGCGATTACAATTATAATTGCCTTAATAGCTGCAGATACGCTATAATTAAAGGAATGAAACTTTTCAAGATGTCACTGACTCAAGTATAGATTTAGTTTTTCTTTTCGCCAACAGTAATCACCAACGGCTTAACCTGAGGGACGATCTTTACTGATGTGGCGTATTTAAAACCTTTATGTATTAAATTAATTGATAAATTTTAAGGTATAAATAATATCTTGGGGGTAAGAGAAATCAATATGTTAATAGAAAAAGAGAAAACCTCAGAACTTTGGAAGGTAAGTTATAATTGGCTTAAGCAAGCCGGAAGTTTCCCAAATAAAGTTTATTTCAGAGACGAGATTACAACACACCCAGATTATCCGTCGTTAACCGCATTGACTGATGTTTTGGAACAGGGTGGAATGGAATTTTACGCCGTGGAAACTGATCTCCATTCTATCGGTGAACTAAACTACCCAGCCCTGGCCCATATTAAAAAACCGGAACACAGTTATATGTATATCGTTAACAGTATAAACGATTGGGAAGAATATCGTGAGATTCTTTCAGACTGGAGTGGCATTGTCATTTTTCCAGAGGTTAATTCGAAATGGGAGGTTAAAGAGAATAGTAATGCTGCCCTAAAAGAAAGGGACCAAAAAATTTTCTTATGGATATTCTCAATTATTCTTTTGTCTTTATTCACTTTTAGATCGCACAACATTAAATCAGTTGAAGAAATACTCATTGGATTGTTTGGTATGTTGGGACTTTTCCTGAGCGTATTTTTGTTATCAAATGAAGTCGGGTTCCACTCTAGGATCATTAGGCAAGTGTGTGGAGCGTTTAGTAAAAGTGGTTGTGAAAATGTCATGAGCAATAATCTGGCAAGAGGTATCTTCGGAATTACACCGGCGTTGGGCTCGTTAACTTATTTTACTACGCAATTTGTAGCATATATTTTTATTACACCGAACTTCACATTGATAAGTATTACAATAATTCCAGCATGTGTTGCAGGCATTATTGTAATTGGAAGTATTTATGCTCAGGCTTTTATAATTAGAGACTGGTGCGCCTTATGCATTGGAGTAGGATGCATATTATCAGTTCAGCTTCTAATAATTCTGAATAGTTCCCAGCTTGGCTTTGAGCCCTTACCGTTTTTTGTATTTTCCGCCATCTTTTTGGTATTGGTTTATCCTTTGATGATGTTGAGCAGGTTATTCTCATTCAAAATATGGGCAACTACTCAATTACTTGAATTTAAAAAATGGAAAGCGGACCCTTCGATTTTTTTATCTCAGTTGCAAAATGAAGAATTGATGGTTTCCGATTCCTCTTTTAGAAATATTTTAATTGTTGGGAATACAGATGCACCGATAAAACTCACAATAGCTTGCAGCCCTTATTGCAAGCCGTGTGCTACTGCACATAAAGATATTCATAGGTTAATGGATAAGTTTCCGGGAATGATCGAGTTGGATATTAAATTATTATGCCCAATGCTTAATACAAATGATAAGTTCACGGAAGCAACAGAATCAATTTTGAATGCAGCATCCTGCACCAATCCAACAGAAATAGCTAAAATTTTAACTGATTGGTTCGAATTAATGAATTTGGAGAATTGGTTAAAAAAATGCGGAAAAGTTGGGTTGAACGATGTATCAGTTCAAAAAAAGCATCACTACATTTGGATGAAAGAGAATCGAATAACGTATACTCCAACGATATTCCTAAATGGGAGAAAAATGCCAACAAGGTATAATTTAAGGGATTTAGAGTATTTGATTCCACAATTAAATCACTATCTTGGCAAGGCTGGGTCACTGTAAAGTGATGTTGTCTCAGTAAAAAACCAGAACCGCTTAGTAGCAACAGCTAAGATAAACTTTAGAAAAACAACATGAAAACAAATTTGAAAAAGAGCTTTAAAAGCTTAACAAGAGATGAATTGAAAAGTGTACTTGGTGGATCAAGCGTGGCTAGAGGTGACTGTTATGCAACTGATGGCTGTGCATCAGGTTGTGCTACTGACGGCGTATGTAATACTTGCTGTTATGCAGAAACACAAGACAAATAATTAGTACCGTTGATTTCGATAGTTTATAACTATCGAAATCACATTAAGAATCAACAATGAGAAAATTATTCTTTTTTACAATTCTGCTTCTTGCCAACATATCTGTATATAGTCAAGGTAATGTTGGTTATATCAACGGAGAAATTATTGATAGCAGTGTTAAAACAGATACCGTGATTTTTTTCGGAGGTCAGATTAGTGAACAGTACTATGAAATGAAAAACATACGCTCCGAAGTGTTGTTTGGAAAATATAAGCTTAAGAGTTCATTTAAGGAGCCGGTAATGTTTAGAATGGTCCTGTCAAGCGATAAGAATAAAATGATATGGAGGGCTGGCCGTTATTTTCTTGACAATAGCACAAAAGTAATTAAATCGGATTTGAAAAACACAGAATGTGTTTCGGTTGATGGATCAACTAATGCAGAATATCAAAAAATATTTATTCCATTTATTTTCCAAAAAATCGGGACTTACAGCTGTGCAAAACGGGATATGGAAGTAATTGAAGAGGGTAAGCAATTACAATTTGACTCATTGGTATACTTATATGTGAAAAAATATCCTTATTCATATGTTGCGCTATGGGAAGTTGTAAATAGATTCACACGATTCGGTCATTCAACATTACGGGAAAAAACCCTTTATTCATTCTCAGACAAAATAAAAAAAGGAGGGATATGGCATAAGCTCCGTGATGAATTTAACGCAATTGCCATAAAAGAGGGAGTGGTATTTCCATCACCGATGGTTATGGATACTGCATATGTCGAAAAACGATTATCAATTCCTATTGCAAAACTCACTTTGGTTGATTTCTGGTTTAGCAGATGTAAACCTTGTTTAGAAGCATACGTTGAATTAAAAAAACTGCAAGATAAGTATAGGTCAAAAGGCTTTAACATTGTAAGTATATCAACAGACAAGGCAAGTGAAAGAGGGCTTTTGCAGAAAAGAATTATAGATTATGGACTTGATTGGACTCATTTTTTAGATGAAAATGGAACAATAACCAAAAAACTACTAATTAAAAACTTTCCAACTACATTTTTGCTTGATTCTGACAGCAAAGTAATCAAAAGGGATATTAGCATTGATGATCTTGCCAAATTGCTGAAAGAAAAGTTTGATGATAATTAAATACACAAACCAACTTATCTGCCCCTCTCCATCAATTTGTAATCAGAATGAGAGGCATTTGGCCATGATTGATTATCAAAGTTAAAGATGATTTTCGTGAAAACTTCAGGGAATTAACGGATAACGATATCACTGCATTAATTGATAAAGCAATCATCAATTATCCGCATCAAAAGACCGATGCCATGAAAATAGAAATTTTTATTAACCTGATTTTAATGGCATTTACTTCTAGCCCTGTAAGAATGCCTGCTCAGTAATTTCATATCAAATATGACAAACCAGCTTCTGAATAAGCATAATTCTGTTTCACATTATGATATATTTTCTTAATTTGACCTGAGCGTTGTAGTAGCGGGGATCAACCCAAAGTATCCTCCTATTGTTTACGTCAAGTGTAATGTTACTCGGAAAAGATACATCTGTAGTATTCTGTTATAAGCAAAAATAATCCTATGAACGAATACGAAAATTCCGAATTAATTTCAGTTGATCAGGCATTGGCGAAAGGGCGGCAGATGTTGCTTCTACCAAGAATAGTAATGATTATAGGGCTATTCTTTTTTATGTTCCCCTTTGCCTTATTTTTCATAGCCGTAACAGGAGAGCATGCTTTAACTACGAAAACCTTGCTGGTCTTTGGTTCGGTACTGATCGTTACTTCCTTTATATTTTTTTACCTGCCTTTTCGGTTTTGGAGCAAGCGCACCACGCGTTGGAAGCTTTGGGCATTCAGCCATGTAAATGATGTAGAAGAGTTAAGGAGAGCTGCAAGAAAAGCTTCTCTTTGCTCTGGCTATGGTAGCTTCCTGGATAACATTCAGCTACAGTCGGCTTCGGAACGGGACCAGTGGCGCAGGCTGCAGCAACGAACCGGGGCACCAGACGTTTTTATTGATGACGCCGGCACCGATTCGGAAACCATTATTTATTATTCCAGACCAAGGCTTTTGCTCAATATTTTTTTCTATGTGATCTTCCTTGCTGCGGGCATTGGAGCAGAGATTTTTGATTTCAGGTCAGATAAACCATCAACCTTCGTGATTATAATCGGAGCAGTATGGATTTCTTATTCTTTATACAGCATTGTCTGCAATGTGATAGATATATCACGGCATGAGCCCCGTATCATCCTGAATGACCGGGGAATCTTTACTGTAGAAGCCGGCTTTATAAGCTGGAACGATGTTTTTAATATTAAAATAACCGTCATTAATCATGCAAAGCGGGGTGCAGAACACACCCTTCAGATACATTATACTGGAGGCCTGGTCAATATAGAGGTCACCGATTACGCAAGACGCAGCGAGTTAGAAAGTCTTATACGTACTTATAAAGGCAGATTTAAAGCAGGCTGGACCTAAATTCATACACCTGCCAATGGCTCAATAAATGACATTGGAGCAACATGGAATATGTGTGGCAAGTGCCAAGATGCATACCGTGAAGAAGGCTTAATTCATAAAGTATCCACTCCATTAAAAAAGAAGTAATATGATAGATATCAATTTATATAAACAAGAAGTAAAGGAACTAACTAATCTTTTATTAACAGAATGGCACGATATTCGAAACATTGCTTTAAGTAAGGATTTGAATTTAAATGCAAATTTCTATTGGGCTTTGTTGAAACCGAAGAAAATGAGAAATTTGGTTTGTTTTATAATAGCCAAAAAGGATTATTGCTGTTTGAAAAAACTATAAATTCGGTAAAAGTTACTCCAACAACCATTAAAGAAATTGAAAACGATTTTCCACAAGTCATTGTATTAACCGATATTGATAATTATAATAACTGGTAGATTTTCAGGAATAGTGTGAGAACTTCTCCATACATTTCAGAATATAGAAGCTATAAATTTGATCTGGTAGTTTATTAACTACTTTCTGCAAAATTCAGTTGATGAAAGGTGTAATGGTAGGCATGCAGATTAGGGAGAACAATGCTAAATTAATAGTCCTTGCCTACAATATCGCCAATAATGTATTATTAAAAATTATGCCTGCTGTACTTAACGAACTAATTTAATGGATATTTGGGAATCTTACGAAAGTCTGCCGCCGCTTGAGCGGATCATCACCACTTTTGCGGTGACGGCTATACTTGTTGTTGTAATCTTCATGATTAACAAAAAGGTAAAGAGTCACTTGAATATCAGTCCTGGTATTATTGGTACTACTGGTAATCTGGAACGGAAACCCGATGGCACTTTATTGGCTTACATTGCGTTCTGGCGTTACCTGATTTTTGGGGCCATGTTTGCCGGTGCTTTTTGCATGTGCATCTACGGATTTGTTGTTTTATATCAGGAATTGCCATCTGGTTTTTATAAACACTGGAACAAGCAGGCTACAGTTACATTCTTAGCACCGGTATTGGCAACTGCTATGTTTTTGCTGGCTGGCAGCTTTATCTTACCCTGGATTCTGGCGTTACAACCGTTAACTGCTTTAGGCGTATTAAAGCGAACTGAAAAGCAAGAAATACTAGAAAAAGTAAAGCTAAATATCCAAGGGTCCGACTTGCATCCGAGTTAAGATTTTAGATTAGCAAGTTTCGGTTGCGGAAAATAAATTTGGGCAAATAAAAATCGGGGGATACCACTCCCATAGTTAACCCACAAGCATGATGCCCACCCAGTAAAATGTTTATGAAAGTGAATCTAGCCTACCTACCCCGGTTTTAGTCATGCTTGCCCATTGCGCTTTTTGGCAAAGGTTTTCAATATTGAGGATATATTTATGTTTCATTAAACAGTGTTAAAAATATTCTTATTGCTCAACATCTCTGAATTCTAATGGCAAACTTAATGTAGATGAATAAGTAGCTTGATCTTTGGTCCACAATGGCATTTTTTCAATTCTTTCTTTTATGGCTCTGATCAATTTTTCGTTCCCTGTACCTTTAATTTCTTTAACTGTCGTTTTACCCTGTTCATCAAAATTCAATATCAGTGTAATTCTACCCGAACCCTCGTGAATATATTGTTTGTAAAAATCCGGACCAAAATTGTTTGCCACCCAACGTCTTAAACTTTTATAATCCGGACTTTTTGTTGCGCTATTTGTGCTTTCTGAAATCTTATTAGCATTTTGTATCGCTGGGATTTTAAAGGTGACTGCTCCTAATTTTTTCTTATAATAATTAGCTAACTTATCTAATTCTATCTTGCCAGCGCTTTTGTTAGTTGCTTTAGGATTTATACTTTGAACTTGAATGAGATAGTTTTTAACTTTCAAAAATTCAAAAGCACCTGTTCCTAACATCTGCAAATAACCCTGCGTTAATTGCAGCCGTTCTATAAATTCTTTTTCACTAAACATCTCTTCTGATTTAAGCTGATAAACATAAACTTCAATAGTATTCCTTTTGCCTGCACTTTCAAAACGTTGTATGTAAAGGCTATCGGTTTGTTTAACATTTTCAGTATTTTGTCCTTTTGTAGTACCGGCATCTTTAATTATCCTGTAACCGGGTATTACGGATAAGTTTAGTTTGAAGTTTTCGGGGAATTTTATTTGTTGGGCTTTTGCGCTAAAAATAGCTGTAAGCATCAGAAAAAAAAGAATTTTGGTAGTTATTTTCATTTAGTTTAATATTAATTATCACTGTTTTTCCGGAAAATTAGAAGAAGATTGGCGCTAGCGTCAACCCGTTAGTTTACATTTGAAGTTGCGAAACAATAAAGTTAACTATTGGTAAAAATACAAATTTTAGCGGACGGCCGATATTTAATCAACTATTGACGTATCTAGCTAAAGGCCAAATTGGAGTTGCTTACTTTGTTAGGACAAAATTCTTATACTTTTTGTATTTAAGAGTTTGAAAAAGATCAGAAAAATTACAGTTTAATAACTTGATAAAAACAGTCATTTGATTGAAAATACAACGAAGTAGTTAGAATTATTTTAATAAAATGTTTGGTGGGAAGTATTGGATATATTATCACAAATGCTGTCTCTTTCCTGAGTTTAGTGTATATTAAATGATATGACGAAGCGACCATCATATTAGATACAGCTTACAACCCGACATGCTTGGTAAGCCTGAAATTTCGCAGCTATTCACAGCTCGATAAGATTACATTTACCGTAGCGGATAAAAACGTAAGTGTGATAATAATTTCTTATTGTAGCTGCAGTCTAATCAAATTAATGATAAAAAGAAAAATTAACGTTCCCAAAATGTAGAACTGGATTCTGTTAACATTTTTCGCTTCGAATTTCCGAATACAAACTCTGTCAATAATTATTATTAAAACGGGCAACGGCAACCAGAGTAAGTTTACCCACCCCTGCAGTCTTTCATTCATTCCATTTTGGTTTATCATAATTAAGGAGGAAACTATAATTCCCAGTATTGAAATTATACTGATTACAAAAAACAATGTTATTTTCTTCGGAAACGGTGCTGTCATAAAACTATAGGTAAACCCGGGTATCTAACAATTTAATAGGGAGTTAATAACCGAATATACAAGAATTTTGCAGGATTGATATTAGACATGGATTTCTAAATTTATAGATAGTCCTTACCTATATGCGCAAATGGTATACAGAAATCACGCTAAAACATATTTGCATGATAGATTTTCTATTTATAGGTTACCAAACGGCGTAATTCGTATTAATAAATATACAAACCTCAGTAAGCATGTATAACCGTTTAAAAAATCTCTTGTCGCCGATTTTCATCTTTTGCCTTGTGCTCCTGATTCTCAACGACTTCCTGCTGAAAGCCACTTTTCATAATGTGTTTACCGGCAAGCTATCCGACTTCTGTGGACTGTTCATTTTCCCTATTTTTTGGTGTGCACTCTTTCCCAAATTTAAATCCTGGATCTTTATCCTAAGCGGCATACTGTTCATTTTCTGGAAAAGTGAATATGCTTCCGGATTGATTGAATTGGTGAATACCTTCTTTCCGCTCGAGCGTACTGTTGACCCCACCGATTTGCTGGCCTTACCGGTGTTGTTGCTGGGCTGGTTGCATCTCAAAGGCAGACCTCAGCTCGCATTGGGCAAATCTCTATTGCCGCGGCTGGCCACGGCGTTTATCGCCCTCGTTACCATTTTTTCCTTCTGCGCCACCAGTCAACAGCGGTATGTGCAATCTTTTGACCATCCCCAATATGTGCTTTTACGATCAGCTTTAACTCCGGACGTTAAGCTTTATGATGAATTTGAATTTTACAAGATAGGTTCGTTACTCGTGGTTAAGGTTAACCACCAGTACATTAGCCGGCCTGTTTTGGACGATGATTTCAACAAGAACCGTTCCCTCGAAGATCTTGATGCTAACACAATGGCGCGGATTGGAGATAGTACAAGCTTGATGCCACCGGGAAAAATCACTGTTCTGACCATAGAGACCCCACAGGGCAGAGATGCTTTAAGGTTTAAGGGCGGGCGGCTCGACGGCAGATTCACCAGGACAAAAAACGGTAAATTGATGATTGAAGGCTTCTATAAGATGGGCATTGAAGACTCCATCTGGACCTTTAAGGATAGCACCAGCAATGCGGTAATTAAGCAGACCATTGTGAACGGGGAGCGAACCAGTGTTGAACAGTTCCGGGATGGTAAGCTGGTTTCCTCAACCAGTATCAATACCCGGGCAGACAGCATCAGGAATATCTACATCAAAATCGGAATGCTGGCACTGTGCATGGTTGGTATTATCCTATTTTTGCGCCGGAATTACCTCAAGACCTTTCCTGAACAGCTTACGCTCAAAATGGGCTGGAAATGGCTATTGTGCCTGCTTTCCCCAATTTTTGTCTGGCTATCCTACCTGGGTTTGAACATATTGCTCATAAATTACAGCCCTGATATCTTTGAGACGCTGGCGACCATTATTTTCATCTTTATGGCAACTTGCCCGCTGATGTTTGTTGCCGTCTTTAAGATCAGGCTGAGAAAGGAAATCGACATTGTATTGTACTGCTTGTTATTTGGGCTTGCATGCAGTATCTGGACAATATGCGGTACCCTTATTGAACTTGCTAATTAGCTTAATTTGCCTGCAATAGCATTGCAGGCTATAGCATAACAATTGCCATAATTAATATGATTTTTATGATGCTGCCAACTTTTAGCAGGCTTCTTTAAAGAGTTTTATTCCTGAAAATGGTTAAAATCCTGTAAGTGTTACATTAATTCCTACATTTCTTAGTTCACCTAATGGTGGTTGGCTGATCCTAGATCAGTAAAATCGTCAGGTGTGTAGGTAACCCTTGCAAAGTTTTTGGTGATGAGTTCTGTTTCTACAACTGCTCCGCTTTTAAACTTGAGAATTTTATCTCGCCAGATTTCATTTTTTCTGTAGAATGCTCCATCTATCTTTAAAAATTGATGGTCTTTTTCAATGATGTGATAGGCGTAGTCGAGTTCAGTGTTAATGCGGAGTTCGCCTTCTAAGCATTTGTCTGTGAACCACAGGTTGATTTGAAAAGAGTGTTCCGTATGATTTGTAAATTGGTAGTCAAGGTAATTATAAAAAACCGTTGCCCCACTCCCGAATGGCAAAACCCGCCCATCGTCTGGAAACGGGTCAAACGAATGATGATGGCGCTCGGTAACGGTCAGCGGACTGTGAATAACCAACCAATGTATCAAATTGGAGATTTGGCAAATGCCACCGCCAATTCCCGCTCTTGCTTCACCAAATGTCAGTTCCATTCCATGCAAATATCCCTTTCGACTTGTCGGTAAACCAACGAGTTTACAAAACGAAAATGTCTCGCCTGGTCGCACGAGTATGCCGTCAATTCGCCTGACCGCAATTTTTAAGTTGGTTACTTTGTTAACCTGTAATTGCATATCGCTGTCACCTAGTTTTTTAAGCAGTACAGACTGGTGCTTTTTTACTCTAAAAGCAAGTTTGTTGGTTGTTAGCTGATAAGCATATTTTTTATTGTCGAAATACCAGTCGGCATAACGTCTGAACCGTCTTGCCCAAACGGCTAAAAAGTATAAAATCGGGTGTCGTTGACTTAATAATTTTCTCTGTCTCAATGCTTCTAAAATTTCCTTATAGCGGTAGTTTTATTTAAATGTATCATTAATGCTTAAGCGCTCCATACACAGAATTCATAGCAAAACGATTTCTATTAAATCGGTCGGCCTGGTGAATTCCAGCCAGAAAACTGGCTATCAATTGTGATGGGAGAAATGGTAAACATCCTTCCACCGGTTTGCTCCGCCGCGGCATGAGGACATATGCCTGCTAAAACAGTAATACTTTTTTTATGGTAAGCTACTGAAAATAAAAAAGATACAAAAATAAAAAATTAATTTCCTGGTTCGAACTTTATCATTTTTCTTATCATAACTTATGCCCTTAGAGAATAGTAATGATCGCAACTATTGTCTGGTATGTAATCCCCGGAAACCCAAATTGATGACGATTGAGTATCATATACAATGGCTAACCCAACACATTTTATCAGGTTCGAAATTTGTTTGCCGGTATCATTAACTTTCGCTCAGTTTCGTTTTTTTCTTGGCGTTTATTCTACTACTAATGTTGTGATGGAGTGTGGCAAACTGGTTGTGGTTGCAGCCTCCCCTTTTATCCATAAACTGTATTTTAATTTATCATCCGATTGATTCATTACTACTACAACCAATTTACCATCGGGATTTAAAAAAGCTGTTGATTGCAATTTATCGCGACTGGATGCTGCCCCTATCCTTTTAGCTCCCGGGCGGATAAATTTAGAAAAATGCCCCATATAATAATAAGCATTTGTATAAATCAATTTATCATTTTTTGTATCGGCATGTACGGGAGCAAAACAGAAATTACCGACATGGTTTGGCCCACCTTTTTCATCTAAAAGAATATTCCAATCCGTCCAGGCAGCAGTTCCGGCATTAAAATCGTTAATCATGGAGTAGCCATACCGCTCGCCCAAAGTCCAGTCATCCAGTTTATTTACATCGTATTTTTCTTTACATCCTTCGGTAAAAATGAGGGCTTTATCCGGATAAGCTTCATGTGTTTGTTTCACATTACCGAACTGCATTCCGCTCCCTGTCCATGTTTCATACCAGTGGAAACCAATACCCCAAACATATTTAGCCGCATCCTTGTCATTTAAAATGGTACTGGCTCTCTGAAAAATCTGGTCACGGTTATGATCCCAGGCAATTAGTTTTTTTGATGAGAGCCCTGATTTCTGCAAGGTTGGACCTAAGAAGTTTTTAATAAAATCGCGTTCTTCTTCGGCCGTGAACACACAAGATTCCCATTTCTGTTTGGCCATAGGTTCGTTCTGAACACTTAAACCCCAAACCGGAATACCCATCGCCTCGTAAGTTTTGATAAATTTTACGTAATGATTGGCCCAGCTTTGGCGATATGCAGGCAATAAATGCCCGCCCTGAATTAAACTGTTGTTATCTTTCATCCATGCTGGTGGCGACCATGGGCTAACAAACAAAGGTAATTTACCTCCTGATGCGGCAATGGCTTGTTTAATTAAAGGAATTTTAAATTCCTCATCGTGCGCTACGCTAAAAGTTTTGAGGTCTTTATCATTGTCCTGTACATAAGTATAACTTCCGCTCGAAAAATCGCAACTGGCAATATTCGTACGTGCCAAAGTATAGCCAATACCCTTATCTTTATTGTAATAGGCCGTTAAAAGTTCCTGCTGGTTTTTCTTAGATAACTTTGCAAATGTTTCTGCCGAGGCATCGGTTAAAGCACCGCCAATTCCCACCAGCGTTTGGTATTTTATAGTCGGATCTACAAAAATACAGGGCTCTGTTTCAAAAGGTTGCTTATGCTCAGCAAAACTTAAGGTTTCTGTTTTACTGATGCGGTATTCAGATTTATCTGCTGTAGTATAAACCGTTACTTTTTTGTTGGCAACCGTATAATTTTGTACCGGTTTAATCCCTTTTTTGTTTTGGGCAGACACATTAAATACAGTTACCAAAATCAATATGATGCTTAGATTTCGTTTCATTATTATCTTTTTAAACTTCATTTTAGTTTTTACTTCTTAACAAAGCCTCTAAATAGTAATAATCGGCATAATTGATCGGCACATCAATTTCAGATTTCGCCGGGCGGTGTCCTGTGCTGTGCTCTAAAATAAAGCCGTAATTTGCGCCAATTTTACTGGTGTACTTTGTAATGAGCGAATTTAAGATTTTATCAGCAGCTGCTTTATATTTTTTGCCATTGATACTGTACTTTGCCAATTCGTAAAGCGCCGAGGCTGTGATTGATGCAGCAGATGCATCTCTGGAAACATCAGGAATTTTAGGGTCGTTATAATCCCAATACGGAATGCCATCAGCCGGCGTAATTTTACTGTTTAGAATAAAACCCGCAACACCATCAGCCTGAGCTAAATATGCTTTATTTTTAGTTTCACGATAACACATGGTATAACCATATAATGCCCAGGCTTGTCCGCGTGCCCAGGCCGATTCATTGGCGTAACCTTGTGCGGTTAATTTCTGGCGCACATTACCTGTTAAGGTGTCATAATCGATCACATGATAGGAACTAAAATCAGATCTGAAATGATTCTTCATCGTAGTATTGGCATGTGTTACCGCAATTTTATAGAAAGATGAATCGCCTGTTAACTTAGTGGTTTCGAATAACAGCTCAAGATTCATCATGTTATCAATAATGACCGGGTACTTCCACTTATCGCCATTATGATCCCAGGATTTTATCACCCCTGCTTTGACGTTGAATCTTGTAGACAATGATTTTGCCGCCTGAATAATTACCGCTTTATAAGCCGGATCGTTTGTTAAACGGTATCCGTTTCCAAATGGACAATAAATCATGAACCCTAAATCGTGCGTTCCTGTGTTAAATTGTTCCTTTTTAATATCCTCAGTATATTTCTTAGCCAAACCGAGCCATTTCCTGTCGTTGGTATATTGATAAAAATACCATAATTCTGCCGGGAAGAATCCACTGGTCCAATCTTTCGACACCACCATTTTAAACGCTCCGTTTTCTACCGTTCTTGGTGAAACCAGATCAGGCTTTACTTTCCGGGCCGAATCTACATTTTTGATCAATACTTCTGTTTGTTTCGCTGCTGATGCGAATGCTTTTTTAATGTCTATTTTTTGTGCCTTTACTATACTGACAGACAATATGCTTAGCACCGTTATTGTTATTTTTAAGTTCATATTATAACCAGATTAATGGGTATGATTCTTTTCATTGGTATATATTTGGTTAGCTATTATAAAGTTATAAATATTAAAACGTTTTAAATAGGTCAAAACGCAATAAAATCCACTTAAGCTACATTTTCAAACGTTTGAAATGTAGTGTTTTTTTTCTCAATTATGCATTGAAATTGGACCAGCTGATTGAAAGTCGCTACGATTTGCTTTTTTAAGCGCACCAGGAAAACCTTGGTATTGAATAGCAATGAATTCCTGAGCGTTATTGTTTTTCCGGGTTAATCTTAGGGTTTACTGCGTATAGATCTTTTAGGTACATTTAAATGTTTGCATCGTCGCACTATTATTGACTTTCGTGGTCTCCTCTAAAATTTAAAATCGGTTAAAATCCTTTTTTATCCGTCATTTCTGTTATTTTTAATCCACAATTATGATGCGACCACTTTCAGTATTCTTCTGCTTATTTTGCTTTATGTCCTGCCAGAGCCATGATAAAAAAAAACATGCAAGCAAAAAGAAAATCGAAAAAACAGTTAATGCTGAGCCTAAGCAAACAAAAACTGATACTGTAGTTAAAACAAAACCAACCATAAAAAAGACCATATTTCCGATTGAAGGAACCTATGTGATTGAAAACGACGATGCGGCATGTGAAATGACCTTAATGCTCTCCTACAAAGCAGATCAACTGGTCTACAAGTTAACTACCAATACAAGAACTTTAGCGGATAAGGCTGAAATAGAACTTAACGAAAGTAAGGACGGCTACTATCTTACGCTGAAAAATATCGAGTGGAGTGAAAACGAAGGCACATTAGATGATGAAGGTGAGCCAATTGATCCCGATATAACTTTACCAACAGAGATTGGAGGCCTATTGGATAAAAATCAGATTACCATCCAAAATACAGGTAATGTTATGAATTATTATGTAAAAATTGAAGAGTGTAATGCGAAGTACATACGGTTAATTAAAAAATGAAGATTAAGCGTTAACATTTCACCTAACCTGTATATTGGCGGGTTCAAATTTTACTTCAATACAGGTTGCACCAAAACGCTACTTAAAAGTTAAATCAAAAAAAACACAACGTCAATACATTTCCTTCAATTTCTATTGAGACAGGTCCATCCCCTGTCCAGGTACATATTTATCATATTCTATTTGTTTTGCAATTGCTTGCGCTACTTCTTTACCCCTCAATTTTGCAACCAGGTGCAGTGCACCATCTATACCAGCCGATATTCCTGCGGTCGTGATTACTTTGCCATTATCAATATAACGAACATTTGCAAGTACTTTAGCTTTCGGTAAAGCCTTTTGAAGATTGGTTATGCTTTTATGAAATGTGGTCACGGTAAGCTGATCAAGCAAGCCAGCTTTCCCGAGAATAAAGGCTCCGGTGCAGACCGAAAAATAGCTTTTAGTAGCGCTGTCCCTTGATTTTATCCAGGAAATAACTTCAGGATCATTTGTTGCTACTTCATCTGAGCCACCAAATACCGCAAAGATATCCGCCTGCGGAGCGTCTTTAATACTGTAATCAGGTATAATCTTCAAAATGCCCTGTGTCAAAAGGGGCGCTTTGGTTTTTGCAACAGTGATGATTTTGAATCCTGCATAGGAAAATACTTCCATAGGGCCCGCAAAATCCAGTATCTCCACCCCATCATATAGGTAAAAGCAGACCGTTATTTGTTTATCCTTTAGCAAGGATGCTTTTTTTTCTACAAGTTTCATCCCGCACTGTGTACAAATACCGGGCTGCTGATAAGTCGCGGTATCACACGGACGGTTACATGGCGGACATACATAAGTGTTTGCATAGACCTGTGAAAATGCGAAGCAGGGAATGAAAAAGATTAAGCGTAACAACTGTTTCATAAACGTATTATTTAAATCCAAAATTAACCGGATACAGCTAATAAATCAGGACAGCCATAGTCACAATCCGGCCAATCTATTATGAAATGTTAATCTTTTATTGCTTTAGTCAATTTCCTCAGCTGGGAAGCGCTGTTATAACCGCATTCTTTTGCTATCCAGGCTACCTTCTCTCCGGTTTTAAGCAGGTGTTTTGCCTTTTCCATCCTTAAAGATTGAATATATTGCCCGATGGTGATTCCTGTGGCAGATTTGAACAGGCGTGTAAGGCTACGCGGACTGATAAAAACCAACTCGGCCAGTTCACCTATTGTTATTTTTTGATGCAGCTGTTTGGTGATATAATCCTGTACCTGATGTATAAGGTGGTTAATATGCTGCCTGTTCTGCAGGTAAATACTATTTTGCGCCTCCATTCCATCCCTGCGCATATAAACAACCATATCTTTTGCCACAAGACATGCAAAAGCTGCTCCGTGTTGCTCTTCAACAAGGTAGAGCGCAAGATCAATCCCAGTAGCAATCCCCGCGCTGGTAAAAATCCTGCCACTCTGCACAAATAGTTTATTCTCGATCACTTTAATCAGGGGGTATCTCTGTTGTAAAGCTGTAGTCCATGCCCAGTGCGTAGTACAGTTTTGACCATTTAAAAGCCCGGCGGCAGCAAGGGCAAAGGCTGCTGTACAAATTGAAGATATCGTAGCGCCAGTTGCTGCAGCAGACTGCAGCCAGGGTATCCAGAGATGGTCATCTGCCCTGTTCCATTTTTCAATTTCCATTCCGGCTACAATTACAATATCGTGCTGATTAACAGCAATGGAACTGAGCGGTTCAACATTTGTAAATCCAAGGCCGGATGAACTTTCCGGATTGTCATACGGCGAAACGTAACGCATATCATACTGCTTTCCGCAACATCCCGATTCGTAAAAAACCGTTACCGCACCGGCCAGATCTAAAAGGTGAACATTATTAAATATGAAAAATATAACTCGGTTAGGCTTCATTTTCCAAAGTTAGTGTTTTAGTATAATGTGTATTCCATCGATAGTGAACAATAGGCTCAGTCCAAATGATACACGGGGCCTCATCAGCAGACAGCAGCGATATGTTCTCAAAATGCCTGTTAAAAAAAATATCTGTAAAATACAAGATCCTGATTAAGGTGCTGACAGGCATTCAACGATCTTCCTAAATCCCTGCAGCATTGGTACATAAAAAGAGAAAATGTAGCGTTAAGAAAAAAAACATCAAAGCAGGAGACGATTTTAAAGAAGTATTGTGCAAAAAGAGGGCAAACAAAAAGCTTTTTTCGAAGTTATAAGCACTAAAAATCAAAATATGTCAGATAACAAAAAAGTAACCGATATTCAAAAATTCATCGAAAAATTCGAACCCTCAAAGTTCAAAATGCTTTCACGGGGAATTGAAGTCCGCGGGATTAAGGACCTGAACAGAAGCATCAGTTTCGCGAAAGAAGTAATAGAAAAATTAAAGCTAAAACTTGTCATATCCCACAGCGCTGAAATGGCGATGTATGGCAGCTTTGAAGTGAACTATCTACAACATTAAACAGTTGAATTCAAATACAATAAATGGAATTTTACAGAAATAAAAAAAAATCAGCGCAGCTTATCTTTATCTGCTCAGGCATCCTGATTGCACTTGTGGCGGTATTTTTATACAGCATCGGATTATTCACTGGTAATATTGCCACTAAACTTGCGGGGGTGTCGGCCGTTTTAGGAATCATCCTGCTCATTGTCATCATCAGGATGCTGATCTCCCTTAACCGTTCAGCTCCCCTACTCATACTCAGTAGCGAAGGAATATACTCAGAAGTTACCGCAGTGAGCAAGGCATCAGGCATGATATCATGGAAAGACATACTGGACATCTCAATTACGAAAGCCGGATGGGATACCCTGGTGGTACTAAGTGTAGGCAGCGCAGCGCATTATATGCCTATCATTCAAAAAAAACTATATGCTATGGCGGTCAGCGGCATACAGGATCCATCCGGGAACCTGCAGATCTTTCTGACTGCATCAGAACTGGATATAAACGCAAATGAACTTTTGACAATAATCCAGGACTATCGCAAAACACTTAGGGGAAGTGATCACCTCCAACATGACCAATTCAAATAAGAGCTGATTAAATCACTCATAAACATCTTAACCGCCGGTTGATGTAACTATACCTTTTAGAAACCTGCCTGGGATTGCAGTAAATAACTTTTGACGGGAAGCATTTGCCCGAAAAGCAGTAAGAGGCTGTCTAATAAATATAGAATTGTCATCTTGAGAGATAATTTATTTTATAAAAATCAATATGATTAACAGAGGGTTCTATAGCTATGTTCCGGCGAGGAATCGTCATTGCGAGTAACCATCAGGTCTGTGGCCTGAAAAATATAGGAATGACGTCCTATATGCGCTTTCTAACGTATTAGGTTTAAGATTTTGCATCCTGCAAAACTCATTGAGCTAAGATGTCTAAGGTAGTCGTAAAAATTAAAGACTATGCAGTTTAATTAACCACCTTAGACACCTAAGAACATCTAATTCATTAAGTAATCCTTTAGGCTTTCACACCATATAAGCTTATATGGTACTTAAATGTCTTATATGGTCAAAAAAATAACACTAAATATCAGTTGTTTACATAAACGTCATTGCGAGAAGGCTTTTTCAGCCGACGAAGCAATCTTACAACGATCGCTAACAGCGTGGGCTTTAAGATTATTCATTTTTGCTGTTGTTTTTAAAGGTATTCATGAGCTCAATCGTTCGGTTAGCTTCGCGCCTCGCAATGACGACCTCTTTTGGAGTCTGTCGATGGTAGATGTTAGAATTTTTCAAATACATCGGAGGGTTGATGAAAGTATACAAGGGGCGTCATTTCGCTGCGCTTCAGTCGAAATGACGACGATTTTTTAAATCTGTCATTGATAGCGGAGTTGAAGGGACTGTTTAAATGTCTTACAAGGCGTTTCGATACTTCGTCAAGCTCAGTACAGGCTGAGCTCAATGTGACAATGAATTACAATTTGTGATATAGCCTCTTATTGTATTTTACTAAATCTACATGAGGTTTAAATCAAGATTCTTGATGGCATTTTAACCTTTCAGTTTTATTTAGTTTCCTGATCCTATAATTTAACACTAATTAAATATCCCTTAAAAAAAGGTTTAAAACAGAGTCCAATGCTTAATATTTCTTCTCAGACCATCAGTACCTGAACGCAAAATAACCCGCGTATTTAATATTGAGTTAATATGCGTATCGTTTCTGAATTTTAATTTTGACGCGATAATTTTATGGGCGAAAACAATACTGCCGGTTTTAACTACAATGAGGAAAAGAGGTTTGATGAAAAATCTTTCGAAGACCTTTATCGCCGTATGTACCCCACGCTTAAAAATTACGCCATTTACCTGGTAAAGGATATAGAAGATGCACAGCTCATTCTAAATGATGTATTTATAGCCATCTGGAAAAACAGCACCCTAATCGCTGACGAAAAAGCATATCTTTTCCGCGCCGTTAAAAATGCCGCCATCAACTACCTTAAAATCCCCAAAGCCAGTTTCCTGCATATTGATAGTGAAGACGAAAGCCCGGAAATTATCGACCTGAAAGAAACGCCGTCACAGGCTTTCCAGAACAAAGACCGGAACCGTGTACTTTATGCACTGATTGATCAGATGCCCGAAAGACGGCGGCTTATTTTCTACATGTACCGGATTGATGGCTTTAGTTATAAAGAAATTGCAGCTTTACTCGATATATCTGTGAGGACCGTAGAAGACCACCTGGTAAAAGGCTTTCAGTTTCTTCAGCAAAAAGTATTGCAAAACAGCGCTGAATTCAGGTAAAGCACCGCTTAATAATTTGTTAATACAAAGTTAACAGCTTTCGGCCCGTAGTGCTCCTGCATTTTCTTGTCTCTGTAAATACAAAAGCATGGGAATGGATCAGGAAACCTGGAAATTAGTACTCGAATATTTGGCCGTAAAGGAAGATTTGCGCAGCAGCAAAGCTGAAATTGCACTGCTGGAAAAAAAGCTCAGGGATTGGGTAAGTGAAGATCCTGACCATGAGGAGCAGCTGGAAGAGGTATTATTGTTATGGCAGGATACCGCGCAACTACCGGATGATGGATTGTGGAAGGAAAGTTTTGCCGGCATCAAAGAACAGATCAATCAGGCTCCGGCCAGAAAATTCAAAATATTAAAGTGGTGGCCGGCGGCAACTGCTGCTGCAATTATTGGCGCACTGATCTTTTTTATTGCCGGAGATAATAAGCCATTGACTGTTAACCAAAATCAGGTGGTGTGGACAACCAAAACTGCAGCACCCGGTAAAATCATTAATGTATTGCTTCCGGATAGCTCCGAGATCTGGTTAAACTCAGGGAGTAGCATCAGCTTTCCGCAAAACCTGCAACATGCCAGCATCAGAACAGTTAAACTCAACGGAGAGGCTTTCTTTAAAGTAAAAAGAGATCCTGCTCATCCTTTTATAGTCAAAAGCCAGCATATCCAAACCAGGGTACTGGGAACCAGTTTTAATATCCGTGCCTGGAAAGGCTCCCGGCCGGAAGTAACCGTACTTACCGGAAAGGTAGCGGTTTCAAGAGATTCTGCCGGTGTACAATCATCTGCGGTTCACCTCCTGCCCGATCAGAAAGCAGTTTACGATGTAAGATTGGCCCGCCTGCTGCGCGAAGACGTTGATGATGCCAGAACCTCGGTCGACTGGAGAACAGGAAAGATGAATTTCGAAAGCACCCCTATGGAAGAGGTATTCCAGCGCATATCACGTAAATATGCAGTTAAGATTATTACCGACGAGTCTTTCAAAAACTGCGAACTCACAGCAAAATTCGACAATGTGGCGCTAAGCGAGGTAATGAAAACCATCGGGCTCACATTTGATATCCATTACACCATAAACAAACAGACTATTTATATAAAAGGAGGTAAATGTAACTAAACAAGCCGTAAAAGAAAGCTGCAGCATGTTGGCGCATGCCGCAGCTAAGAAATTTTAAATTTTATTTTAACCCATCAAGATTAAAACAAACAAAGTTATGAAAAAGTCAGCAGTGACTGGTCAATTAATTTTTAGCGCAATGCGTTTTTTTATCCTTATTTACATCATGCTCTCCATTATGCTCTTTGTAGGGCAGGCATCACCCGTAAATGCTCAACAATTAAACACCAAAGTAAGTATCAATTTAAAACCGGGAAATTTAACAGATCTTTTTAAAACCCTGGAAAAGAAAACCGGCCTTTATTTCGTGTATTCTAATAAAGATGCCGTAGCGCAACAGCACATTAGCGCTTTAAAAGCCGATAACGAAACTGTGGGCAGCTTATTAAACCGGATTTTAACCCCGATGCAGCTTACCTACCTGATCGAAAAGAACCAGGTCATCATTAAAAAATCAATCCGCGTGAGCGGAAAAGTAACCGATGAAAAAGGGCTACCCTTACCCGGGGTAAATGTAATCGAAAAAGGCAGCAGCAACACTACCAGTACCAGGCTTAACGGAGATTTTAACCTCAATGTTACAGATCAATCGGCAACCCTGATTTTCAGGATGATCGGTTATCAAAGCAAAGAAATCGTTCTTCAGGGCCAAACTGAATTAAAGGTTAGTCTCTCCGCTGATGAAACAGCCCTCTCCGATGTGGTGGTTACCGCCTTAGGTATTAAACGTGCAGAAAAAGCCCTTGGTTATTCCATTGCTACCGTAAAAGGCAGTGATGTAAATACCGTGAAAGAGGTGAATGTAATCAACTCACTGGCCGGAAAAGTAGCGGGTGTAAATGTGGTAAGCACGGGTGCTGATCCCGGATCAAGTTCATTTATCACCATCCGGGGGCAATCTTCCATTGCTACAGATAACCAGCCTTTATTTGTGGTAGATGGCGTTCCGGTAGCACATTCGCTGCGTGCAACATCAGAGGTTGGCCGCTCATCGGTTGATTATGGTAGCCCGATTGCCGATATCAGTCCGGATGATGTAGAAAGTATCACCATATTAAAAGGTGCAAGTGCCGCCGCATTATACGGCAGCAGGGCCGGAAGTGGTGTGGTTTTGATTACTACAAAAAGTGGCTCGGTAAACAAAAAGGGTTTAGGGATAAACTTTAACTCCAATGCCATGTACGATCAGGCCTGGATGTTCCCGCATTTCCAGCATACCTTTGGGGGCGGCGAATATACCGACGACCCTGCATCTTCTACCACCTCTGCCTGGGGGCCGCGGCTTGATGCAGGTACAAAACACCTGCAATGGAACAGCCCTATGGATGCCAGCGGAAAACCAATGGCTACCGATTGGGTATCGCATCCTAACAATCCACAGGATTTTTATGAAACCGGTGCTACCTATACCAACAATATTTCCATCAGCGGAAAAAATGCAGATGGTAATTACCGCTTATCGTACACCAACCTGAGCAATAAAGGGATTGTACCCAATACCGACCTGAAAAGGAATACGCTTAACCTTTCTGCCACTTATGTGCTGCATCCTAAATTAAAGATCAGCACCAATATTGGTTATGTAAACAATAAAAGCGACAACAGGCCATCGGCTTATCGGGAAAGTGTTACACAAATGTTGTATTCGCTGCCACCGAATATGAACATCAACGACCTGAAAAACTACTGGAAACCGGGACGGGAAAACATCGAGCAGTTTTCAGCAGATGATTCCGACAATCCTTATTTTGTAGCTTATGAGCATACCAACGGCTACGACAGGAACCGGTTAACCGGAAATGTACAGGCTGTTTACGACATCACTAAAAACTTAAGTTTAATGGTACGTACCGGACTCGATATGTACAACGAGGAACACGAAACCAAACGCCCTTTTAGTTCGAAACGGTTTAAATTTGGTGGTTATGGTGTAGATAATTCCTTCTTTAAAGAACAGAACACCGATTTTTTACTGAGCTATAAAAAACTGTTAAATCAGGACTGGTCTTTGAGTCTTTCTGCCGGAGGTAACCAAATGAATCAAACCAACAGGTCAACCGCGCAGAAAACAGAGAGCCTGAGTATTCCGGGTGTTTACAATATTGCCAACGCACAGGCAGGCACCATCGTAAATTCGCAATACAATTCACGCAAACGCATCAACAGTGTTTATGGTCTCGGCCAGGTATCGTTCAGGGACATGGTTTTCCTTGATCTTACCGGAAGGAACGATTGGTCGAGCACGCTCCCGGCCGGCAACAATTCGTACTTTTATCCTTCCGCATCTTTAAGCACCATCATAACCGATGTGTTCAGGATCAAATCAGATGTGTTGTCGTTTGTTAAACTAAGGGCCAACTGGGCGCAGGTGGGTAGTGATACCGATCCTTACCAATTGTACAATACCATCCCGTTTAACCAGGACTGGGGCGATGTAAAAAGAGCCACAATTGAGTTCAACCTTAAAAACAACTTCCTGAAACCTGAAATTGCCACTTCTTACGAGTTTGGCGGAGACCTGCGCTTTTTTAAAAGCCGTGTGGGCATCGATGTAACCTGGTATAAAACAAATAAAAGGAACCAGATCATCAATATCCCCACCACCATTTCATCAGGTTCATCCAACCGCTTAATCAATGCCGGAAATATCCAGAACAGCGGCTGGGAGATCGGCCTAAATGCGGTTCCTTTTGATGGCCGCTTTAAATGGGAAACCAATGTCAACTTCACCAAAAATGAAAATAAGGTTATTGAGTTATCAGCAGGTTTAAAAGAATATTCAATGGGCAGTGCCGACGGGGACAACATCCGTTACCTGATTAAGGAAGGTACAAAAATCGGCGACTTCTATACCCCGAGTTATACCAAAGTAAGCAGCGGACCAAATGCGGGGGCGGCTTTATTGGATAAAACCGGGCATTATATCCGCAACAATACCGAATACATCAAGGTGGGAAATTATAACCCTGATTTTACCATCGGCTTTAACAATACGTTCAGTTATCAAAACTTTAGCTTAAATGTGCTTTTAGACTGGCGCAAAGGCGGTAATTTTTATTCGTACGTGGTTAAAAGCCTGATCAATGCCGGTTTAACCGATAATACCCTGGCTGGAAGGGATGCGGAAACCGGTGGTTTACCATGGACAGATTCGCAAGGCAAAAAGCGGAACGATGGGATGATTATTCCGGGTTATATTGCTGATGCAAATGGTAACCTGAGCCAAAACACCGTGATTATTGCAGCTTCTGACTTTTATAACAACACATATAATAAATACTACGAAAGATTAACGTATTCTGCTTCCTTCCTGAAGATCAGGGAAGCTTCGTTAACCTATGTGTTTGATAAAAAACTGACCCGTAAACTGCCCATCAGTAACCTGTCGTTATCACTTATCGGACGGAACCTGTACACCTGGACCGCCAACGGACTGGGCTATGACCCGGAAACGACCATGAGTGTTACCGAAGGCTTTAAACTCGGCGTAGGCCACTGGACCTTACCGGGTACACGCTCATTCGGTTTTAAACTAAGTTGTAACTTTTAACCTGTACAAAAATGAAATTCAAATATACCACAGTCCTCTTCGTGCTGCTTGCACTGATCACAAGCTGTACCAAAGATTTTGAAGAAATAAATGCCAACCCCAATGCACCTGAAACTACCAATACCGAGTTTTTACTCTCGGATGTATTGGTTTCTACCGCTTATGCCTATCAGGAAAATGCGGTTGACAGGAGACCGGCTTCGGCAGCACGCTACCTTACCCTGGTGCGAAATACCGGTTACGATCTGTTAGATTGGGGCCCGGTTGACTGGGATGACATTTATGCCCGCTTAGCAGTAAATAAAACCTTTATGGAAACTGCACAGAAACGCTCAGAGAACCAGTATGTTGCCATCGGTAAAATCATGAAGGCTTTTAACTTTGGTTACCTTACCGATTTATATGGCGATATCCCCTATTCGCAGGCCTTAAAATCGAAAGAAGCTAACCTCATCTACCCTGAATACGATCAGCAACAGGCCATCTATCCTGATTTGTTGAAAGAATTGAGGGAAGCGAACGAGCTATTGAAAGGCAACAGTCAGGAAATAAACGCCAAAGGCGATGTACTATTCAAAGGAAAAACACTTGGCTGGCGGAAGTTTGCCAACTCGCTGCGCTTGCGGATGTTGCTGCGCATCTCGAAAAACTATACACCAGCCTTTACCGAGATGCAGGAAATCGTGAACGATAAAACAGCATATCCTATCTTCGAAAGCAGTGCAGACAATGCCGAAATGGCCTATTTAGGCAATATTGCCGCCTATAGCTGGCCTGGTGGGCCTTTGGCGATGATCGATTTCGATTACCAGAAAACCAAAGTAAGCAAAGAACTGGTAGACAGGCTGATCCAAAGAACCGACCCAAGACTTGCTGTTTGGGTAGAACCGGTAAAAAGTACCACAGGTGCTACGGTAGATCTGAACCGATATGTGGGCGTACCCAATGCCATTGATGCACCATCGGCCTATAACGGTGGCGAAGATCATGTTTCGGTTTTCTCCTCTGCTTTTTTCAGAAAAAACGGGGGCGCTTCTAACACCTTGTTAAAAGCCAGCCTGATCACTTATACCGAGCAGTGTTTTATTTTAGCGGAAGCCGTACAAAAAGGAAAACTTACCGTGCCCGGCGAAACGGCAGAATCGCTGTACTATAAAGGCATCAGGGAATCGATGAGCAGTTATGCCATAACCGCCCCACAAACTTACTATGATCAGCAATTGGTGAAATATAATGCTACGCTTGAACAGTTAATTACCCAAAAATGGCTGGCCATGTTATTTAAAGGCTCAGAAGGATGGTTTGATCAGCGCCGCACCGGCTATCCTGCTTTTGTTACCGGTCCGCTTGCGGCCGGCAGAGGAATACCCAAAAGGTATACCTACCCCGATTCGGAAAGCGCAAAAAATCGCGTCAATTATCAAAAAGCGGTTGCTGTTTTCGGTGCTGATAATCAGTATACCTTAATGTGGTCCCTTAAATAAATTAAATTCTTAATCATTACAACAATGAAATTATATATAAAAGCTCTTTTTCTATTTACACTCTCTGTTTTAGCTATTGAGGTTAAAACTTATGCCCAGGATTTTAAGCCTGGGCATTTTCCCGACCGCGTAATTTTAACCTGGGCCGCAGATCCTGCCACCAGCCAGACCGTTAACTGGCGTACTGATACAACGATTAAAGCTTCAAAAGCACAGATCAAGGCTGAAGACTCCAATCCGGCACTCGAACAATCCATTACCAGCTATGAGGCAACTTCTACCCTGTTGGGAAGCGGAAATAATTACGAAATCGCCAAATACCACCATGTTACTTTTACCAACCTTAAACCGGAAACGGTTTATGCCTACCGTGTGGGGTCGGGCGAACATTGGAGTGAGTGGTTCCAGTTTACCACCGCTTCGGTTAAAAATAAGCCATTTTCTTTCATTTACCTGGGCGATGCGCAAAACGATATCCGTTCAAAATGGTCGCGGGTAATCCGTAAGGCATTTTCACACCAGCCTGATGCCAGGTTTATTATCCATGCCGGCGACCTGATTAACCGTTCCAATAACGACCAGGAATGGGGCGAATGGCATTATGGAGGTGGTTTTATCAATGGCATGATTCCCAGCCTGCCCGCTCCCGGAAACCACGAATATGTACGGGATGACAAAAGAAAACTGGTACTTGATCCACATTGGGGCGTACAGTACACCTTTGCCGGCAACGGACCAAAGGGATTGGAAGAATCGGTTTATTATGTAGATTACCAGGATATGCGCATCATTTCCCTCGATTCACAAATGATTATATTAGACGAAAATTCGGCCAAAGCTGAATATGAGTGGCTCGAAAAAGTACTGAAAGAAAACAAAAAACGGTGGACAGTGATCACCTTTCACCACCCTATTTTCTCTACGGCAAAAAGCAGAGACAACAAGGAATTCAGGGAACGTTTTAAACCCTTGTTTGATCAATACCATGTCGATCTGGTGTTACAAGGGCACGACCATACCTATAGCCGCGGACAGAACCTGCCAAGGGGACTATCGGGACGGGAAGTAAACGGACCGGTTTACCTGGTTTCGGTTGCAGGCCCTAAAATGTACCAGGTAGATGGTGCAAAATGGATGGATGTATCGTTAGAAAATACACAGCTTTTCCAGGTGATCCATGTTGATGGAGCCAACCTTAAATTTGAAGCCTATAAAACTTCGGGCGAACTTTTTGATGCTTTTTCGTTAAAAAAATCAGACCGCGACCATGCTGCAGCATTTACAGATTTGAACCCTGCAAAAAACACTAAACCATGAGCATTAAAGCAGGCCTATCATTCACCATCATGTTATTGAGCAGTTTCTGGATCCCGGTAGCTGCACAGCATGCGCTACGGCCATTACCTGAAAGCAAAAATGCTTTTATGGTGATTGCCCACCGTGGAAGCCACTTAATCAAGCCTGAAAATACAATCGCTTCTATTGAGGATGCCATTGCTATAGGGGCCGACTATGTGGAACTGGATCTGCGGACAACAAAAGACGGGCAGCTGGTACTCTTACATAATGAAGGGGTAGACCAGGTGAGCAATGGCAAGGGGTTGATAAAAGACCTTGATTTTGAGGACGTAAAAAAACTTGTACTCAAAGGCAAAGACGGCAGTTTACATCAAATTGCCAGTTTTGATGAAGCCCTAAAAGCCTGCAAAAACAAAATCAATATTTATTTAGATTTTAAATCGGCCGAAGCGGAAAAAGCCTACAGCGCCATTAAAAAAGAAAATATGGAGCACCAGGTGCTGGTTTATGTGGGTAACAGCAATGATTATACTTCGTGGCGAAAAACTGCACCCCAAATGCCATTGATAGCCAGTTTAGCACAGTCGGTTACCACAAAGGAAGCGCTAACGGAGGTCTTTGCAAAAGCACCCCTGGAGGTAATTGATCGTGTTCCGGCCGAAGATCTGCTGCCCCAGTTAAAAGGAATGGGGATCAGTATTTTTCCTGATGTGCAAAATGCCACTGAAAGCCCTGGAAATTGGGACAAAGCGATAAAACCCGGCGTTCAGGGATTACAAACTGATCATCCGGAAGCACTGATCAAATACCTTAAAGCAAAGAAGATAAGGCCGAACTAATCAGCATTAAACGGCTCCCTGTTCTGTACAAAAGGGAGCCGTTTTTGATCTCGATCAAAAAAAATCAATATTGGCCGGGTTTCGCAGGTATTCAATCTATCAGGCCGGCGTATGCAAATGCCTTCATTCTACCCTTTCCAATCTGTTCAACTTAAATAAACGATAAATGGCATAAATCCCGGGTATCATGGGCAATATTGCCGTCCACATGCCCGGAAAATAATAAGTTCCGGTAGCACCAAGGTAATAATTGCGCATATTGGCAATCAGTGTTCCATCAATGGTTGCACTAAGTGGATTCAATGCCGTTGCATTCAATTCCGGCTTAATCAGCGGAAAGATAAAATGTGTAAACTCCGCTACACCAGGGCCTATAAAAATAAACCAGGCTACAAAACCAGCAATCGGAACCCGATGGTACAAACCGAGGGCTGTAAGGGTATAAATGGCAGGGCCAACCAGCGCAAAAACCATCAGGAAACTTTTTTCAGTCCATGGAATGCCAAACAGCCTGCTCATTGCAGGGGCAAAACCCGTTAAATATTCTTCTATAATGTGGATTTGAAGACCGGCCACGGTTAACAAAAAAAGCGGTAAAATAATTTTTGGGTCTACCGGTTTTTGAAGATAAGTAAAATACCAGCATCCTAATCCGGTTAATGCAGATCCGCCCACAATAATAACGGGAGGTAATCCTATAGCTAAATAACCCATTACCGGTGCAATAACCGTAAACACAACCGCAATAATCAGGCTTAACTTTTGCGAAATAGCGAATTTTGTTTTCATCACATTAAATTAATGCATCAAAATTAGCCCGTCTGCGCCGTCGAAAATTTATCAAATGATAAAAAACTATCTTCCTGCCCTGATTCTGCTTAAAGAAACCTGGGTGATTCCTAAATAAGCGGCCAGGTCGCCGAGACTGATCCTTTGCACCAGACCCGGATTTTCTTTGATGAAGTTTGCGTAACGCACCGAGGCTTGCTCTTCAAGGATCTCGCCAATCCTCCACATCATGTTAACCGATGCCATGGCCAGCAGTTTACTAAAAAAGGTTTCCATGGAATGAAAACGCGTCCGCAAATCATCCAATGCTGATCGTGATATACGCGTAACCACAGTATTTTCCAGCGCCTGGATCTGGTAAGCAGATGCTTGCCGGCTAAGATAACTGTCAAGAACCGTGAACATGTTGCCTTCCGCAAAGAAACGCATAATAAAAGTACGTTCCTTACTTTCGAAACCAGTTTTAACCAATCCGCTATTCATAAAGTACACATACCTGCATACACTGCCCTGTTCCAATATTGCTTCCCCTTTTTTAAATGAAACCGTTTCTAACTGTTGCGTCAATACACCGGCTACCTCAGTTTCCAAATTGTTAAGGCTGTTTACAAAGTCAATAAAACCTTGTTTATACTCATCATGTGCTGTCTCCATTTTACTTATTTTGCCTGAAATCAATCTAATGTATTCAGTGTAAACATGTGCGCTAAACTACATAATTTACGCTTAAAGATTTTGGAAACAGCATAACTAGCCACTAATGACCAGCTGAGGAATTAAAGGTGATTTAAAAAATATAACTCGCCGCTCTGGTCACTTAGTTGTGGTTAGCATAATAAAGACAGTAAGTAAGCTATAAGCTATTATGAAACAATTCTCTCTGGTATAAAAGCCCGGTTGCAGGCATTAGTCTTATTTGAGCTGTAGCAACTTTACTTTTATTTGTTATCCCTAGTTTTTTGCCTAAAAGAGGCTGTATCAAAAATATTTATGCTGGCCCACTAAGCAAATTATATTTTGAGGAGTCGTCATTCCCAATTTAATTGGGAATCCTAATGCTATTACAGCGCGCTTTAAGATTAGCTTCGCTGAGCACTTCGTGGTTCCCGCCTGCGCGAGAATGACGGGAAACGAAATGAAATTCTGAACTTAACTGCTAGATTTTACTTTTGAGACAACCTCTTTATTTTTGCCTTGTGTTACCAAAGTTCGCTTGCAAGCCAAATCGAAGCGTATTTGCCATTGGATTATTTGAGGGCGTCCCGATCAGATAAGATAGGTCAAGTGAAAGGACATTGTATTTAAACCCAAGGCCGGTAGTGAGGTAGGAAATATTTCCCTTATCGGGATGCTGATAACAATAGCCTACCCTAAAAAAGAACTTTTCTTTAAAGGAAAACTCAGCACCCGTTGATATACCTACCTCCTTAAGCTCTTCCTTAAAACCGCCAGGTGCATCGGCAAAGGAACCAAAAATACCGGAGGGTACAGACCGTTCAGGATCTTTTCCCTTTATGATATTGCCCTGCTGATCGTAAATTGGCTGAGTTGGCACCATAAGTTTATTAAGATCCAATGCTATGGTCACCCTGCTTTCCTCCTTACCAAACTGAAGCGCTGAACCCATCTTAAAATTGGCAGGAAGAAAAAAAGATTTCCCTGTATTTCCATAAACCAGTTTGGTTCCTATATTGGATAGGCTTAGTCCCACGCTCCAACTGGAGTTGGTTCCCAAAAGGGCAACTTCCGTCCGGTACAGGCCGGATATATCAGCGGCAACAGCATTGCCGGAACCACTGCTTCGGCTACTGATACTCCCTCCACCCAAAAGATTACTATTAATGTAACGCAAATTACCGCCCAGAGCAAACTCAGGCCCCAGCTGTAGCGAATAACCAATGTCAAATGCCGATTCATTGGGGCTGTAGGTACCCAGTTCCTGACTGTTTTCATTACTGAAAGACACATTTCCTATAGAAAAATACCTCAGAGATGCAGATACCGTACTTCTTTCATTCAGGCGATAATAACCGCTCAGGTAAGAGATGCTCATGTCAGGGACGAGTTGCTTTAGCCATGGACTGTAATTAACAGAAAAACCATAGTGCTGTGTTGGAAGAAAAGCGAGCGCAGCGGTATTTATTGCTGTAGAATTTGCATCCCCGCTTAATGCAACCCCGGCATTTCCCATTCCTCCCGACCGCGGGTGAGGCATGATCAAAAGAAATGGTACAGCGGTATAGATGTTCGCCTGCCTGCTGCCATCAGTCCCATAGCCCGAAATATACTGTGCATCTGCTTTGCTAACAACCAGAAGGCATAAGATAATGTAAACAAATGTTCTATTCATCATATGAATTTTTCTGTGCGGTGGATTTAAAAACCGGTCTAAAATACCTCTGCCTGAATACCTAAACATTGAAAAACTGTCTTTCAGCGTATTTAAAGCCATTCACCTATCCATTTGCGCTATTTATGTTCTTTTTTGATTTTAGGTACGGCCTGGTATATCCTATCCTGCGGTTCGTTTTTTTTAAAAACCCTCAGCACTACTGTATCAGTCTTTTCAATCTTTCTTACATCTCGAACTTTATACCTCGGGCTTGTATAGTAAACTTCTCCAAAATCCTTATCGACTTTCATTTTTTTGAATTTATTGTCAATTGGAGAAAGGACGAAAATACTGTCTGCATTCATCCCCTTCGATAAGAGACGGTATACAACATGATAGCTTGTTGTAGCTATATCTATAGAATCTTTAGGGTTCATAGTTGACCTGTACCCAAAATGGTGCGGCGCTCCAGGCATAAGGCATCCGGAAGTTCCTATAATTACCATTACCGCAATAAGCGCAGCAAGCTGTTTGTTGATTATCTTGATATCCACCTGGCTAAATTCACACGGTTAACAATCCGTTATTAATGCTAATATCTCATCTAAAGTTACCCGGCACAGCAGGAGAAGCTTTGAATTTTTTTTCATAAACTCGATTTCTTTCGAAAAATTTTATGGATATAGTATCAAGTTTTTCGATTTCTTTTACATCTTTAGCCTTTTGCCAGCCCGCATAACGAAAATCTCCGAACGCGGTATCCAGCTTCATCTTTTTATAACTATTCGCTATCGGATCAAGCACAAATACACTATCAATCTGTTTATTCTCGAAAAATAGGCGGTACCGAATTCTATTGGAATACGATATCATATCTATGGAATCTTTACCATGGCTAATAGATCTAAATCCAAAGTGATGTGGCGCACCTGGTACCAAGCAGCCCATTGAGGATATAGCAAGACAAAATATTGCCAGCATTTTAAATTTATTTGTTTTCATAAAAAGTTGCTTCTGATTCTTGGAACCGTAATTTGTATAATGAATCATCGTATGGGTCTAAAATTTTAAATGATGCAAGAAATTGCTCGTAAAATCCACGGCCCTGGAATATAGCCCACCCCTGCCTTAAATATTGCTGATAATGCACAAGCTCATGCTTGTATGTGGTAAAATTACTTTCATTTGTAACGATGTTGTTGCCCCAGGTAACTTCCCTGGCTCCTGGAAACAACTGATAAAGCCCGCCCTCCCTGAAAACGACACCGTTTGGAATATTAAGTCCCTGTACTTTTGGTTTATAGGTAGCGCCAAAAGTGGTAATCATTGCCACAGACTGTGCTGCACCACCCAGTGCCCCGTTCCTAAGCCCCAACAATGCCCCATTCTTGATATCTTCACCATCAACAGCTGCACTGATGCCACCTGATACAAGTCCGGTTAATGCTCCTCTTGCTGTGTTATGTGCAATCTCTCCTGCAGCATTTCCGAACCAATTTCCCTCTACGGCTTTCCAGCTTGGTAAGCGGGCGCTCAGGAATCCTCCTGCAACTGCACCGGCAATTCCTCCCCATGTAAGTTTATTTCCAAATATAATATCGGTAGCTGCCTGTGAAGTTGTTGTCCTTAAAAGCCCCCATGTTGATGACTGCCAGAAGCTGCTTGCGTTGCCTGCTGCAGCGCCGGCACTCCCAATCGAACTCAGGCCACCCGATATCGCGCCAGAAACTGCTCCGATCAGTGCGGATTTCCCAAGGCCTCCCCAGGAAAAATTCCCTGTGGCAAGACTGGCAATAGTATAAGTCGCAGAACCGACGGCTGCCCCAAGAATCGCACCCCCTATAATTGCGGCCGCTATCTTTCCGACGATTGGCGCCAAAAGTGCAAAAAACAAAAACTCTCCGCTCGGATCAACAAACATTAACGGGTTATTCATTGCATAGCCGTATCGGTTATAATTTTGGGTGTTATATGGATCCTGTACAAAATTATCTGGTGATAGAAAACGGTGTAGTTTGGGATCGTAAAGGCGCCCGTTCATATGGATCAACCCAACCCCCAGTAAGTGCTCATGCCCCGAAAACCCCCTGTCCAGAATAACAAATGCTGCCAGATTGTTGCCATAACCATCCTGTATTTTCACGATATTACCCCATGCATCAAATGCCCGTTTTTCCACTACACCTCCCTGGTCATCAGTGATCATTACGATGCTGCCAATGTGGTCTCTGTGCAGAAAATAAAGATTCTGTGTGCTTTGGGTTCCTTCGTGAACTTCTTTCCAGATTGCCGGAGCGGCGTACGCATCACCTCCGAGATAAAAAACAAAACTCGTTTTGCCTGTCTGTGTATCATGAGTAATTTCCATACCCCCGTCTTCCGAATAGTGTTTCCGGTAACGCCTAAGTGTTTTGTCGGTCTGCTCATCACCATAATACATATGCGATCTGGATAGTGCTCCGTTATATTCAAAACCGATGCGCTCTTTACCCTGTTCAAAAATCTCTACCGGACTTTTGAAAATATTATAAGTAACCTGTTGAAGTGCATGATCCTGTTGATAGTAAGCATTCGCTGTTACATTGTTACTCAGGTAAAGCTCGGTCTGCTTATAACTTCCGCTATCATAACTGTAGTCTCCTAGCTGGCTGTTGTTCAGAATCCGTCCCCTATTATCATAACTCTGGCTATTATTACCATTATTATCATTAAAATTGGTCATTCGGTTCTGGCTGTCGTAACTAAAACTTTCACTCCAGTTAAAGGCGCTATTGCTACGGTTGCTCAGAAGGCCTTGCTGGGCATCGAAGCTATAGCCCAAATTCATCAGTGTAACCGGGGTGGATGATACATTTTCTGTCTTATCCTGTTGTGGAAATCCGTATGTATCATATTGGAATGTTTTTTTGATAGCCCCGCCCTGTATAGCTTCTGTTACTGCTCCACCACCATCCAGATTGGTTAGCTTCCAGAGAATCTGGCCTGTTCCTTGTAGACTCGTCTGAAGGGGTTCGCCATTCTGATACTGAATTTCGACTGTTTTTTGTGCAGTTAGGTTATTTGCCTTATTGGTTGCGGAATAACTTTCGGTACTGATCCTTCCAAAACCATCATAAGTATAACCCTTTACAAAATTTGCCTGCAGATTGTCTTCTGTTGTGCTGCTCAGTCGATGGCTGGAGTCATACTGATAAGTATAATTGGTATTGTTGCCATCCGAATTGGTGAGAGACAGGTTGGTCAACAGTTTACTGTTCGAATCATAGGTATAAAAATACACCATATTGGTTTCATCTCCTACCAGCTTTTTCTTGGTCACTTTACCTACTGCATCATATTCGTATTCTGTAAAACCTTTAGGGTTAATTTCCTTGATCATCTGCCCCCATCCGTCATACTGATATTGGTACTCTCCGGCAGATGGGTCGACAAGTTTTTTCCGTCTTCCCCATCCATCTTGTTCTATGGTGAGCACAATGCCCATGTAGTCCGCAGTCTTAAGATTGTCATTGGCAAAATAGGTATAGTTTATCGTTCCGCCAGGATCCTGCAAACTCTGTACTTTACCGAAAGCATTCCTGGTTGTCGAAACAGATTTTGTTCCATCATTGACGGTTGTGGTAAGTCCACTATAAGTATAATTAGATACTTTTCCTGTAAAACTGACGGTCTGTTTGGTACGCCCATATTCATCATAGGTAGTGTAATTCCATTGGCTTGCAGAACCAAGCGGCGCCAACTTGCTCTGTCTATATAAACGTCCGTACACATCATATTCAACCGCGTTTGCAACATCGCCTCCCAATACTGTTTTTTCATAGCCACCTTTGTCGCGGCCAAATGCATCGATAAATTTGACTGAAGACCGCCCCTCATCATTACTGGAGGAAATTGTAATTCCACCAAGGAGCGCCCTGTCATAGGCTTTATGGCTCGACTTACCCAGATGGTCGGTCATCAGCACGAGCCTTCCCCAACTGTCATACTGGTTAGATTCTGTCTGTCCAAAAGGATTGGTAGAACTTAAGATATTTCCAGTTGAATTGTCATAGGATTTACTGGCAATCATGCCTTCAGCGTCGGTAGATTGCACGAGGAACCTGCCCGTGGCATCATAAACCATTGATCCTGATCTCTGCGCTCCATCTGGCGACGTCACTGTTTTCTGTGATACATTTCCAAATGCGTCATAGCCCATGTTTTCGGTCATCCAGCCGGTGTTATTCCCTTTTCTCCGGATCTGTATAGGCAGCGCGCCACTATAGGTATATTCCTCCTCAGTAGAAAAAACATCACTTCCATTGCTTAAGGTTTCCTTATTGGTCAAAGGCCTGCCAATAAAATATCCGCTTGGGTTATTTGCATAACTAATCTCGGTAATCTTAGTACCTGCCCCGTTGATATTATCAGTGATCTTGACAGGGTTAAAATAACTGTCATATTCTAAAGCTTCTGTATGGTAGGTACCGCTGAGCATATCTTTCGATGCCGATGCAACAGGAACATTTATAAAGGTTCTATTCGCCTGTAGCTGCGTACTGTAAACCTTATCTGATCGTGTAATATAATCGTTTATAGAGGCGCCGTCTGAAACAGCAGATGAAGGCAGGGCGCTTACCACATAATCTTTTATTGCCGGATTGATGTAACTAGACTTTGAAGTAAAACTCCGCACTGGAGCTCCCCTAAGTAAAGGGTCAAAGACATCAATATTAAAAATACGGTTATTATCATAGCTATCAACAAACCAGTTACTCCTTATGAGTTCCCCAAAGCCAAGAAAACCGAGACCACCGGCGTGGCTTACCGCTTTCCCGTAGCCATAAACCTGGTTGAGCTGTTGCCCGTTATAATAACGGCTTACTTTACTCACGACATTTAATCCGGGTATGGACTGTAGATCAACATATGGATAGGTCTGTTCGTAACCTGATTGATAGAGTTGGATATCACTTGAATAATCCTGGCTATTATCCAGACTTTTATACGCTATGGTGTGGGTAATGCCATCATGATCGACCGAAGTGAGTTGGGATTCTTTTTTAAAATCTTTCTCAAACTTGAACAGGGAGATACTATTGTCGCTCATAAACCCAAACTCCAGCTTATAATTAAGCCTGGTCGTATTCAACAAGACAGGAATCGGATAGTGTTTTAAGTTGGCTTGCCTCCAATTGGAAGACTGTCCATAGGTAAAGTTGGGCTGACCGTTTGATGATGCACCTGAATTATAATATACAGTTGCATAAATGGTGCCGTTTGAACTATTATTATATGTAGTGGTCTGAGCTGAGATGATATCGGTCTTTCCATCACCGTCTACATCAGAAGGCATCAGGTAGTAAAGGTTCAATGTACCAGGAGGCGCTCCGTTCCAGGTTCCTGCAGTGTTACTAAAGGGTTGGTACTGTTCATGTTTTATAAAAGACTTTCCTGTCGATAAAAATGTAGCAAAATATGAATTGTTTCCTGTAGTAAACATCACATCCAGTTTTCCATCCCCATTATAATCGCCAATCAGAATCTGTTGACTATAACTGATCCTGCTATCGGGAAGGCTCCAGAGCAGTTCAAGCGAATTTGAACTGTTCATGCTATACACACCCATCCAGCCAGATTTGACGTGAAGGATATCGGCCCTGCCATCTCCGTTAAAATCACCTGTTAGCAACTTTTCATAGTAATGATAGGTATCTGCAAGGCTACCCAGACTGGTAATGTAGTTTGAAGTAAGCCTTCTATCCATATCAATAAAATAAGCAGACGAGGTTACCTCTCCATAGTCCGGTTCGCAGGCCCAATAACTTGCCCTATCATCAACAGGATCCTGATAATACACATAACGCTCACCCACAACAGTTTGCGCGTCGTTCACAGCCATCAGGTCAGTTAGTCCATCTCCGTTAAAATCCCCTGAAACATAAGTCATTCCCAATTTTGCTCCATCATGCGTCATTCCATCACATTCCGAATAATAACTTGGGCCCCTGGGGAAATCCGTCCAGGTTTTTTCGTATTGATAATAGACCGGAGAAGTAGTTCCGGAGGAATACATTTCAAATTTCGGAATATCCAAAGCACCCTTCACCACAAGCATTCCCTGCCCGGCTATGATCTTGTTGTTCCACGTTAGCCAGTTAGCCGGAAATATATCAGAGAAATAACCAACATTAACCTGGTAGCCCAACTGGTAATACGGGGATCCCGCCTCTACGTCAAAGAATGCCCAGAATTTGTCTTTGGAATATTTTGGGTATAAAAGGAAATCCATCGAACCGTTACCGGTAAAATCGGCCGTTACAATATCCGAATTGTTGCTTGCGATGCCAGAAAGGCTTAGGTTTCCGATCACACTGATGCTCATAACATCATTAGTGGCACCGTATGTAAAATATATTGGAGTGAGTGCCTTAAGTTCTGTACCGTCAAATTCCTGGATGTTTGAAAGTCGTTGATAGTTCAGCGTAGAAACTGTGTTATAGGTAAGTTTATAATTCCTAAAATTGTTCCCATTTGCAATCACGCTTATCTTCTGTAATAAACTCGACTGATAGAAGGGAGTACCGGCAATATAACCATGCTCGGCCCGGTAGGCATAACCGTAGTTAAAAACAATCTGGTTGATTGCCTGTGCGGTACCCATCCCACCATAGTCAATCTGAGAGAGAAGCAGGGTATTGTTATTGTTGATATACTGGAAACTGATCCTCGCGCCTATTGCATTTTCCTTGTAGGTAATTGCATATTCAGATGGTGATCTTGAAGAAGAGCTATTGCCATAGAAAGCTTTTGAACCATCCGGATAAAGCACTTCGAAATACTCGGGTCCAATATTATTGCCATATGGTGATACCCCATGGGATATGATCCGAATATTGGAGTAGTTTTCCGTTTGGTATTCTGCTCCGTCTGTACCATAAACACCACTTTTTAGCAATAAACGCTGTCCATCAAGAGCAAACCGATCATAAGTATTGAAGTTTACCCCATCGATTCTATCATCATGAAAGCGTGTAGTAGAGATCATCGTAATAGCCGAACGGCCCAGGATTTCCCATCCAAGCCCAACAACCCCCTTACCGCCCTGGCTATTGTAGGATAGTGAAACCTGGGGCATAAAACCGCCAAGGCCCGGCGGAAGTGAAACCGGCACCGTATAGGTTGCCCCTCCTGTAGCGCTTACATCCAGTTTACCAGCCGTTCTGCCCGCATCAAGGGTAACTCCGCCGATTGGTGGATTTCCAGGATCTACGGGATCTATAGGGTCAACAGGATCAATCGGAGGATATCCGGGTTCGCCTGGGTCACCGGGTGCCACTACTTTATTGGTATTTCTAAGCGCAGCCCTGGCACCGCTAACGCGCTGCAACGGCATGCTGTCTCTTGATATTGTTGGGATGGCGCCTTTAACAAAGATGATTTCTTTCGAAAGAACCGGGTTCTTCGAAAGTGAGTCTTTACGGATTGAATCTGATGACTGCCTGGTACCGTCTGCTGAAGACTGCGCAGAACATAAGGAAATGAAAAAAATGTAAAAAACGGTTGAGAGCAAGAATTGTTTCATGAGCGTAGTGCGTTTTGAACTAGATTTTTATGAGCTTAATTGATTCTGAATTGTTGTCTGAATATTTGATGACAAGGAGATAAGTCCCGGGCGGAAGTTTGTTCAAAGTGATCTGGGTACTGTTCTCTTCAGGTTTATATTTACCGCTAAATACCTTGTTTCCACCCATAGCGAAAACATCCATCGTTTTAACATAGGCCTTTTTGGGCAACACCCACGAAACGTTGACACTTTCACTAATCGGATTTGGAAAGACCTTAAGTACTTTTTCAGTGATTTCCCCCTCGCCTGTCTCACCCGGTGGCAAGCCTGTTGACATCTTGTTTACAACACTAAGGCCTTGGGCTGGGCGACAATTGATACAGACCCACCGTCTTTCCGACTGGTTTCCTGAGGCGTCATAGCTGAAGTTTAATTTTTGGGAAAATGCTTTATTGGGGAGATAACATAACCCTACCAGTAAAAGAGAAAGATAGACTTTTTCCATTTGAGCGAAATAATTAGAGTCGTTTTAATTTAGTTTCCGTTACCTTATTAAAATTGAAAAAACTACAAAAATTTGTCTATTTTTTTACACGAAACCGCTGGTTTATTACACCAAAGCCTGTATTTATCCAAAAAATTAAAAAAAATAAAATCTCATTCAGTTTCGTAAAACATCCAATTTTAGCGCTGTCTTATTGAATGACTTATATAAATGCTCCCCTAAATTGTTTAAAGGGAGCATTTTTACTATTCAGGCGAAGCGCCATTTTCTTATTAGCCAGTAAGCAAGGCCAAGTGCCACTGCCAGCCCTATCCACCAAACGGCCGAAGCTGGCTTTCTGCTTTTATCAATGCGCTGCACCCTGGTTGCTAACTGTGTGCTTTCCAGACTGTGCTTTTGGTGCTGAAGCTGATGGCCGGTTTGCTGTTGCTGATGGATGATACGCCGTTTATCGGCTTTTCCGCTTAGCACAACTTTTTCGGCCATGCCTTCGAAACCATTTTCAGCACTGTAGAAAAATTTCCCCAATGGTGTAATTTGCACCACATATTCGCTGTTACTGGTGTCAATTAGTAAAGTGCTTTCTGTTGCCCAGCTTTGCTGGTTGGTATTCTCCCGGTTCAGGCTATTCGATTGAAGCTTTTGCGTGTGCAGCGTCTCGTTGCTTTTTAAGCTTCCGCAAGCTGTAATGAGCATGCTACAGGCCACCAATAGGTTCAACTCAGTTTTCATCATCCGCTCCTTTCCTATTGGTCCAATCGGCAAAGTATTTGACCACTTTTATTGACCGCCGTTTCCGGTATACCCCATCTCCTTCTCTACTGCCTTCCATATTGGTATTCCCTTCTATGGTAATAAGCCAACCGCCTTCCTGCCGCTCCACTAAACCGCAATGAGCAATGCGTTTCAGGTGGCTGAAGTAGATGCCGAATACTACTGCAGGGCGTATCTGTTCGGTGCGTTTATTGAATGGAAATAAGGCCGGGCTCCAGGGGCTACGTGGAGCGCTGTAGCCGGCCTGGCCAAAAACCCAGCTTACAAAAGCTGCACACCAGGGGCTGCCCTGTTCAACACCTGTATAACGCAGGTATGCGGCTACCCGCGGCCCATCGTTGTGTCCGGAAAGTTCGCGCACACCCACTTCGTTTTTCGCAATGCACAACAGCTTTGCCCTATCGGGCATGGCCGTGTTAGGCGCCTGGTTTATGTTATAGCGGCCAGGCAGGCTATGCCCGCTAAAAAGAGCAAAGCAAACGATGCCCAAAAAAATCTTAACTGTTGCCATGATGTGAGTTGTTTAAATCGTAAAACCATATCTGTTAAATTAAGCAGCCCAAGGCCGAGCCAAAAGCGGTACAAAAGCCACCAGGAGATTTGCATTAGGGCCACATAACACAACAGGCCAAGCAAAAGCAGTTGCCAAATACCCGCATCGAGCAAGGCAGCGGTAGGTTCGAAGGTTCTTAATAAATTAGGGAGGGTAAGCCAGCCCAGAATTAAGATGGTGGCCAGCATCAGTTTTTCGAGTAGTTGCCTTTTTGGCGTTAGCGCCATTAAAGCCAGTTTTAATGTTTTCATATCTTTTCTGTTAAATAGCCCAAACCTGCAATACTGCATGGTTTGGGCGGGTGATGAATTAAATTAAGGAATGGTATAGGTACCCAGGTACTGGCTGTTTGCCACGGCCATGGCATCGCGTTTCACTGCAAAAGCCCATCCGTGAAAAATATCACCACTAAAGCCGGCGCCAATTACCGCGGTGTAAGTCATTGTGGCGCGTTGCGCATCTTCGTACACCAGGTACATGCTTTTGGTAGCGTTAAAAAGCACTACGGTAAGCGAGTCATCAGTAAAAGAATTGTAGCGGTTTAAAATACTCTGCCAGTTCAGTACCAGATCTGCCCCTTGCAGGCTTGCATTAAGGCCATGAAAAACCGAAAGCGGACCTTTGCTAACCACCACCTGCGAAAAATCGATTGCAAAATCCGGGTAGCTGCCACCAACTGCCTGGTTTAAGAAGATTTTTACCGCGGCATTGTAACCTGTAATCTTGTTCAGCTGTTTGTCTTTAAAGCCAATGTTTAAAATGTCTTTAATAGGGCTCAGGTAGAGTGCGGCGAGCGCAAATTTAGCACGCTGGGCCAGTTGGGGTTCGGTACTGGGTTTGCTGCTTTTTTTTGGTAAGCCCCTCAGGTAATCGATGCTGCGCCAGTTGCTGCCAATTACACTGCCTACTTTGCCAGAGAATGCGCCATTTGCGCCTTTTGAATAAGTTGCCATAATTTTGTTTTTTTAAGTGAAAAAATGTTTGTACAAAGGATTTCTGTTTATACCGGTATGTTTAAATCCATGCTCAAACCTAGCGGCCTGGCGGCATTATCACCTCATTTTGAGCTGAAATGAGCTAAATTGAGCCAAATCCTGGCGTTTTTGAGCCGTAATGGACCATCGGATTACTGCCAGGCGGTGCAAAAAACGGGGCGCCGGTGGCAGCCAACTTAAGGGCAGCATGACCATAACGAGTGGTGCCGTTTAGCCAAAACAAAGCCTGGCTTTACCTTTTAGGTAACCAAAAGGTAAAGAATAGGTAAGCATGGGGTAACCCTGGGGTTAACATGGTAGCAAGAAAGGGTAAACAACAGGTAAAGAAAGGGTAATCAGATACGGCCTTTTCGCTGGCTCTCCAGGTAGGCGGCCAGCAGATCCTTCAGGTAAAAACGATCGCCACCAGGTAGTTTTACAGGCTTTAACGTGCCATCTTTTACCTTACGTTTGTAGGTGCTTTCGCTAATGTTTAAGTAATCTTTAACCTGTTGGCGGGTGAGTTGCGCATCAGGGTCGCCGAAAAGATCGATAAAAGTAAAGGTGAGTTGTTCTTTGTTGAGTACGAGGTAAATATTGTACATGACCTGTACCAGTGCTTCGAGATGATTCATAAGGCGTAAAATTTAAAACACTAAACCATTTTGCGAAAGGCTGATGAGGCGTTCCGCAACCAGATCCGGAAGAGGTTTCTGTGCTGTTATTCGGGCGGTTAAACCCATGGTACTGAAGCGGCTTAAATTAGTATAAAAGGTGGTTTTTACCTGTAAATTTTAGCGCCAAACAGCACCAAAAGCTGTTTAACAATCCCAATAATATTCAAGTTAATTGTAGATATGTAAATTCAAATTTATTGCGGGGGCAAATGCCCCCAAAGTTATGGGTAGCCCCTGCTAAGGCAGATAAGCCCCAGGTTAAAAATAATACAAGCCACCCGCTGTGGGCGGTTTTGCCGTGCATAAACGGGAAATTTATGCACTGTAGTAAATAATTTAATTGATAGGGATGAAAAAGTAACTGGTGTTAATTTTTCCATCATGTGTAATTTTTATCAGTAATTAAAGACGTAGTATTATTACGTTTAATGCCATGTATAACGGCAATTTATATCGAATCGTATATCAAAAACAGCAATCTATTGCAGCCAGGCGGCTTTAATGTCAATACAAACGGAACATTAAAAATTTGAGCCTGGCAAAAAAAACAGCTTATGCAGGCAAATAAAACAATTTAGCCCATACCTGTTATTTGCCTGAAAGTTGCCCGGGCAGCAAGCCTGGTATATTAAAAATATTTCACTCATCTATCTCACCAGGCAGTATAACATTCAATTTTATTAAAACATAACTGTCTAAATATCCATTTCCCTTCATCCGTTTTAACCGGCCAAATGCTCATTACTTGTTAAACCCTCCGGTCTAATTGCCGTAAAAAATCTTTTCAGCACAAAAGGCAGAAACAGGCGCCATTAAATTTAGTTAGCAATTTTATCAAAAACAATTACTTCCCAGATTTGGTCAGGGTTGCCAGGGTTGCTAAGCCAGCAACTTGACGACAGCACGAAAGCTTCTTTCTTTGCCCTAAAAATATATTATGGAAAATGAAAGCTATTTTAAAAAAATTGAATGTTACTTAAAACCCTCTTATGTGCTAAAATGTTATCTAAACCATTCTCTTCATGAGCGCAGGTTCAATAAGAAACAAACCGTTAAGGTGTCTGAGTTATACAGCTCTCCCCTAATCTTCATCAGTAAAGGCACATTAAGGCTATACGCTGTTAAAGAAAAAGAGGAAACGACTATCCTGTTCTGGCAAAAAGACCGGTTTCTTACATCGCTGTTAATGCTGGGTGAATATGCGGGAAAAGAAATGTATGTAGAATTTCTGGAAGATTCTGCCATTATCGCATATAAAGAAATATATACCGGCAACCTTTACAAAGTGTTCCCGGAATACAGGGAACTCATCAACAAACTTTACCAGCAACAGATTGCGGAGTTAATCCTGTACGCCACATCACTGGCACATCTGAGCAGCACCGCCCGTTTCAACAACCTGATGAAATCAAAACCAGAACTGTTTAACCTCTGCGAACTCAAAATAATTGCAAATTATTTAGGCATCCATCCAAAAGTTTTGAGCCGTTTAAGGGCAAAAGCAGTAAAAAGGTAACATTTATTACCCCAATTCTATTAAGAATTTGCGAGTTGGTAACTTATATAGCCTTCACTTAGCCTAAACTGAACCGAACTTTATACCGGATTTAAAGGATAGTAAAATATCTCAATTAAAAATGATCAGGTTATGAAAGCAAGTTTAAGTAAAAGCGCATATCATATAGGTTACCTCCTGTTGATTATTTTATGGGGCACTACCGCCGCAAGCAAATTAGGCAACCTCGAGGAATTTAAAACCGAACTGGCCAAACAGGTTTTCTCCGAAAGTTTAGTTGCATTTTTACTGATAGCCGTACCAGCCGCAGAACTTATTGCCGCTACCCTGCTTGCCTTTAACAAAACCAGGTTATATGGCCTCATTGCATCGCTCCTGTTAATTACTGCTTTCGCCCTTTACATCGCCCTCATCCTGGCAGGCTATTTCAGCAAAGTGCCCTGCAGTTGTGGCGGTGTACTAAAAATGCTTGGCTGGAAATCGCACCTCATTTTCAACCTTGTATTCACCGCAATAACAATAATTACCTTAACTATTCACCTAAAGCGGGAGGTACGTGACAAAGAGTAATCGCCACAATGGATACCGGTCATATCCCGATAGAAAAAAAAATCAACCGATCGCCAGACCAAAGCACCAGATCAGATCTTCAACCCTCCCCCAAAAAAAAGCAAGGGAGAACACTTAAACTAAATACCATGTTAAAAAAAATCAATTTAGGCCTTGTAGCCCTAGTATTAGGGTTCGGTCTTATCTTTACAACCAGTGCATTTAACTCAAGAACCACAACAAACTGGGCATACCAGCAGAACAGTGGGAACAATGCACTGGATTATACAAAATATGTTCATACGTCTACACCGGATGAATCATGTACGGAACTGGAGGCACCGCTTCCATGTGTGATAGCTGTTCCGGAAGAGTACGATACACCAACAGAACTGCAGGCATTTTTTGTTGGTAAAAGCAGTGATGATATTCTTGATCTTTCAACCGGAAGAACACCATATCAATAATAAAATGGCCGGCCTAAAACCGGCCATTTGTTTTAATTCAGGGATTTTGTTTTATACCGCTAAGCAATACTACATCCTGCGGAATTTCCAAAGCATACCTCGAATCATTGGCTTTCAGGCTATAGTTTTCGCCATTTGCCGTCCTTAACAACTCGATATTTGCCCCATCTAAATTATACCTTTTCAGATCGGCCCATCTTAAACCCCGCATTAACAGTTCTTTCCTCCTTTCCAACATAATCAGTTCATTTAAATCCGCAATGGTGGCAAGTCCATATGGTTTAAACGTACCTGTTTTGAACCGTTTGATCAGCAGTGAATTAAGATCATCTAATGCATTTTGCCGATTGCCGAGCCTTGCATTACATTCTGCCCTAATCAAAAACTGTTCATCGATTGCCAGTCCGGGGAACATTCCCTGCCCTGCCCGGTAATTACCCCTCCATCCAAAACTGCCATTGTTATTATTTCTAAAAAAAAGCTGCTTACGCAAGTCGTTATCATGGTACGAATTATATAACAGCGGCACGATTTTAGCACGTGTGTTGCCCAGTATCTGCGGTAAAATACTCCCACAATCATAAATTACTTCTACATTGAAACGCGGGATCGGAAAAGTTGCCGAGCTGTTTAGCGTATTATAATCTAACAGGACAGATTTCATCCTTATGCACGAATCGGCATGTAAGAATGCGTTTTTATAATCGCTCATACCCAGGTATACCCTGGCTAAATAACCCAGGGCTGCCTGCTTAGAAGGCCTTACAGGATTAACAGTTGTAGGCGCCAGAAGAGCTGATGCAGCCTTAAGGTCTGAAAGCACATAATCATAACTTAACTGAAGGGACGACCTGACAGAAATTTCATTAAAATCTGTCGATGTCCTTATTACCATTCCCGGTGCATTACCGGCAATTTCCCTGTTATAGCCTACAGACCACACCTGGAGGATATTATAGTAAGCCCGTGCCCTATTAAACAGCGCCTGGCCCTTAATATTATCAAATTCCCTGACCTTCTCTGGCGTACGCCCGATTTTTTCGAGATTTTCCAGAACGGTATTGGCGGCATAAACGAGCGAATATAAGCCCTGCCATTCGTTAGCCACCCCAGTGTTTGCAAAAAGATTTGTTTTTTGCCAGGTGTATAGCCTGCGTTCCTGCTCCAGAAAGAGGCTGTTCAAATCTGCATCCAAAACATAGTAATCATCAGAACAAACCTCCTGTGCACTTGGGTCTACACCATTGATTGAACTTTCATTATTTAAAATTGCCTGTAAATCCTCCAGACTTTGAGGTACAGCCAGTTTTGCGTCAGATTTTTCATCCAGAAATTTTTTACACCCGAAAGCCATTAATGACAGCATAAGGGCAAATATTATTGTATTTTTCATATTGTTTATTATTTATAGCCCAAGCCTTAGCCCAAGTGAAATTGTTTTCGATGGAGCGATACCGGTGCCATTTATCTCATATTCGGGATCAATCCCTTGTTTGTTGGCCATCCATAACAAGCCAAGGTTAGACAGCGTAGCATAAAACGTAATGCCGCGCAATAACTTGCCGCTTAGGGTTGGCGAGTAGCTTAGATTTACATATTGTAAGCGCACATGGTCTCCCTTTGATATCAGCACTTCTGCCCCGCGGTAAAAATTATCTCTTGCGCCGACAGCAGGATAAACACCGGAGGGAACGTTCGTAAAAGCCTCATCGCCAGTCTTCTGCCAGCGCATAGCAAAATCGCCATGGCCAAGGCCATTGCTATACAGGTTGGAATACTGGATAGAATTTCTGCGAAAAAAATAATCCAGCTTGTAGCTAACCTGTACGTTAAGCTCTATATTCTTATAACGAAAGGAATTACCGATTGTACCAAAAACCCGTGGAACAGCAGAACCATAATAGACCAGATCGTTTAAGTGTGTTCCGGTACCAACAATACTGCTGTAATTTTTACTCACCTCGCCAGAAAGAAACCCCAATGGATCTCCGTTAACGGGATCAAGACCTGCCCACTTGTAGCCATAAACGGAATAAACAGGATTTCCGACCAGCCCCGATATAGGCGGCGAACCTGCGGTGCCGAGAAAATTGCTTCCCTGCCCGATCGAAATCAGATATTTATCGATCCTGTCATGGTAACGGCTATAGTTAAATGTAGTTCTCCAGCTCAACGCTCCTGAAATATTTAAGGTACTTAGCTGCAACTCAATACCATTTCCACTCATCTCTGCTACGTTCTTAACGATCGATTGCCCAACACCTCCTGTATAATCTAAACTCTCGCGGCCGAATAAATTCCTGCCCTTCTTTTTATAAAATTCAAAAGACCCCGTTATCCTTTCCTTTAAAACTGAAAAATCGACACCGATATTTAGCATCGCTGAGCTTTCCCATTGCAATAATGGATTGGCATAATTACTGAAACGGGCAAAGGGCTGCCCCAGGTTTATAGAATTACCGGCATAGGTTATTGTGGTAAGGCCAGACATGGAGGGATCAACGTTGCCCGATACGCCATATGTTCCCCTAACCTTCAATAATGAAACCCAGCTAGCTTTGAAGAAGCTTTCGCGCTCAATATTCCATGAAACACCCGATGACCATAGTAGATTCCATTTATTGTTTGTAGAAACCCCAAAAAGGTTTGAGGCATCCCTTCTGCCACTAAGCGAAAAGGTATATTTTGATTTATAGGAATACGCAACATTGGAGAATAATGATACAAAGCGCGTTGTCGTCTTCTGAATCCCATTTCTATCGGGAACGAATGAACTGTTCCCGGTAATCAACGAGGGATAAAGGGTTGTATAATCAACGCTTCCCGCTGTAATAATATCATCACGGAACCCATACAGCCTTGAACTGATTGCATCGCCCCTTACATCCCTGGTTTCAGCACCGAGCAGCCCATTTATACTATGATCTGATTTTAACAGCATGTAATTGAGCAGCCCTCTTACATTATGGACCATTAACGAGTTGTTTGTATTGTCTAAAATGCCGCCCTTAGGTACTTTGTACACAATAGTGTTGTTTGAAAACTGCGCAAAATCGTTTACCAGGTACCTGGCATAATAACTTTGATCATCATAAAGGAGGCTATTCTTCTTTTCCTGATTCTCGTACTGGTATTTAAAATCAACCGAAAAGCCCAGCGGAAGTTTATAATTAAACCCGAAATTAAGATTCAGATCAGTAGTAGCGATTTTATTGGTTACATGCCTGTTATCTGTTAGCGGGTAATAAGCCCAGTCGCCCAGAAGTCCGTTGGCAATAGAATTAAAAAATACAGGGCGCCTGTCTTTTGGCATAGCCAGAGGATTGCCAGATGCATCTGCAAATTCTGCATATGGATACAGATTCCCGGAACTAAAGCTCACATCTCCATAACCGGGCAGGCCATTCGCGGTTTCACTTTTTGCATAATTAAACCCACCCCACAATTCCAGCTTTTTTAACGGCCTGAAATTTAGCTGTAACCTGGAATTTACCTTATTGAACGGAACATGAAGATCCGACCTGTTCCTATCAGCAGCGGCTGCGGCAATCCACTTCAATGCTTCGTTCCCGCCAGAGAGATTTAAAGATGCCTGATTATTCCACATGTTTGTATAGAAATATTTGGTATACTGATCCCTCACATCAATATGCCTTAACCTATCAATCTCCAGATTGGCCGCATCGATTGAAATCGCACCGTTATCCCTTTTCAACAAAAGTTCTATTACAGGGCTTAGCGCAGGTTTAGTTGCATTATTGATCTGTGAAGTATAAAACCCCCTGGCATAAAGCATAAGCTCCGTATCAATATAATCGCCAGAACCCATCACCGGTAAACGCTTTAAATCTGGTTTTGCGGCATAGCTCGAGTTCAGCGTAAAATCTGCTTTGATCCTTGAATTGTACTTTCCTGATTTTGAAGTGATCACGATAACGCCGTTCCCGGCCCTGGCTCCCCATATACTCGAAGCAGCCGCATCCTTTAATATGGTAACGCTTTCAATATCGTTCGGATTAATATTATTGATATCGCCCTCATACGGGAAGTTATCTAAGACAATGAGCGGCGTGCGCGGCCCCTGGATACTACTTAAACCGCGAACCAAAAGCCGCCCGCCCGCATTTGTAGAACGATCTGCAATAAGCCCCGAAGAAACCGCCTCTAACCTTGTGAGTATGCCCGGCCCCACCTGTTGCGATAAAAGCCTGTTATCCAAATTTGTAAAAGATCCGGTTGCCCGCTCTTTAGGCAGTGTTTGATAGCCAGTATTAACCTCTACATCCAAAAGAATGTTTACCCTGGCCTGCAGCAATATCTTCACATCAGCCTTTAAGGGGAATGCCAGTTTTAAATGCCTGTCTTCATACCCGGTAAAGCTGATAACGAAATTATATTCTCCGGCAGGAAGGTCTATTTTAAGGGCCCCATCTTCGGCAGTATACAAATCATTACCCGTTTCTACGGTATGCAATTTAGCTCCCCTCAAAGGTTTTTGCCCCTCTTCATCCAAAACAAAGATATTCCAAGACCTGGCAGATAATTTATTTACAGAGCACAGGAACAACAATAGCAATATATATATGTATCTCATTATTCGACTATTTATCTTTTGTTATTACAAGCATTTTTAATTCCCTGCCTTCTTCCGAAATTCTGATACCGTACCTGCCCATTTGCTCGTTAAGCGCTTTCAAATTGCCGGCTACAGATAGCTCCATATCGATATTGGAAGAAAACCCTGTTTCATCCACCACCGGCAGCTTTACCCATGGCAAATCCATTATTTTTAAAACAAGGTTTTTTACCGGCTGATTGATAAAGCGCCCCCCTGCCTGAAATCCATCATTAACAACAGCGCCACCCTTTGTAGATAACGGCACATCCACTTTTGAAGGCTGAAAGCGCATTACATAACAGCGTGTAAACCGGATACCAGGCCTGGCGCAATATCCTGAACTGGTATTCATAAATTCCATCATCAGCCCCGGCAGCTCCCGGAGCTTTGCCGAGGGTAACCAGAAATCTACATTAAAAAGATTTGCGGGGTCTTTGCCATAGTTATTGAATGCAGCCTGGTCGTGGAAATCAAGAAAGATCCGCTGCGCAGTAAACCAGTCAAACTGCTTCCGGGCAAGCACGTTGTAAATCCACCGCAGCGAACTGTTAAAAATGACCTTCCCCGTATTCCCCTCAAAACTCCTTACCTGTGTACCACTTAACCCGCTAACCGCACCCCGGCTTAATACATTAAAAGCCACCATACCCTTAGGGTTCTTGTTTAAGTACAATCCCGTATTTGGGAAAACATAAGTAGAAAGCGGGGGCAAAAACCGCCCAGCCAGCAAAGCCGTAATATTTTCTTCTATAAAAAAATCGCCACCCGAGGCACCCAAAAACACACCATCACCATCAATCCACACCAGGTGCGGGATACCGTTATGCAAGAACCTGCCATTAAGATCAAGATCGCCGATAACCGAACTAAATTCTGCCCCGAGTGGATTCTTACCAGTTTTAAAAAAGCGGGAAACAACCGCATCATTTTCTTTGGTTACCCTGATAAGATTGAACCCGTTCCCGGATTTTTTTAGCAACTCATGCTGATGGAACATCCCCGCAAGGCACGGTGCACACCAGGTTGCCCAAAAATCCAGCACCAGCGGCTTCCCTCTAAATGCCTCCAGGTTTTTTGATACTAAATGCCCACGCTCCAGAAATTGCCGGGAACCCGACCAGAAAGAACCAGGTAAAGTATCGCCAACCTTAAAAGCAAAATTGCCCGCCTGCGGGAACGAGTATAAGGAATACAACAGCATAAAGCCCGTTAAAATAAATTGTTTCATAAATTTTGGTTTATATCAGCAGCAGCTAGCACCTTAAAAGCTTTAGCCGGCATAAAAACCGAACTAAAGCCTGCCGTACCTGCTTTGCGGACCAGGCGGAACCGGCATGGATTACCTTAAACTGTTTAGAATTTTTGGCATAAAAACGCCATACCAAAAATAGCTGATGGTTAGTATTGGTTAGTTGAAATATAAATAGCGATAATCCCTGCCAAGCCGGCCCGTTATTAAAGAACCTGTTTCGGTTAAGAACCAGAAAAGCAGGGCTAAAGCACGCTACACCGGGTTCTTCGGTTTTAAGGCATACAGCCGATCGAAACCATAATAATTACTTCGTGCCATACCGGGGGGGAGTATCCGTTAAACAAAAAGGAACAACATGGTCTTCCCCGCACTCCCAAATACCGGGAACAGGATCATAAACAGATAGTAAACAACCAAAATTACTGTTCTTCACCAGCTCCCCGCCTGCCCTTTGCAAAACCTGCCCTGAACCAGGCTTCGGCCCTGCAGCTACATTATCCCCGCTACAGCCTAGAGGCAAAACACCCAATAAAGCCAATGGCGTATACAGAAAAGCCCAGCAGAGAAAAAAAAGCGGCAGATAACGGTTATTGGTGTTCATGGTACAGGATCAGAAATGCTAAATTGGAAATTGAATAGGCGAAGCGCCCCTATTCACCTATAAAAAACAGGCAAAAACCAGCCCCTCCGCATAAAAACATGCAGATACGGTTAACCGTATTGGTAATTAGAAAAAAGATACCTACCTTGGGAATGCGAATAACCATAGTACTGCACCTTGCCTAATAGCAATAAGGGCTGGTACCAAGCTAAATTAACCCGCCAGGAATCAGTGCGCTCTCTCACACCAACCCCTGTTTTTTATTGGGCTAGTTTATACCTGGAATTCCGGCACGCGTTTTACGATGGTGAACAAATAACGTTCTTTAATAAGAGTTTAAGGGAAAACTTTGGTACCACTTCCTGGAAGTGATACAATTTGATGGCGGTTAATTTTGTCGTTTTCATAAACGGTTGTTTTTATGTAAAACGATGCGGACTCAATAAAAGCAGGAGGAAACCAGATTGGTTAAACCAATAGGGCGAACCTCAATGCTTTTGAGTGTGGTACCGTCAAGAACCGCTTAAGCCTAGGCCTAAGTTCTGCAAAAGACTAACATGAAGTCCGCCCTATTGAATATAAGATATCGCGAAGATAGCAAAACTCAATAGATACGGCGAACTCACGATCATCTCATGCAGAAAATTTGACGGTTTTCACTCATGAGTGACATCGTTAAAGCCAGGTTATACCCCAACTCTATTTGTCGCTATAAATAACTGATAACAAATATAATAATAAATACTATACGTGGCAATAAAACCACAAAATATTTTTAATAAAAAGTGGAGAAGCATACAGATATATTTAAAATTATCGGTTTAAACGTAAAAGCTTATAGAAAGAAGGCTGGTTTAACTCAACAAGAATTAGCTGATAAATTTTCTGGTGATCGCTCAAAAATAAGTGATATTGAACACGGAAAGGAAGATTTTATGTTTTCAACTTTATTAGATATTGCAGAGGGATTGAATGTGGATGTGAAGAAATTATTTGTGCCGATAAAGAAAGATAACTAAGTCTTTATCTGGCAATAGAAGCAAGAAAACAAGCTGCAAGAAAAATCGATAAAAGTAACATACCAAGGGCAATTTCGCCCCAGGAATAGCATTGATCGTTTTCTTTCGGAATAATTAGAGATAGCATGTCTGAAAGGCCTTTTCTTAAATTCTCCATCGTTAGTAGTGTAGATTAGACTATATAAATATAAACAACATTAGTGTAATATTTAAATTTACGCTACATCAACAAGAGTTGATGGAATTAAGGAAAAATAAAGAACATAGGCATGGTGAAAGAAATAGGGAGTTTGTTTGAGCGGTTGAGAAATATGAATGGAAAAACAAGCTCCCCCCTATTGTTTTAACTCTGAGCATTAATGCATGATTGAGGCTTTTATGGGAGGCTATCATTTTTGAAGGACATAATGGATTCTCTATTGAGGAAATTGCGATAAGCAGTCTTGAAAAATAAAGAGAAAGCTTTTTTGCAGGTGAAATAATAAATCGTTTCAAATAAATATTTAGGTAAGACATTGAAAAGACGGATAGAAAACATACAGCAAGAAAGGGTCGAAGACAAAACCTGTATATAATAGATTAAATAAACTTTATAAAAATTATAATGATAGCAAAAGGAAGTAGGGTAAGACACAAAGATAAAGAAATCGATAAAATCAAAGGAGTAATGGCTGTCTTAGAAATTAAGAATGGTTATGCTGTTTGTGGCTATAGTGATTTTGAAAGATACGGCAAAGGCATAGAAACATATCCTTTAACAGATTTAAAGCTAGGTGAGTAAGGTAGATTATTTTAATAAGACTAACATACATGTTTAAAAACATTAAAATTGCCATTATTAATAGTTCTGAAAAAGAATTATTAGACACAATAGAGGATGGTAATAAAGAAGAAAATAGCCTTTGGAAAGTTCCCAATCTAATTGTTCCCTTTGCTACTATACTGTTAGCTATTATTTGCTTCGTGTCATTTAGTAACGATAGAGCAAACATTATCAGTTATTTTAACTTAATTATCAACGGAAGCCTTCCGCTTATTGCAATTAATCAAATCAGTTCTACTGGTACGCATCTTTTTAAATATAATAAAGAACAAGAAAAGAGATTTGGTAATAACACCTTCATGCTTAGAACCAAGTTATTCTGGTATTCTCTTGCAGTTCTTGTTTTAGGTGTTATATTATTTGCCGTGCAAGTAATAAATAATCCTTTTTCTAATTGGGTAGCCCTGGCAGTTTTAATTATCATTTCGTCTTCATTAATATTTGCATCATCATATATATCTAGAAGATTATTTCTCTTACAAGAAAATTTTCTCGACAAAACATTTGATAAGGTAATGAATGATGAGACCAAGGAAAATAAAAAACACTTATCTGAAAAGTATGGAGAATAATAACCAAAACTCTACAGGGAGTATTTTAATTAATGCAAAAAAGGTTATTCAAAATAACCAGGAATTCTACTTAGGTATTTTTACGATTAAACATATACTTTCATTTACAAAGTATACTGAAAGGCTTATCGTTAATTATGATGAAAATAACAAACCTATCTACAATAAACAAATTCAAAGAAAGGTTGACAAATCACGTGTAGAAAAAATCGTCAATTTTTTATTAGATGACCCCGATGCAATATTCCCAACAAATTTGGTAATCGCGCTTCCAAATGCGGTTATAGAATTATTCGAGGAAGATGCTAATTCCAATAATACTCATATTACTTTAAGTCCAAAAGTGTCCTCTGAATTAACGAAGGATGAAGGTGATGTTTTTCTAACAATAATAGACGGACAACATAGGATAAATGGCATTGAAGCTGCATTTGCTAGATTAACAAAAGAAATTAGTGACATTAGCAAAATTGTGTCTACCTCAAATAACGTTTTATTACAAAAAAACCTTGAGGCAAAAACAAAGCTCCTTAAGAATCTTCAAAATATTCAATTGCCTGTTACATTTTTTATTGATCCTACTTTAGAGTTCCAAGCGATGATTTTTTCAACAATAAATAGGACTCAAAAATCCGTTCCGCAAAGTCTAGTTTACAGCTTATTTGGCTTAACTAGTGAGGACTCGCCCCAAAAAACCGCATTACAAACAGTTTTGACCCTTAATAGTTTTGAAAAATCCCCTTTCTACAATCGAATAAAATTGTATGGTGGAAAATATGATAGGAATCAAAGTCCACCTTTGACTCAGGCTGGTATGGTCAAATCAATTATTGATTTAATAAGTGCTAACTTAACAGAGTCGGAACGAGATCGCTTTAAACCGAGGCAAGACCTTAAAAAAGGTTGTAATGACGATCTTCCATTCAGGAAATATTACGCTAATAACAGAGACAATTATATATTAGATATTTTATTTTCATTTTTCGCAGCTGTTAGACAGGTGTTTGTTTCTGATGAGATAAGTATTTGGGATTTAGATGAGAATTCGACTAAGCCAGAAAATATTTTACATACAACAGTAGGATATCAAGCATTAATATCAATTATGGTAGACATTTTAAAGGAAGTCAAAGATGATAACCAAAGAGATAAAATATCTATTTATAAAGGATATTTAATTAGAGCTAAACATCTAAATTTTGCAGATGCTAGGCGTTATCCATATACGGGACGAAGTAAAAGAGTATTATATTTTGATATGTCATTAAAAATTTGGCCTGCAATAAACCAAGATGATGAGAGAATAGCAAAATTAACAGAGCTATTAAATGAGAACTAAAAATTAAGAGTATATATATGATTCATTCCTTATAATAAGGAGCAACGACCTCACTTCTCAGTTTAGCATAAATTTAAATTAAAAGAAATAACTATAAAAATTGAACAAGCCTAAATTAACAATTCCAACAGGGGTAAGCATACGAGATTACCAAAAGACCGCCTATGAAAACTGGCTTTCAAGGAATTGCTCTGGCATTTTTGCTATGGCTACAGGTACAGGAAAGACCATGACTTCCCTTTATTGCGCTTACCGTGAATATTTGGAGACAATCAAACATGGGGGAAGCAATTACCATATGATTATTCTTGTTCCCACACAGCCGCTGTTGGAACAATGGGCAAAAGAAACAAAGTTTTGGGGTTTCGATGCCCACTACCTTATAAGTTCTGAATACAACTGGAAACAGGGTATTCAGGAATTATCAAACGACTTTAGATTTGGTCTCGACAGTAATTTTGTTATTATATCAACTTACCGTTCCTTGACTAACCATGGTTTTGTTAGCACCTTAAACAGTTTACCAGAAGACACTATATTAATTGCCGACGAAGCCCACACTCTTGGACAAAAGCAGATTAAATCGCACCTAGATAAAATTACCGGGTTAAAAAAGAGAATTGGATTATCAGCAACACCAAAGCGGCAATATGATGAGGAAGGTAGTATGGCCATGGAAGCCTTTTTTAATGATAAGTCACCTTATTGCTTCAGTCTATTCATGGACAAAGCAATTGATTTAGGTTTTCTCTGCAAGTATGAATATTATCCAGTGGTCGTGGAGCTAAACACTTTAGAAATGAAGGAGTATATTCAAATTTCGAAAAAACTTGCGTTGCATATAGCCCGAAGTTCACAGGACAATGGTACCGATTCACAGACTGAACTTTTATTATTAAAGAGAAAGCGGATCATCAATAAAGCAATAAATAAACTTGATGCGCTATCTGGCATTATAAAAAAAATCAAACAGCGGGAGCCATTGCGATATTGTTTCACATATGCACCGGCAGGAGATTATCAAACCAGTGCAAATGAAGATGAACAGGATAATGTACGTATGATCCGTCAAATGCAAAAGATCTTCAATCAGGAATCTCCCGAAACCAGAACGCATGCCTACTTAGGGGAAACAGAAGACAGAGAGCTAGTGCTGGATGGATATGCAAAGGGGGAAATTGATGTACTGCTGGCTATAAACTGCCTTGACGAGGGAATAGATATCCCTAGAACGGCTATAGGGATTTTTACAGCAAGTACCGGCAACCCAAGACAATTTATTCAAAGGAGAGGGCGACTTTTAAGAAACCACAAAGATAAGTCCAGAGCCCTTATCTACGACATGGTTGTTATACCAAAAATACTCTCAGGCGAAGACAAATCCTTTTTTAAAATAGAAAGAAATTTGGTTAAAACAGAACTTACACGAGTTGGCTATTTCGCCAAACTATCTGAAAATTTTTATGATGCAAAAGAAGCATTAGCACCCATATGTGATTATTATCAACTCGATTTAGATACCATTATAACTGAATTAGAAGAATGACAGCAAATGAAATATTTAAGGTGATGTTAGAGAATCCCATATTGACAACTAAATATGGGCTAACCGAAGAGCAACTAAGCCAAATGAGTTTATCTATCCCAACAGAATATGAGATCATTGAGGCTATAAAACTCGTCGTTATTGGAATAGAAAACGAAACACCGGAAACTACGGTAAACTCTCAAATTCGCTCACTTTTTAAAATATAATATGCCTAGTATTATAAATTCAATATCCATGAGTAATTTTTTCAATTACTATGGTGAATACGAAGACAACCTTTATGAGTTCAATCCCGGACTGAATGTCATAATTGCTGATAATGGTGCTGGAAAAACAAAGTTATTCAGTGCTTTTTGCTGGATCCTAAAAGATAAAGTCATCAATTCTGATGCAACTGAAGATAAAGATGTATCAATCGACAATTTTAAAGCCCACGTAGTCTCAGATAAGGCTAAAAATGAAACATTAGTTGAGAACGAAATAAAATGTGGAATTAAAATTAATTTTACTGAAGAAAATATTCAATATGAAGTTGAAAAATACTTCTGGGCTAAAAGAATTAATGACAATAGTCCTACAGATCCTGAAACCTGGTATTGCAGTGCAATTGAACGAAAAGTTTCAAAAATGGATTTAGCATTATTGGATTATAGGCTTGTAAATGATGCTGATGAAATAAAAAATATAATAAATAAAATTCTTAGACCAGAATTTTTGCAATATGCCTTGCTTAAAGGGGAAGAGGTTGACGCGATAATCGATTTTGAAGATTCAGACAGCCTTGAGGCGGCAATAAATACAATAACAAATGCGTCAAAGATAGAAAGGTTAATCACAATTTCTAGAAATCTACATAGTAAGGGCTACAAGGAGCTTACATCTGCAAACAGAGAAGCTGCAGGGAAAGGACAGGAATTCAACGCAAAAGTTGCTGAACGAGACAATAACAAATCGAAATTAGATAGAATACAAAAGGAGCTATTCAGGTATAATGAAGAACTACTAAAGGCAAAAAAAGAGCGGGATAGAGCATTCAATTTACTCGCCGGAGCCCAAAAAAGAGAACAAATACGTTCTGATCAGCGGCAGGTAGAGAAACAGATAGAATTATTAGACAAGGAACATTCCTCATTTCTTAATACATTAAATGATAAGTTCTTTGACAATCAGAACATCTGGCTTTTTTATAACACCGCCCATTATGAAAAAAGTTTTCACATACTCAGAGACAGATACCTCGATTATCAGAAAGAAAAACAGATTATTAAAGACTTTAGTGAAAACCCAAAAGTTTTTCTAAGTAAGCTTCCAGAGGGGTCACCTGATTCATATTCTTTAAGAAAGATGCTCGCAGAAGAGAGTTGTTTCGTTTGCGGAAGAGACGCAAAGAAGGATTCTGCCCCATGGAATCACATGCAGCAGGTATTAGAACAACATACGCCAAAGAAAACACAGGTGAGTAAGCAGAATTTCTCAAGGATATTTGATGAACTGATGCAAACTTCTAGCGCCTATTACAACCAGCTAATTTCTATTCCTGGGGATTTAATCAATCAAAGGGCAAGGGATAAAAATTTTAGGGAAGAAAAGCTTAGGTTGAGAAAAAGCTCTGAAGAAATGCTGAAAGACTTAATTGGCCTTGGGGGAAAAGAAACTGAAGAAGACAAATTCGTTGTTAATATCTATGGGCAAGCAGAGCGCCGAATTGAAAAAAACGAAGCGTCGATCAAAAATTGTGAAGAGGAAGTAGAGGCTTTGAATATTCTGATTCAGAAACTTGAAAAGGATTTGGAGAACCTTACAGAAGGAAAGACAAAAAAAGGTTTTATTGATAGGAACAGTGTAATGGATGATGTTTTTGAAATTTCCAAATCAACCAAAAAGATTATGTATTCACGAATTATTCAAGATCTGGAAAATAAGTCAAACGAATTCTATCGTTCATTAACTATTTCAAATACTGGAGATGGCGGAAACATAAAGATTTTTCCCTCATCCGAGGATAAATATTCAATTGATATCAGAGATGACCAAAATAATAGAATGTATGGCTTGTCTGAAGGTTTTCAAAGAATGAAAAAGCTTGCGGTAATCATGGCAATAATTGCGATTAGTGACCGGGGCTTGTTAGACTACCCTTTGATTGCCGATGCACCACTTTCATCATTCGGCAGAGGTTTTATACAGGGTTTTTTCGAACATGTGCCAGATGTCTTTAACCAAACTATAATTATGGTCAAAGATTTATATGATGATTCACAACCAAATAAGCTAAGTGAAATTGGCGAAGAGGTATTAATGAAAATAAGATCCGGTTCGGGGAGTTTGCATATGAACCTCGTTAACGAAAAATTACCACAAATATTTAGAGAAACCATTATTAAAAGATTTTAATATGAATGGCAATGAATGGCTATCCTATATCAGGAAAAGAAAACCACGCTACGCTTCCAACAGAACCACGCTGATTGAAAGATTTGCTAACAAGGGAGCAAGAAAAAGTGACTTTGTTCAATTTGGACCAATTTATCAGTTATTCGAATACGCATTTATGCTTGGGTTTCACAGGAGGCTTCGAATTCCACTACCAGACTCAAGCTCTGAAAAAAGCGATTTCGCTCCATTGGAGAAATGGAATGGTGATGGAATAGTAAACTATATCCTGATGTTATTACTTTCTCATTCAACTACAATCGAAGAGATTGATTTAGACTTCCAGCTAATGGAACATGAAAGTGATGATGAAGTGAAGAAAAAATTCAATAAGCTAATTGACATTATGGAAGAATATGCAAATGGAGGATTTAGCTTGATACAAGAAAAATTTGATTCTAATCCTTATTTTTTCAATGATTCATTCGCATTCACTATTCTCCTCAAAGAAATTGCGGAAGGTAAATCTCTGAACTGATGGCGCTACCAACTTTTAACGAACTCACAGGGCCACAATTGGAACAGTGGCTTGAAACATTTATAAAAAGCTCTCTTGGCCTAGCGGAATATTTTCCAACAATGGGGCAAATCGGCTTAGAACAAATTGACCCCGCGCTAGGCAATGGCCACAACCTGGAAATTGACGGCGTATTAAGGATTAATAAAACAGCTGTTTTTTTTGAAATTACTAGCGAGAAAAATGAATACAGAGAGAAAATCAGAAAATTTTTAAAGAATGTTCAAATCTTCACCATAAATAAACACCTTTCTTTAAAAGAGAAATTTTTATTATTTGGTGTATCAGAAGACAAAATTGATGATTATGAAGAAGTTAACAGCTTTAAATTCGTCTTTATCAATATCCAACCGGATTTCGAATTAAGAAGTTATAGCGGAGCTGACTTCGCAGACTACCCGGAAATCTTTCCGAATCTATATTTTATTAAACCAACACAATTGGAGTACCTTCGGCAATTGACCAATTCAATTGGGCCTTTCGCTAAAAATGAGTTTTTGTCATTACTTGATTTTACTCCTGTAGATCTCGGCGACGCAGATGAAAAGTTTTCAGTTGAGTACATAAAAGCAAACGGGAAATATATCTCTGGAAGTGAAACAAATAAGGCAGATGTCTACCTGATCAAGTTTAAAATAAACCAGTTATTAAAAATTGCCCGGGTATCCAGATATGAAGGCTTGCCATTTAGTATGGAGACCAAAGAAAAAACAGGTAACTATCAACGTCTGCTAATCGATGAAAAACTGGCGAACATTTCAGAGCATTTTATAAAAGGAAATAAAAAAAAGACCTTTCCTAATACTATAACCCTTTCCATTTCAGAAGAATGCAAGGAAACAGCAGATGGAAAGCTTACAATTCCTAAAAAATTTAGCTCTATAGATATTATCGATGGACAACATCGCCTATTTGCATACACACACCCAGAGGTCACAGACGTAATAAGAGAAGAAGCAGAAATTTTAGCAACCGCAATAAAATTTCGTGATGTTGAAAGTGGTGAAGTAACCAAACACGCAGCTAAAGTTTTCTGTGAGATTAATTCAACTCAAGCTACTGTAAGTCAAGACCTGCTGTATCTTATAAAATATGATCTTCTCGGGGATCGAGATTTAGGAGCCATGGCAGGAAAATTAATATTGAGCTTAGACAAAGGGAAAGTATTGAATACCATCTTCGCCACTAATACTTTGCAACATAATAGTAATTTGAATAAACCCTGCATACATATAATTAAAATCATAGAACAAGAACTAATTCCTTTGTTGCGCGGAGAAGGAACAGATGGACTGGTATTAAATACCGAACAGATTAAAAAAAGGTATGAATTAGAATTGGTCAATGATGCAGAAATACTAAAAAGCAGCGTCAAATTTGTGGAATGGTTTTTTGGATATGTAAAACGAACCTTTGTAAAAGATTGGATTGCAAATTCAGAAAGCGCAATGATAACTGAAGAACATTTTTGTGGTTTTGCAAGATTTTTCAGGTTTCAATTCTTAAATCAAGACAAAACCATGGAAGAAATCAGGGACCTAATTCAAACTGTGCGAGGTAATATTTTTAAAATTTTAGAAACCGATAAGTTGCCTTGTTTCCCTAAAGAACATGGACAAATTCCAGGAGTTCATGCGAATGCAGACAACGTATATGCCTTTTTGAATGAAATGTCGAAAACAGAATAGAACAAGTGAAGTTATATGCCGAATTGAAAAATTTATAATTAACGAATTAGTTAAGTCAAAAGAATCTGTTTATACTAAATTAACTGTTATAGTTTCGCAGATGTAAATTAAATAGAAAATCCTGAGAATTTAATGTTCCTTCTTCGAACTGCTCATTGCGTTTCTCTACATTAAAATGATTTTGTTTATATACGGCTACCAATATCATCTGAATTGTAATCAACACAATCCGGCAACTGATGTGGATTATTCTGCCGTGATATATCCCCGTTGATTCGTATTGAGCAGGTTCTCCAAAATCAAATATCCCGTGAGCAAATTTGTTGCGGATTTTTTTTACTATGGTAATCCCCGCCCCTGAGCTGCCTGCACAATCACTACGGGTGAAGTAAGTCGGATCTGGTGTAAAGGAAGCTGATAATTTCAAATAATTCTCAAGCATTGTGACCAGATTTTTATAGTACTCAGGCAATTTAAAATTTGAATCATACTTTTCTTTTAAAAAGTATGATGCCTTATTAATTTTACCTCGTTGATGAGGACAATCTGGTAAGTCCAAATTTTCGACAAATGATTCAAAACCACCCCATATCAGCGAAAAATTTGTCAACTGATAAATAAGGTCACTGAGGTGTTTTGTCATTGCTTCATCATACGCAAATGCAGGCTGACACCAACTACCAGTAATATCAAACATCCCTTCGTCGTAATCGATTCCTTTTATACCTGAAGATACCTTAAACCAATTTCGGACCGGATCATCATCATAAGGGTGCTCTGACCGAAAAAACCTAAATAAGTTATTACAATGTTCACTTAAAGATACCAAAGTACCGTGTTTACTACAAATTATTGGGTTATTACAATCCATCCACGTATTGACTGCTAATCTGAAAAAATATTTACTCTCCTTTATCTACAACCCCATCTAACGCATCAACATAAATTTTCAAATCTTGAACTTCCACTCCAAATTGACGTTCGATCATTATATCAACTATCTCTTTTCCATCAAATAATACCATAGGAATACCGAGAGGCTCTCCATGAGCTTCCTTTTTTGCATCTGCGGTAAACACAGATGTGGTAAAGAATAGCGCCTGCTGATAGCGTGTAACTGTAGCTCCTCGGAAAGATTGTATCTCTTTACGTCCAATATGGGACTTATTCCATCTTTTACATTGAAAAGCTACACTCAAATGCGATAGGCCTATTTTAAGTTGTCCATACCCATCTATCCCGCCATCCCTAGACGCTTTTGTAACTACAAGGTCATCAAAACCATAAGCTTTTAAAAGTTCTTTGCAAAAGAACTCAAAAGCGCTAGGCGTTAAATTTTTTAACCTTTTGAGTAAAGCGTCTTTGAAGGTTGCTATATGTTCTTGCTGTAATTTCAGCAGATTGTCACGAGTGCTTTTAAGCTTTTCATCTTTCTGCTCAACCACTGCAACGGTTGATGTTGGCAGTTTTGCATCCTTAAGCCAATAGGTTCCATCATTTAAAGTAACGTAAAGTTTATCTGGTCTACCAGAAGCTAAATCAAGATTCTCGTTATGCCTTCTTAAAGCCGTTCTAACAACATGCTCAGGAGTTTCTGTTTTAAACTCGTAAAGATTGTCTTCTTGAATTCTTAAGAAAACTTCTTTGACACGTAATGGCCTGTTTTCTCTCTTGAAAACTTCTCTGATTGCGTCATTGATTGTCGATTTAGGCATTACTAAAAATACTTAACTTATTTGTAATCCCAAATTAGCTCATAAACTTTGAAGAAATGGAAGAATTATTTTGCGAGGTCTAATCCCTTTTCAATTTCGTTGATTAAGAAGTCGTTTCCAGTGATATGGTTTTTCGCATCAACATCCTTCTCAATAAGTTTTAAGCCATCATCTATATGCATCTTGATGTAGCGACCAACATCCTTGTCTTCTTTCTGGATATTATAATGCACACATATCAGCGCTACGTAGATATCAGTATAATTGCCAAATAATACTTTTGTGCTATATTCCTTCCCCGCGGAATCCTCAATTTTCGTCAAATCCAAATATTGCTCTTTCGCTAACGAATAGCTAAATGCTAATCTCGCTATTGTATTCTCTGCTCCCAAATTTAGCTTATTGGTGAGCTGGGTCACGAGTTCCTTATTTGCTCTTGATGTTCTAATATTACTGAACATAGGCTGCTTGAGTTGAATTGAATTGACTGAAAAGATCACTAGGGTAAAGATCACTGAAAGTAGAGGACTGCTGTTCGTCTTGCCTAATTAAGTAACTTTTGCCAACCTTTGGCAAAAGGATCTCATATTCTTCTTCGGATAATTCTTTTGCCAGCAAAGGGAATAATACTACCTGGCTGGAAACATTCGGATAGAAGTGTCTCAAAATATTTGAGGCATGACGTTTATCGAGTTTTTGTAATGGACTATCTATAAAAACCGGAAAATTAATATTAGACTCCGTAACAAGGGCTTTCAATAAAGCAGTTGCATAGAGCTGCTGCTCTCCCTTCGAAAGGCCATCCTTGTTAATAATATTACCAATCCGATCATATAGTTCTATATCGATTAAATCTCCATCAATTCTCACCTCAACCATATCTACAAAATTACTCTTGTGCATGAGAAGATTAAGCTCTTTCTTAATGTTCTTCTCCAAGCTAGCTTTTTTCTTTAGTTTAAGCTGAAGGATAAAATCAGCCAGTTGTTTGATTAGTCGTTCAGAAGTTTGGGCTTTAACTTGGTCATGCTGCTCAATTTTGATATGCTTAGTATGCTCTGAGAGCTGTTTTCGAACCGTCGAGATGTCTTTTTCCAGAATACCAGTATCTATTTTAAGCTCAATAATTTTTTCCCAAAGTAGTTCTACGGCATTATGAAGTTCCTCTTGCCTGGTCTTGAGCTTTCCTATTATGGGGTCACCTGCCTTCAGATCGGCATCCTTTAATTTTTTCTGAGTAATATTATAGGTACTGGTATATTTCTTTCCATCAGCAATTAGCAACCTCAGCGAACGCGCATAGGCCTCTTTCAGGTTATTATGTATTGCTGAGAACTGTTTGTATTGATCTGTGTTAAAACTTAAAAGTAGATTTGCCGATTCTGCCTGCTCAGGAGAAAGAATCTCATCAACAACCTGCTTCACTTCATCTGCATTGATATGCTTTAGCTCAGACAAAGCTCCAATCAGTAACCTTTTTTTATCTGAAAGAAGATTATTGATCAGGTCAGTATGCTGATTGCGTTGCTCCAATTGAAGCTGTTGATTTACTTTTTCCATTTTTGATGCCACCATCGCAAAAGGAGCAAGTTCCAGTAGCTCATTAAACCTGTTCTTATTCTTAGCAATGGACTCAGCAAGTTCAGATTTAAGTTTTCTAAATTCGAGAATCTCCCGATTGGTCATAGCGCTTCCCAGTCTAACCAGTCGCTCCTGAATTTCGGCGAGATCAGTTTTCTTGACAGTCCATTCCTGCTCTTTCTGTAGCAGTTCTTCCTTGGTAAGTTCAAGCAGTTGACTTTTGTCGTTTAAGATATGCTGAAGGTCATCAATCTTTTTGAGATCTCCTTTCGAAGCAGATTTCTTGCTTATTTTAATCTTCAGGTTTTCAAGATTTGTCTTTAAATCTGTATATTTTTTGATACCTAAAACCTCGTTGTAAGCCTTACTGAAATAGAGCTTTTCATCAAGGCTTTTTACTTCCGCCAGCGCGGTAATTTTTTCAGCGTCAAAGAAGAAAAATTTTGCAATTTCCTTTGGCAATATGAAATCGTTTATAAAAATTTCCAGCCCTATGGTCTGGGTGAGTTCATTCTCCTTTCCATCTATTAAAATCTGAAGATCTTCCTTTTGGCTTCTCGTATTGTAACTTCTAATAATGGTTACATCATTACAGGTCAAATGCGGGATCATGATATTGGTTAGTTTGATGCTAACGGAGAAACTGTAAAGCCCATCAATATTCTCTTTTAGTCTTCGCTTCTGGAGGATGCTTTCGCTAAGGTCGATTTGCTCCAGTAAAACTTTTTCGCTTTCATGTGCGATTACCAGGGCATTCCTGTTCATCAGCTTGTTCGAATACTTACCGTATCCCCCACTTTCCTGAATCTCTTTGCGATATCGCTCATCAACATCTATCATCAATTTCCCGTAGAGTACCCACACCAAGCCTGTTAGCAGTGACGTTTTTCCGAATCCGTTCTGACCCGATATCACAGTAACATGTTTTTCAGGGCTCAATGAAAGTGAAAGCTCCTGCCTGCCCTGATAAGCCCTAAAGTTTGAGAGTATTATTTTATCAATTAGCATGCTGTTCTTCTGTTATTATCAAAAATGATATGATTCTCAAGATCATTCTGTATACCGTAGCGGTTTACCAGGATGATTTTTGATTTTTGAATTTCCAAAAGTTCATTAATCAATCTAAAATCATCATTGCTCGCACAAACCTCTTTGAGCAAATCTTTTTCGAAGACCTGATCATCAGAAAATTCCTCTTTCTTAATTTGAGTTCCGTAAATCTCATTATAGATTTCAGCTACATTGAAATCAAAAATCGAATCCCTATGCCAAGTGACTTGTATGGCGACCAGCTCCTGATAATTTATTAAAATCAGATTTGGATCCTCCTCCTGCACCATCTTCTGTGCCTTAAGCAACTCAGCTAACATAAACGCACGCTTTTCAGGTAAATAAGGTCCCCAGTTTTCAGGATCAGCATCATCTTGATCCTGATTCCTTCTCCACATCTGCCGCCAAGTACGGTCATTCCGGTAATCTACAAGCATATCTCTAAATTCGATCAGCGGCTCCATCCATTCCTCACCATTATCTACCAGCCCCTCCATTGACTTGTCCCTTTTAACAACACTGCAAACCCAGCAACCGAACCTGCTTTTCCCGCATGATGGCGTGGTGGTGTCCATCACCAACGGACAGTCACCTCCTGATGCATTTCTATAAAGTGTAATAAGCTCCTTATGGGTGCCGCCCCAAGGGGGATCGACCTGAAGGAGATACATCCATACCTCATCAGTTAAAACATCACTAATAGGTGCAAAAATATAAGAGTTCAATAAATTGGTATTCTTCCTTAAGCGCTCTCCGTCAATGTGTATCTTGCTTTTTTGCATGCTCCTGGCTCTATTTGAGCTTTCATTTTTGCGTGTACCTAAGAGAATGATAACCTCACCCACTTCCGATATTTTAGATTGGATAAAATGGGTAGTTGGATCAATCTTAAGCCTATCTGTACACCACCTGAAAGAATTGTTGGGAGCAGGATAACCTTTCCCTAGAAGATTCACCCAGAATGTATCCTCCAATCTCGGGCTTGTTTCATGAACGCTGATTGGCATTCCCTCTTTTGCAGCCGCGTTTTGAATACGTTCAAGGGTGACATGGATAAATTTGGCTATACGGGGATTTTCTACTAAGGTATCGTTACAGACAACATAAACATGCCGATTTCTTAAAATCGGGTCAATTTTTCGTAACGCGTACCAAACAAGCTGTAAGAGCATAGTAGAATCCTTACCTCCAGAAAACCCAAGAATCCATGGGCGTGGGTTTTCATCACTTAAATATTGATCGGTAATTTCTTCTAAGAGGAATTTTATATCTAAAGCCATATATTTTAGAAAAATAAAAGCCTCAAGATTTTGCGATAGTAAAAACTTAAGCCTTTCAATTTGACTTATTATTGCCTAATAAATTAATAGGATAGGATAAAGATATTACATATTTTCTTAGCTAGGCGGACTATTTATTAACATATCAACCGGTACAATTATGCAGGAACTGATTAATAGCACCTTACAGCATGACAGAGTATTTTTTGACAATGATATGAAGGGCTAATATTTCTAGGTTATCAATCTTCAGTAATTTTATGGACATCAATTGAAAGGGCCTCCTCAGATGGGTATTGCGTATGATAACCATATTCCATTTTAGAAATATCATTTTCCCAATCCTTGGTATTCTGGCTTTTATAATTAAAATAGAAAGTTGGATTCTGGGTAGATTTGAGGATATAAGCTAAAGTCTGTTCGGTGGGTTTGCTACCTTTGTTAGTTGAAAACAGAAAATGCCTACAATCTATTTGGTCAATTAATTTAGGGTCTGTGTTCCTAGAACCACCATGATGAGAGACCTTTAGTAGAGTAATTTTTTTTCTTTCCAATATATCCAGAGACTTCATGATTACCTCTGAGAAAGCATCAGCAGAGAATAGGATACTTTTGCCGTTGAACTCCGCCAGCACCGCAATGCTACTACCATTTCCTTCATCGTTGTCTCCTGAAAACGTATTTTTCCATAGTTTTTCAAATTCTGGGGCTGTTGAGCCAAAATTTTCAAGTTTCCTCTTTCCAATCTTTGCTCCATAGCCAGCTTCCTTATCCAGATTGAGAATTTGTTGCTCCCAGACTGGCTTTAGTTCACTGAGCTGTTTTTGATAGGGTGAAAGTAAAGTAAGCTTCAGGCCTCCCGGAAGAGTAACTATTGGCAGAGATTTAGGATTTTCCGAAGAAATAACAACGGCCTTTTCGTTGAAAGAAATATTCCAGGGTATATCATGTTTGTTAATCAAGATAGCGAGCTCTTCTCCCATTCTGGCGCCAAATGTTTCGAGCTCAATAGAGGTATCCAATCTATCGTAGTCGTTAAACCAGATCTCTTTGATATGGATAGGTAAGCTATCAGCAAGTAATAGTTTACGGATTCCTTCAATATGGTCTGAATCATAATGTGTAACAATCATTAATTCCAGTTCAGAATTATTCGGTAACTTTTCAATATGTTTTCCGATATTGGCATCCCCGCTTGCAGTGCCTCCGTCAATTAAGACGTGATGCTGATCATCTAACGTACCATAGGTCAACCAAAAGGAGTCTCCACAAGTTGCGGGAAAAGAAGTTAATTGAAAAATATATCCAGGGGCTTCCAAAACAGGATTATCTATCTGTTCCATATCATTACTAAAATATTGTTTCACATTGCTCCTCCTCATGTACTGCCTCTTCCTCAGTATCATCTTTACTGTCGCTAAAAACAAAGTCCGCCGTTGATGTCCATATATAGTCGGAGTTCCCCGCTCCTCCTGGAACCACAGAATATAATTCATAAAGTTGGTCATTTGAGCTGGGAGCAGTCACTGGTATCAAAGTGGTTAAATCTTTGGTATAGTCTATCATTCGATGATAATGATCAGTCATCCGAAGGGCTCTATTAACCTTAAAATCCTGACTATCAAAATATCCCGACATTTTGATGAGCCCCTCTCTAAGCATCTTGAAACCGATAGTGTAAACAGGAAGTCCTCGTTCAACTGCTAATAACAAATACTGTCGACAGAGATTGATACTTGCTTTGGACGGGTTTTCCTTATTGATAAGCTGGGAGGCATAAATAACGGGACCATCAGGAAGATACGGAAAATCATTGGCCAGATTCTTAAACCATTCGACGTTCTTTTTATAAGTACCAGTTAGATAAAGATAATAGGCACCAATTGCCGCAGCAGTAGCGTCAACATATTTTTCTCGAAGCAAATTTTCAGCACTTTGTTGTTCCAAGAAATCTTCCGCTAGTTTAAGGGCACCTTTTTTTATTACCTGTAAAACAGTCTCCATTTTCCAGTTCTCTGTTGACACTACAACTTCTATAGGGTGCCGTAAGGGTTGACTACTCACCTGAGCGCGAATTAATATTTTGATTCTATTATTTGGAGGAAGTCTGACATATATGGGCAACTGTTCAACGGGACGGATTTCAAGCATCTGATAAAAACTATTGGTTTTAACTTTGAATACTCTGCCCAATTCATCTATAGGAACAGAAAGGTATCTATCAGATAAAGTTTCTTCAATACGCCAAGTGCCATTTTGATTGGTAAGGACTCTTATTTCTGTAAATAAGGGATTATCCTTGAAATCCTTCCGGTCGGGATTTGGTCTATTTATATTAGGTTTTGCATAATAAGCCCACTCTAGGTCGGCAGATACATCATTTAGCCTTAAATCAAAATCAAATTTTACAGTCTTGTTACTCTCTAGCTTAATAACCCTATCCTTGCTTATCCCAGATGGCAAAGTAATCCTCAGCAAGTAAATACCTGGATAATAACTTCCAAGTTCCTGATTTATTCCTGTCACCCACTCTTGATATAAAATACTTCGTTTAGGAGTTAATAACTGTACAAGCTTTGGAATACTTATTCCTTCCAAGTGCGATTGAAGAGAAATAACCACAATGCATTTTCTTTCTCGTTCTAAATTACGTTGCACCATATTGTTTCCTCATTTATTGGTTTTTCGACATTTATATTTCTATTTTTCGTATCATATCCCCCAGGAAATGTGGCGTTAATACGATAAAAACCAGCTGGAGTTTCAAATTTCCACTTTTCATTTTCTGGCCCCCTAGTATGATTGATAATTCCGTCCACATCAACGCAATGGAGGTTCGCAACAGGCAATGCATGATCGGGATTACAAGTTAAAATCACCGTCCTATTGGTCGGGTCATTCCAAGTGGTTAAAGGAAATGACTTGCTATAATACTTATCCGACCTTAACATATCTCCATCTATATCCTTTTCAATGTTCATCAATGATTCAAGATTGTCCGCTAAATTTGATGTCGAGACTACCCAGCGTCCGTTAGTAAGTTTTGATGCCGCTCCGTTTAAGCCGTTAATGATTGCCTTGGTAAAAAAGGATACCTGATTTGGAATTGCAAATGCACCATTATTAGCGGCTGCACCCTTATAAACAGCGCAAAATTCACTATCTTTCTTTAATCTGTTAGGAAATAAAAGAGGTTGAACGGTCTGTGGCGCTTTTAACATCCCGGGTAGAATATACCGACAGGCGTCAACAAAAAATATTTGGTGATCGATTTTGAGCTGATTTAAGGCCATCATGGTTTGGTCAAAATTGAAGCTCCCTTCGAATGGATAATTTGGCCTTTGACCAAAATCAGAGGTCAAAAGATAATGGTCGCCGTCTTGGATACCATGACCACAAAAATAAAATACGGCCAAATTTTTAGAATTAGATTCACAGCGATTAACCCAAGCGTCAAATGCATTTGCAATATTCAGGCGGTTTGGTTCATCGCTTTGTAGCTCAGCAGGAATTAAATTACTTCCAGGTATTTCTGAAGCAAAGAACTCAACACTTCCTAAAGGAAACGAAAGGTTACCACTGTTATTAAGATCTATCAAAGTATTGTAAAATCCCACTGCCGACAGTGGAGGACTAATTAATTGATCGATTTTGGATACACCGTCCAAAATTTGGTTTCTAGGGGTAGCGCCCCCAGCCAAGTAAGGGTAAGCACCAATCCCAATGATAAAAGCATGAATTGAGGGTTCAGCATGAGTAAGATTAAAAATGAGAGCCATAAGTAAATTAAACAATAAAGATAAATTATTTTAGAACTTTAACCAATCATTATTTTTGCATAATAACCCTATTGCGATTGAGGGTCAAGCATCCAATGAAAGCCACGTGTTGCATCGGGCTTTACCCCTGCAAGTTGCATATTATAAAGCCTAAGACTGTCTTCATTCGTTATGCCGCAATATGGCAACCTAAATTAAATTCTTCTTTTTTAAACCATTGATTAAATTCTTTAAATTTTGTAGACTTGAAGCTAGCAGTGATTTTCAAAGTCTTTTGTGCAACCTCTCTTTTTTCTGTTTTAATATTCGGCTCTTTAGTGTTTTACGTTGGGTAAAACTTATCAACAGTGGGTATGTTGCTCGATATTATCCCAATTATTGGATTTGTATAGAAGTTTTGGTATTTCATGAGCGCATTAGTCCATTACAAACGGTGGCATACAGTATCATTTTCATATAGGTTGTTGTTTTTAATGTGCATTATCTTTTTAAAGAAAGCAAAGGCACCTGCCCGGTAGGAATAATCCGGATCTTTCCCTCTCCGTAACAAATTCACGATCAGTATAATACCCAGAATTAAGTATTGTTTTATCGGTTTTTTTCATCCAATTTCACTATTAAAATATACAACTATGAGCTCTAAAAAAAAATGCGGCTGTTCCAATCATGAATTTGATTCGGAGGCGGCCTTCCGTGCGCTGAGCAGAAAGTATACCGCACTAGCCAATGTGCTTTTGGAAATGCAGGAGAAATCTTCGGGATTTCAGGAAAATGCGCAGAGTGGCGTTATGCTGAAAAAACTGAACTGGATCATCGGCGGAAAAGAAGTACCCGAGGGCGTCTATCCTGAGTGCTGTCTGGTGGGGTATCGGCAGGGCAGCTCCTTTCATTGGACATGCACGGGAATCCTCATTGCCCCTAACGCAGTACTGACCGCCGGGCATTGTTTTGTTCCGGGGGCAACATATGAGGTTGCCCTGAAGACCACAAGGATCGACAGCCTTTCCAAGGCTGAACGGATCGGGGTGAAAAAGGCAGTTCTCCACCCTGGCTATAATGTAAACACGCATTTCAATGATCTGACCGTGCTGATGCTCGATCATGCAGCTAAGACGGTACCTATTGAGCTGGCCAGCCGTACGGAGCTCAACGGGGCAGTAGAAGTAAGGCTGGTGGGATTCGGCAATACCGATCCGCTGGGCACGATAGGTTTCGGGATCAAGCGGGAGGTCAGCGTTCCCATCAAAAGTATCCGTACCTCCCCCACCCAAGATCTCCAGCAGCAGGAATACCTGTATGGATACGAGTCTGATATTGAGTTCGTTGCCGGCGGGGATGGTTATGATTCCTGCACGGGTGACAGCGGTGGACCGGCCTATATCAATGTTGGGGGAAAACTCAAGCTGGCCGGAACAACCTCCAGATCTTCGCTAGACTCGATGTCAGATTGCGGGGACGGTGGGATTTACAGCCGGGTGGACAGCCATCTCAATTTCATTACTGATACCATCAAAAAATACAGTTAACCTAAATATGAGCTTCATGAGAACCCGATACATTAAACAGCTGACTTTTTTACTTAGCATACCCCTTTCCGCGGTAATTGCCCCGGAGGCGATGTGCCAGACATCCAATACCCTCCCGATTATCCTCAATGCGCAGGATGAGATGGAGGTGAAAGCCTTGAAGAAAGGCATCAGAAAAGGGGAACAGTATGTGGTGACCCTTTCCGGGATCAACACCGCTCATCACCAGTTCAAGCTTGAGGCAAAGTCTTTCGAGCTGTATTCGCCCCTGCCGGAGGCACTTAAGCCATTGCTCTCCGGTCTTTCGGGGAGTTTAAGGTCGGCAAATATGGATACAAAGGCCATGGAGGCCGATCTGCAGGTCAGGATGCAGAGACTCATTGATCTGAAAATAATTGCCGATGCGCTTTACGAAAACTCAGAGCATGCGCCACTTTCTGCATCGCTTTTCCAGTCAAAGGTGAACACACCATTGCAAAACACCTACGCTTCGGGGGTCGGCCCCAAACTGCTAGAGCTGGTCAGCGCTGATATTTATCTGCTCAATGCGGTGGCCGAATCACTCCAGGGTGCTGTTGCAAATTCCAGGCGTTATGATCCTGAGCTGGTGAAGAACCTTGCCATCGCGAGCGCTAGGGCGGATGACCTAAAGAAAAATGATTACCTCTCATTTGCCCGTTACCTGATCCGCTCGGAGAAAGCCAAAGGCTCGATCACCACAAAGCCTTTTAAATCAGAAAAGGACCTCACTGAGCTCAGGATGATCCTTTTTGACAGTTATGCGAAGGATACCCTGTATAAGGCGACCGAGACGCTGTATAATTTCGGCGGATTCGGGCTGAGTTTTTCCACGGGCTTCATCTACAGTGAGGCGATCTCAGAAAAGCCGTATTACCTGCAGGCCCGTGCTGACGGGAACATGGCGGTACTTCATGACAGGCCCATGGTGTCGGACGTGTCGGTGGGCGCTTTCGGTCAGCTCTATTACAAGTTCACCCCGGTTGTGCGCTTCGGACCAGGCATCGGCCTTTCGGTCTCGCCCTTTGACGGAAAGACCAGGTACCTTGTCGGAGGAGGCTTTCTGCTAGGCCGGGAAAAGATGATCGGTATTATCGGAGGCTGGGCATGGGCCAAATCCAAACTGCTCTCAGACCAGGTCAAGCAGGATGCCCAGGGCCATTATCTTCCCGCAGCTTCGACGGCCATTCCGACCTATGAGCGCTTGAAATCCAGCTTTTTTATCGGACTAACCTATAACCTCACCTCCACAAGGAAGTAGCGGGTGCGGTATCGCGGCTGAAGTCAAGTATACATCAGGAAAGAAGCCTCTGGTCCATCATGGGCCAGCGGCTTTTATTTTTTTAATTACTATTCCTCGCTGCCGGATTGTTTTTTTATCACGTTGGCTTCCCCTGCCCTCTTTGCTTCTGCCTTGTGGCGGATCGATACAAAAAATCTTTCGGCGTGACGGTATATCGTGCATTCCCCTCGAAGCATCCGGCATCGGCATCATTGCAATAGCATTTATAGGGCTAAATACCCCTTGCACCAAAATGCCATTTACAATAGGTTCTTCTGTTTAGGATAAGCAGTATCATCCAGAAGCAAGATATTGCGCTCGGTAATTTGCATGGGGACACGGTTATCCGATTCGTCTTTGGCATTGGAAAGGGGATGACCAGGCTTAATTTAGGAAAGCGGCATTAGAAGCTTATATTTTTATTCGGATGAAATTCATTATTATAGGAATGAGAAAGATGTAAACCGTATTTCTGGACGTCTCGTAACCTTCTCTTATCTTAATTCTCCACCAAAATAACAATCTTTTCCACATTTCATTTTTTACTAACATTTTTAGTATTATGTTTGTTATTAAATGATACTAGCAGATTAAAATAGCTAATAATTTTAGTGATTAAGATGGAAACGAAAAGCGAATTGGTACGCAAACTGCAACAGGATATCCTGATGTGGCAGGGTTTACAGCCCGCTTCTGCGGCATGCGCGGAGCGGATTGGCCTTGGTGCGATTGAAGATGCTTTTCCTGGCGGGGTATTTCCAAAACGGGCTATTCACGAGTTTATTACTATTTTCCCTGAAGATGCCGCTGCCAGCGATGGTTTTATTGCCGGGCTGCTTGCTGCTTTAATGAAAGATGGAGCGGCCTGCGTATGGATTAGTACGGCCAGGCGTTTGTTCCCTGCAGCGCTCAGTGCTTTTAATGTAGCGCCTGAACGGATCATTTTTATGGATGTGAGCACCGAAAAGGATGCCCTCTGGATTATGGAGGAAGCATTGCGATGTGAAGGCTTAGCTGCTGTGGTGGCTGAGGTTGATGCCTTGAGCATCATCGAATCGAGAAGATTGCAACTTGCAGTAGAAGAAAGTGGCGTTACCGGATTTATCCTGCGCAAAGATGCGCGAAGGATGGCTAGTACCATTGCTACTGCCCGTTGGCAGATTAGCCCTTTGCCGAGTGTTTTGGAAGAAGGCATGCCAGGCCTTGGTTTTCCGCGCTGGCAGGTAAACCTGCTGAAAGTAAGAAACGGGTTGCCAGGGAGCTGGATAATGGAATGGGCTGACACAGGCTTTTTAGAAGTAAAACGGGTATTGCAGCAAGATGGCTGGAGCACAGATGAAAACAGACAGATCGGGTAAAAGATATGCAAAGGCGTTTTATGTCTATATGGTTTCGCCGGCTTTTGGCCGATTGGCAGCTGATCCGCCGTCCTGAACTCTCAGCAGTTCCCTTTGTATTTGCGGCGCCCGATCATGGCAGGATGATGATCACGGCGGTAAGCTATTTGGCAGCAGAAGCCGGAATTGAGCAGGGCATGCGTGCAGCAGATGCCAGAGCAATCTGCCCGGGTTTGGAGATGCTTGATGATAAGCCAGACAGGTGTGAAAAACTATTACGCGGACTTGCAGAATGGTGTATCCGCTACGCGCCTATTGTTGCTATAGATGAATTTGGAAAGGATGGATTGCTGTTAGAGGTAAGCGGCTGTCCGCACCTTTGGGGCGGCGAGTGCGAGTATATAAAAGAAATTGTTTCGAGGTTAAAAAGTAAGGGTTATACCGTAAGGCTAGCCATTGCCGATACGCCTGGTGCTGCCTGGGCAGTATCGAGGTTTGGAAAAGTTACACCTTTGGTGGCAAGCGGTACACATGCAGAGGCTTTACTCCCTTTAGTACCAGAAGCTTTGCGGTTAGAAGAAACGGTACTGGCTAAACTGCGCAAGCTTGGGTTTTACCAGATCAAGAGTTTTATCGGGATGCCACGGTCTGTTTTGCGCAGGCGTTTTGGTGAAGGGTTTTTATTGCGCCTGGCCCAGGCGCTTGGCACCGAACAGGAAACTTTGATACCTGTGCAGGTGCCGGTGGCTTTCCAGGAAAGATTGCCCTGTTTAGAACCGATAAGAACACGTACGGCGATTGAGATTGCGATTGCAAAGTTATTGGAGCGTCTTTGCGCTAAACTGCAGGCAGAGGGTAAAGGCCTTCGTAAAGGTATTTTAACGGGTTACCGGTTGGATGGGCAATTGGTACAGATCGCTATCGGCACCAATGCAGCAAGCCATAGTGTAAGCCATTTACTAAAGCTTTTTAAGCTGAAGATAGACCAGCTGCGCCCGGGCCTGGGGATAGAGCTGTTTATTTTAGACGTACCTAAAGTAGATGATGTAACACCGGAGCAGGAAGCCATCTGGACCGCAAAACCCGGATTGGATGACCAGAGCGTGATCAGGTTACTGGACCGGGTGGCCGGAAAGGTTGGCCCGCAGGTGATTCACCGCTACCTGCCTGCTACACATTACTGGCCGGAGCGATCGGTAAAAAACACTTTTTTGCTTACTGAAAAGCCGGCTGCCGATTGGCGTTTAGATATGCCCAGGCCAACCGAGTTGCTCCATGCCCCTGCCCCAATTGAAGTAATGGCGCTTATCCCCGATCATCCGCCAAGGTTTTTTATATATAAGGGCGTTCAGCACCAGGTGGTAAAAGCAGATGGCCCCGAGCGGATTGAGCGCGAGTGGTGGCTGGATGAGGGAGAACACCGTGATTATTACCAGGTTGAGGATGAACAGGGTCGCAGGTACTGGTTGTTCAGATCGGGACATTATGACAGTGAAAAGCAGTTTAAATGGTTTATACATGGATTTTTTGCCTAAAAAATATTTATGGGATATAGTGAGTTACAGGTAACTTCTAATTTTAGCTTTCTGCGCGGGGCATCGCACCCGCACGAACTGGTAGAGCAGGCAGCTGCTTTTGGTTATGAAAAGATTGCCATTACCGACCGGAATACATTGGCAGGTATTGTACGTGCACATGCCGCAGCGCGGGAAAAAGACATTTCGATTATTCCGGCCTGCAGGCTTGATTTACTGGATGGCCCGAGTTTACTCGCTTACCCGACTGACCGGGAAGCTTACGGGCGATTATCTGCACTGCTTACTTTGGGCAATATACGGGCAGAAAAAGGTTCATGCCATCTCTCTCGTGCAGATGTGTATGCACATTCGAAGGGATTAATTTTTACGATAGTAATGCCTGGTGTTTTGAACAGGCAGTTTGCTTTTGAGGATAGTTTTATTGCTGCGGTAGCAGAATACCGCGAGGCTTTGGGCAACCAGCTTTATGCAGGCGCCACAAGAACTTATTCAGGGAATGATGATAAACTGATCTTCAGGATTGCACAGCTTTCTTCGAGGTATGGGCTTAAGGTGGTAGCAACAGGTGATGTACATTACCATGATGCTTCGCGCAGGGAACTACAGGATGTATTAACCTGCGTGCGTGAAAAGTGCACGATTGAGGAAGCCGGATTCAGGCTGCACCAGAATGCCGAACGCTACATGAAGCCCGTAGATGAAATGAAACGGCTTTTTAGACGGTACCCTGAGGCGATAAAAAATACGCTGGCTATTGCTGAAGCCTGTACTTTTTCGCTTGATGAGCTGAAATACGTTTATCCCGAAGAAATTAACAAAAGTGGCAGACCGCCACTGGAGGAGCTGGAATACCTGACCTGGAAAGGGGCGCATGCGTTGTATGGTGAGGTGATCCCTGAAAAAGTGGTGAATACCGTACGCTATGAAATGGAATTCGTTAAAAAGATGGATTACGCCAACTATTTCCTTTTTGTGGAAGACATTGTACGGGAAGCCCGCAGCCGGGGCATTTTATGCCAGGGACGTGGTTCTGCGGCCAATTCGGCCATCTGTTATTGTTTAGGCATTACTTCGGTAAACCCCATGAAGTTTGAGCTGCTTTTTGAGCGCTTTATTTCATCTGACCGTAACGAACCACCCGATATTGATGTTGATTTTGAACACGAACGCAGGGAAGAAATTATCCAGTATATCTATAACAAGTACGGGCGAGACCGGGCGGCCATTGTGGCCACGGTTACCCAGCAGCACCAAAAGGGTGCGGTGCGAGATGTGGGTAAGGCAATGGGTTTATCGGTAGATACGATCAACAGGCTTTCGGGCTCGTTGTGGGAATATACCAACGAATGGTTTGAGGGTAAACGCGTAGTTGAACAGGGACTGAACCCGGACGACCCGCACCTGAAAAAGACACTAGAGCTAACCGCGCAGATGATGGGATTCCCCAGGCAGTTAGGACAACATACCGGGGGATTTGTGGTAACGCAGGGTAAGTTAACCGACCTCTGCCCTATTTTGAATGCCCGGATGGAAAACCGAACCAACATTGAATGGAATAAAGATGATATTGATGTTTTGGGCTTTTTAAAAGTGGACGTTCTGGCTTTGGGGATGTTAACCTGTATCCGCAAGGCATTTGATTTATGCCGGGAGCATTATGGCAGAGAACTTACTTTGGCCAATATTCCGGAGGATGATCCTGAGGTGTATAACATGATCAGTGTAGCCGATACTTTAGGGGTATTCCAGATTGAAAGCCGTGCCCAGATGTCGATGTTGCCCAGGTTACGGCCAAAGTGTTTTTACGACCTGGTGATAGAGGTGGCCATTGTAAGGCCCGGACCCATACAGGGTGATATGGTGCACCCGTATTTACGCAGGCGGAATGGCGAAGAGCCGGTGGTGTACCCTTCGCCCGAACTGGAAGAAATATTAGGCCGGACGTTGGGGGTACCGCTGTTCCAGGAACAGGCCATGAAGATTGCCATTGTGGCGGCAGGCTTTACCCCTGCTGAAGCAGATGGCTTGAGGCGAAGCATGGCCACTTTTAAATTTAAGGGGCTGGTAAACCAGTATGAAGAGAAACTCGTTAACGGGATGCTGGCCAAAGGTTATTCTTTGGATTTTGCCAAAAGGATTTTTAAGCAGTTAGAGGGATTTGGCAGCTATGGCTTTCCGGAAAGCCATGCAGCGAGTTTTGCACTACTGGTATATGTATCTTGCTGGTTAAAGCACTATTATCCTGATGCCTTTGCGGCTGCTTTACTAAACAGTATGCCCATGGGGTTTTACCAGCCTGCACAAATTGTGATCGATGCGCAGAAACACGGTGTTGAAGTACGGGAGGTGGATGTAAATTATTCTTCCTGGAATAACATTTTGGAGGAAAAAATGGCCAGGTATTTTGCAATCAGATTGGGGTTTCGCCAGATTAAAGGCATCAGAGAAGAAGAAATGGAAGTTTTGGTTTCGTGCCGGGGCAATGGTTACCGCAATATTACCGGACTTAGAGATGCAGGTGTTTCACTTGCTACGCTCGAACGCCTGGCCGATGCAGATGCTTTCCGGTCGATGGGGCTTGACCGTAGAAAAGCACTATGGGAAGTTTCTGCTTTGCAGGACATGCCAACAGAACTGTTTAAGGGCCAACCCTCTGAAACAGCCCTGGAAACACAGGTAGAATTGCCACTGATGGGAAAAGGTGAACATGTTGTACAGGATTATGCTACGGTTGGATTATCCTTAAAGGCGCATCCGGTAAGTTTTGTACGGGATCAGTTAGATATGTTACGCATCCGTTCCTGCCATGCAATTAACCATGAGGCAACTGAGGGGCAACTGGTAAAAGTTGCAGGATTGGTGCTGGTACGGCAACGACCGGGTACCGCCGGCGGGGTATGTTTTATCACGATTGAAGATGAAACGGGTTATTCTAATCTGGTGGTATTTGAAAAGCTTTTTGAGACTTACCGTAAGGAGATTCTGCATTCACGGCTGTTGATGGTAGAAGGGCGTTTGCAACGTGAAGGTCAGGTGGTGCATGTGATTGTGAGCAAGTGTTTTGATTTTACCAAAATGCTGGGCAAGTTATTGCAGCGTGAGGCGGATGATCTGCCTATATTGACCTTATCGCGAAGTGATGAAAAAACTGCGCCTTACCCGGCACAAAATAAACGATCGCAGGTACAGGAAGAGGTAAACAAGGAAGCTAAAGATGCTTTTCATGTAGGCAGGAATTTTAAATAAAATCGGACAAGAACCGTAAACTAAACCACTATGCACTGAAAGTGCATAGGTTTGGGTAAAGAAAGAATGGAATTCTTTCCTCAAGGTGCAAAAACGTAATTTTAACTTGTGGAGAACAAACAAAGACATAATGGACATACTGTTTCCAGACTTACAGCACACATTGTCTGGGTTACAAAGTATCGATACAAAGTTCTTGAGGGGGAGTTAAAGATTAGATGCAGAACTTTGATAAAGCAAATTTGCGAAGCGGAAGATGTAGTTATATTATCTGGCGTCGTAAGTTCGGACCACGTACACCTGCATATAGAATACCTGCCCAGCAAAACAATAAGTGATATAGTTAAAAAACTTAAAGGGAGGACATCAAGACGTATCCAAGAAGAGTTCCCACATATTAGCAAAAGGTATTGGGGAAGACATTTTTGGGCTATCGGATATGGTGCCTGGAGCACGGGAAATATAACGGACGAAATGGTTCAACAATACTTGGAGCATCACAGAGCACCAGAAAATAATGATAGTGATGTCATTATACTAGAATGATGAAATTTTTAGAAACTGAAAGTCTTGCACTAAAGTGCATAGTTTTAACTAACGAATGTGACCAATAAATAGTGAAGCGCTCACGCAGCGAATTCCTTTTACGCAGCCCGAAATCAGAATAGCTATTGGGTAAACAGGTATTTTTCATATTTATAGAAAGAAAAAACCAAACAATAGATTTTTGCGTATAATTGCAATGTAGGGGGTGAGAGTCCTACATCCGGCGAAAGCCTGAGCGCGTTAATTTAGATTGGGGGTAACCATTAATTTGGTTATCCCTTTTTTTTAGAACCAAAATCGGCTGCTCTCACAAGCCCCTATCCCAATGTCATTATTTAAGGTTTTTAACCACAGATAAACACAGATTTTACATCTGGGTGCATCCTTTTTATCTGTGGTTAAATTATTTAACGTGTGTGAATGGTTTAGATAATGACATTGCCCCCCTATCCTTCCACCAGATAAATTCTCAAAGTCCTTCTTTATCCTCTTTTTCCTTAAGCAACCACAAACATTAACCATAACCCCTTGGACACGATTTTCACAATATCGGAACCTGATATTTTGCCCCATTGCACAGATCGTACCGCAAAAACTAATAAAGAAGTTAGTAAAGCCAAATAAAAAGCTGATCATCCGCACTTTAATTGGTCGGGTTTACTGAATACCTAAAAGAGGTTCTTCGTTACTTTTTGGATATGATGCCAAATCATAATTAAGCTGCCGTTGGTAAAATTTATCAAAATGTTTTGGCTGACGGCAAAAAAATCTTTACGGCTCCAGGTTAGGAGGGATAAAAACTAAGATCAGGCAATATCTTCCATGCCCGGCATTAAAGAAACTGATTTTTTAAGAAAATAGAAAAAAATCTATATTTGGCTTTTGCATTTTCAGCAGAGATATTTTTAAAAAATTGCATTATTCGGGAAATCGAACCATAATGCTATCAATAAAATTTCAATTAAAAAACCAGATAATGAAAAATATTTGTTTTGTTTTGCTTTACGGTGGATCGCTTAATCCTGAGATATGGCAAGGTGTGATTGATAAAATGAAATGCCCGGCGTTTGCCGCAGAAAGGATTCCACCCGGTATCGATTTAAAAAAATTAACCATCTTAGCATGTGCCCGATATGTATCTGCTCAGATCGAAGAGCTACCGGCAAAAAAAATAATTCTTGCAGGGCATTCTATGGGAGGACTTTTGATTCCTCAAATTACGCAAATGCTTCCCGACAGGATCGTGCATCAGGTTTATATAGGAAGTCCGATACCTAAGAACGGAAAGAATTCGCTTTCTACATTTAAGTTTTCTGACAGATTAAACTTTTATTTTGGTTTATTACTGGAGAAATTAAACGTTAAAATTGATCCTAAGCATATGGAACAGTACGTCAAAAAAAAGATGTGTAACGACCTCGATACTGCAATGACTGCTAAGGTCATTTCTTGTATTCACCCGGAGCCACCTATACTTCTGGAGAAAATCAATTTTAGCGCTACACCTAAAAGATCTGCTACATATATACGATTGTTAAAGGATAAGGGTACACTCAGTCCGGAAAAACAATCAGAAATTGCTTCTTATCTTAATGCGGAAGTAATTTCAATCGAATCGGGACATACGGTAATGTTGAGTCAGCCTGAAAGTTTAGCGCTGGCCTTTGATGACATTGCATCAAAATACCTTGATTCTTAAATCTTCAGCTAAGGCTTTAAATGGTATGATAACAGGAATCAGTTTATTCATAGGTGTGATATTCTCTTTTATTTTTTTAAACCCCGGCATTAACGTGGTGAAACTGTTGGTTACCGTGGTGAAATGCACATTAAGCACCGAAATAGATGCAACTTCACAAAATCTTCATGGTTTGTAAGATAAGCCATGGTTTAACCCAAATGCATCGCACCTGATTTAAACCATTACTTAGAGCCTGTTTAAATTTTTATATTAAATATTACAAAGCACTTTGCTGTCACGCTAAGCGTAATGGATTGCTTTTATTAATGCGTTGAAAGGGTCTTCGACTACGCTACCATTGACAGAACCCACTAGTTCGGTCGTCATTCTCGCGCATGCGGGAATCTTAATGCAAGCGTTTTAAGATTCCCAATCAAGTTGGGAATGACGATTTCTCGAGGGATATTACCTAATTAAATTTTATCTGTCAATCATATTGATTTTTATATAATAAATTATCCCTCAGACTGACATACGAATTAATTTTATTTATTTTTTAAACAGGCTCTTATTTTATTGGCCCCAGTTTACCTGGATGTTGTTTTTTTGCGCATAAGCCTTTCCTTTTTCCATTAAGGCATTAAAGTTTTGCTCAAAACGGGCGCCATATTTCTGGTCGATGCTGTTAATAATTTCATCTTTGGCACTTTGGCTGCCTTTACTATCGCACAATTTAGCGTAAGTAAGATATTCGTTTTTATAAACAGGGATAACGAGCTCATATAATTGCTGGGAAAGGGCTTTAATTTCTTTTTCTTCTTCTCCTGAAGCTGAAAGTTTTTTCACTTTTTCGAGCGATTGTTCTAGGTATAATATTTTGTTATTGAGGCTAACTGCAGCTTCGTCACCCTTCTTTTTACTGGATGGAATATCAGGATATTCTTTAGTTTCATCGTTAATATGACGGGCCAGATCTTCGCTGGCAAAATCGTTGATCATATTGGTGTTCAGGATGGCGATGTCGAAGAAACGTTCAGGGGTTTCGGAGCAGGCGGAGACAAAAAGAGTGAGGAGGACTAAAATAGCGAATCTTGATTTTTGGGATAGTGCTTGTAAATTGTTCATGATCTGAATGGTTTTCCTTATTAAATTTAAGCTTCGGTTGGAGCAAAGATTGAGCCGTTTTTGAGTTTTTACCATATAAAATACAAGCTCATTTAAGTGCCTGGCCGGTTGATCAGTCCAGGGTCGGAAGTCTGGAATGGGTTTACAAAAGATATTTTAACCATGAGTCCTGTAACCTGCAAGGGCGTGAGACCCGAAATGTTTGCGCTTCATTGTAAGAGGATCAATTAGGCACGCCATTAAACCCCGAGGATTAGCGTGGTAAAACCGTTGGTTACCGTGGTGAAATGGACATTAAGCACCTAAATAAATACAACCAAATAAAATCTTCACTAACGTATAAGGAAACAGATGCGACCAGGCGCAGTAGCGAATCATTTGCCGTATAAAAATATTCTGCATAAACCCCTATCGTGTGGACACATTTTTGATGTATGGGTTTTTATGCAGTATGCTGACTTGCTTTAATAATACACATGTTTTAACCGAAGAACGCCGTCAATACCAAGGGCCAGAGAAATCAAAAAAACAGTTGTAGGAAAGAATAAGTAGTACTGCCAAACCTAAACGCAGTGGTTTTGTGTTCGTAAGTACTGAATTAAAAGTTCAAAGGGGAATTGAACACAAAACAAAGTGCCGCTGTTTTTTTGATGTGCGTGAGATTGTGTAAAGGGCCCATTGCTGGATTGACAAAGCGTTTTGGGTACTTTGGCGCTCCAAAGTACCATGCCGCCGCGGCATAGAGCGGAAAAGACAATGTTTGCACAATTAATTTTTTTTTAAAATAAATGTCTTTTATTAGCTGGAAAGATGCTGACCACGTAGTAGCTACAAGGCGATTGAAAACACTACTTCTACTTGTAAAATAAATTCAGCATGACGATCGACCTGGACAAATGTGCTAAAAATGAATGGAAATTAACAGAGTTGTGTTCACACAGTAGGCATAAACCGGGAGCGCACCAACCGCCTTACACTGCACAATAACAGGATTCACAGTCTGATAACGGTCTTCAAGAGGATCGTACTCTTTAGAAGCGATACATAGTAAGAAAGAAATTTTGCATCCGGATTAAGCTTCCTTTCAAAATCGATCACCTCAGAAATTTTACACTGTTTCGTCCAGACATTTTCCTGAGAAAAGCCTGCCCCTACCACAAAAAAATCAATGTGACTGTTAAAAACATTATTTTCATTGCGTTACAACACTAAACCCAATAGTAGAAAAGGGAGAAAAAATATGCCGTTTTTTTTATCTTTGGATTATCGATGAATGCCGAAGAAATACCGCACGACAACTATTTTAGCGAAGAGCTGATTATCCTGGCTCTCCAGTCCTCTCCAGATCCAACCGCCATATATACCGGTGAAGAAATGATTATCCGTTTTGCGAACGCAGGAATGCTGGCATTATGGGGCAAAGACATTTCGGTGATCGGGAAACCGTTAATACAGGCAATACCCGAACTTGCAGGCCAGCCCTTTCTGCCCACCCTTGAACAGGTATGGCGTACCGGCATCAGCTACTCGGTAACTGACGCCCCTGCCAGGCTGATTAAAAACGGGATGCCGGTAACGGATTACTTTGATTATGAATACAAAGCTTTGCTTGCAGGAGATAACAAAACCTGGTGCATTTTAAATACCGCCAAAGAGGTTACATCAAGAAGGGCATATCTGGAGCGGATACAGCAAAAAGAAGAAAAAGAACAGGCGCTTATTGAAGAAATGGCTACCACCATGGAAGAGCTCACTTCTACTAATGAAGACCTCAACATTTCTATGAAATTACTGGAGGAAAGCCGGGAACATGTGAGGACCATCATCGAACAGGCACCGGTAGGTATTGCGGTACTACAGGGCCCTGACCATATTATTGAAATGGCCAATACGGCGATACTAAAAACCTGGGGACGCGAAGGGAAAGAAGTAATAGGGCATGCTCATCATACAGCCAGGCCGGAGCTCAAAGGCCAGCCGGTAAACGTGTGGCTGGATGATGTATATGCAACAGGAAAGCCAAAGATTAATAAGGAGTTTTTGGTAAAGCTCCGTGATGAAGGCGGAATGAGGGAGGCCATCGTAAACTCGATCTATCAACCCATTATCTCTTCGGGTAAAGTTACCGGAATACTGGTTATTCTGGAAGAAATTACCCAGCAGGTGCTTGACCGCCGTAAAAATGAGAAAGACCAGCAGATGCTTACCCTGGCCATAGATGCGGGCGAACTGGCTACCTTCTACTATGAACCCGGGAGCAACCTCTTCTCTGGCAATGCACTGCTAAAATCCTGGTTCGGACTTTCAGCCGAAGAACACCTGGACCTTTCGCTGGCCCTCAGTTCCATCCATGATGAAGACAGGGAAAGGGTAACTGATGCGATAAAGGAATCGCTAAGGGATGGATCGGACGGACAATATTTGATCGAATACCGTATAAACAACCCACAGGAGCCAGGCCCCAGACTGGTACAGGCAAGGGGAAAAGTGTTTTATGATCCGAACGGTAAAGCAGCCACCCTGAACGGTACACTAAGAGATATTACGGAGCAGAAAAAAGACGAACAGCGGAAAGACGATTTTATGGGTATGGTAAGCCACGAACTTAAAACGCCATTAACATCCCTGCAGGCCTATCTGCAGGTGCTCCAGCGACAGGCCAACCTTACAGAAAACACCGCTCAGCAAAACGTACTGGCCAAATCAATCAAACAGGTGCGCAATATGAATTCCATGATCAATAGCTTTCTGAATATTTCAAGGCTGGATTCTGGAAAAATGCTGATTGAAAAATCAAAAATCGACCTACAGCAACTCGTTGCTGAGCTGGAGGAAGAAATGCTTTCCTCTATACATACCCATATCATTGTGTTCGAACCTGTGCAAGCGTTAACATTATACGCAGACCGCGAAAAAATCTCGCAGGTGATCCATAACCTGGTAGGAAACGCCGTTAAATATTCTGAAATAGGCACACGCATTACCATTGCCTGCTCGGCACCTGATCAAAACAGGCTGAAGTTAACCGTAAGTGATGAAGGTATAGGAATTGCAAGCGAAGACCAGCACCTTATTTTTGAACGTTACCACAGGGTCCAAAATCCTCAAATCGGATCAATTGCCGGCTTCGGGATTGGTCTTTATCTCTGTCGCGAAATTATAGCGCTACATGATGGCCAGATTAGCGTTGAGAAAAGTAACAGCGAAGGAACCACATTCAGCGTTGAACTACCCATGGGAAATTAAGGCAAGAATATTAATTGGAGGTGATTGTATTATTGATTCGTGAGGCCAAATTCTATCTTTGTCGTTGTTAGCGTTATGAATCGCTAGAAAATTTGCCAATGGAGACGATTATTTTAAGACCTGAAAATGAGCTGCTGAAAAAATATGTAGAATATTTTCTTTTTTTGAAAAAATCAGACCATAACCTGATCAACTACACCACTTTTCCCAATAGCAACCTTTGTTTGGCCATCTATAAACAGAATAAAGTAACCTATGTTAACGATGGTAAAAATAATATTTGCAGTATAGCTGTGGGGGGAAACAGATTTTCAAGCCGGATATATGGTTTTCATACCAGCCCCTTTAAAGTGAATCTACAAGGGGAACTTGACCAGGTCTGCATTATATTCCGCGCCGCTGCCCTTGGTGCATTTACAGGTGAGAGTCTGGATGGGATTGGTACCGCCGATCGGGCCATGGAGGATTTCCTGCAGTTTAAAGATGGCTTTCTGTTAGAGCAGGTTTTTGATGAGCATCATCCGGTTTTGAGGGCAAGGCTGTTGGAAAAAGCATTGCTTGGAAAGCTTAACGACCGTATTCCTTACAGGCTACGGGAAGCGCTCGAACACATCAGACTGGCCAGTTATTCAGGTCAGGATACCATTATCGAACTGCTCTGCAAGAAGCTGGGTATCAGTGACACTACGCTGTACCGCCTTTTCAAAACCCATTTAGGCCAGAACCCCCAGCAGTTTCTTAAGACCGTTCGGTTCAGGAGAGCATTGCCAGTATTACTCGGCAAGGAAGCCCCGCTTACTCAGATTGGTCTGGATCACAATTATTATGATCAGGCACATTTCATAAAAGATTTCAGGGCTTTTGCCGGGCTGGCTCCAAAGAAGTTGCAAGGAAAGATATCGTTAGCCCAGGACCAGCTGGCCTGGATTTTTGAAGAATCCAAACATGAATGATTTTTACAATTATTTGGTATAACTAATGTATTTCTTTGTGCAAAATAAAGATTTTTATGCGCAAACTTATCATTCTCTCAGCGATCTGCTTTTTCACTTCGTGTGCCTTAAGAAATACTAACAGACCAGGTTTCCCTTTGGCAGGTCTGGAAACGGTTCCTCAGCTAAGCCACGCGCAGATGCTGGAGGACCATGATTCACTAGTCTCCCTTATCCATCAGGTAAGCCCCGTTATTTATTTCAACAAAGAGGTTCGCAGAATAGATTTTGACCGCTATGCCCGCCGGTTAAGGAAGAGCATCACCCCTAAAACGACGATGGCAGATTTTCTGCATATTGTAGACATGACACTGAATGTGGCACAGGATGGGCATTCGGGCAGGCTTGGAAGCTGGCAGCTGAATATCATGAGGACCAATTGGATACCCAATGGAATCATCAAACATATTGACAGCATTTCTATGGTGTACGGACATGCGTACGAAAAGTTTGCCAACCGTAATTTTACTAATAAACTGGAGCTGAACCTGGTGTATACCAATGGGGATTATTATAACATGCTGCCCTTCTCCTACAAAGGGGCTAAATTTCCGGCATCGATGAAGCTCAGGAGCTGCAATGGTTTAAAGGTACATGCGTTTGTGAAAAAGCAATATGCCCATATTTCTCCGCTGAGATGGGATAGAGCCAACAGAAAGGTCTACCATGAGGCCTTCTATAAATCTGCCGAATTCTTTAAAAGAAGAGGTCTCCGGTTAGTTTTTGAAGATAAACAGGGCAACAGGAGGCAACTAAATGTATCCTTGGGAGACACGGTTAGCTTCGCTAAAAAAATTCTGCACCCATTTGGCTACAATAACGAATCAGCTCCCCTGACAACACATTACTTTGAAAAGGAAGGTATTTTTTACGCGAAAATGCCGCTGATGGAGGAGGCCTATGGCGATTCACTGGCAAAGCAGCTAAAGCCTTTTATCGAAAGAAGTATTGTAAAGTCTATAGTTCTCGATATAAGGGGGAATGGTGGTGGAAGCGACAATACCTACGCCAATTTTTTAGGCCGGATTATGAAGGATACCCTGAAGCAGGATGTTGTGGTTGGGAGGAATTTCAGCCCATACAACCAAAAACAGTTTAATGTCAATGCAGATTCGGTAAAGAGTAAAAAGGGGTTTTCCTTCAACGTTGATGTAGCTACGCTTAAGCAGCCCAAGATGTATTTTATTTCTATTCCGAACTTTACCTTTGTACTGCCTGACAGCCTGAACTATAGCTTTAAGGGGAAGGTTTATGTGCTCCAGGACAGATATATCTATTCCTCTGCCTCCAACCTTTCCAATCTTGCAGCCAGGAATGATCAGCTGGTGAGCATCGGCGAAACACCAAATCTTTTGGGCGGACTTCAGACGAATCCTTCGATTCTGCAGTTGCCTCATAGTAAGATTATTTTTAGGATCGAGCCACAGATTGATTTTACCGGAGCAAAATCCGTTGTGGATGCTTTTCAAAATCATGTGGAACATCCGGTAAGCTATTCCATAGAGGAACTTTACCAAAGGGTCACTTCATCAGACGATATTTTCGGGCGTGAATTCCTATATGAAAAGGATCCTATGTTTCTAAAGGTGCTGGAACTTGAAGGTGTCCAACTTAGAAACAAGCGCAGGCCATAGTGCTCAGCAGATATTTTTACCCCAATGTATCCTGCTTTACACAGCGAATAGTTTGAATGACACAGCACTTTAGATACAGTAGATAACTTTGTGGTGAAATTCCTGATGCTTTTAGCAAAGAGGCTATTTCCCTTATAAATATGTTGTTTTAAGCTAATTAACGCTAAACGATAATTAGCATTTCTAAACCTGAGTTGGGTTATTAACACCCTCTTCTAAGGTTTAAAAACCTAATGTTAAAAAAGGTAGAAAAAAGATAGGATGCGAACAGCAAACAGGGCCATAAAACCGGTTTAACTACTTACTTCCTAACTACGACTATTTTGTGGACGAGCGCAGCACGTGATCCATCAGTAAGCGGTACAACCGTACCATTTTTCCAGTATTGGGCTGTTCCTGATCCCCCATCCCGGTACCGGCCTACAAAAACATCAGCACCCGAAACAGCTATATTGGCACTATCTTTACAGGCGGCGCTTTAGTATTTTTAATGGTGTGGCTTAATAAGCCCCGGGATTTTATGATATTTGTCAGATCAAGATCTTACAACCTGTGAAAACCGCAAAATATTACTTAGCCGCTATATTCGCTTATGCGATTTGGGGCTTTTTTAGTTTAGTTTTAAAACCTTTAAGCGCATATTCTTCGGTAGATATTTTATTTTACCGCATTTTTAGCTGCGCGATATTGATGCTCTTAATCACCGCGTTGTTTAAACGTGCCGAATTAGTTAAAACTTTTTCAACTATTAAGGCCTTACCTTCCAAACAGAGACGAAATATGCTTTTGCTGAATATTGGAGGGAGTATCTTCCTAAACATCAACTGGTTCTCCTTTATTTACGTGCTTAATCAGGTAAGCATTAAGGCTACCTCCCTTGCCTATCTGGTTTGCCCTATTATTACTACCTTACTCGCTTACTGGCTTTTGCATGAAAAGCTTAACAAAGTACAATGGACGGCCGTTGGCTTAAGTATATTTGGCTGCCTGATGCTATCGTATGCCAATATTATGGATATGGTTTATGGCATTGTGATTGGGTTTAGCTACGCCGCTTACCTGGTAAGCCAGCGTAAAAATGTTGGGTTTGATAAGTTCATCCTGCTCACCTTTCACATTTCGCTTTCCGCACTCCTGCTGCTGCCCTTTTACCCTGCCTACAGCAGGCCTGTACCTACAGAAAAGCTTTTTTGGTTGCTCATAGAAGTGATAGCAGTTGGTTTTACAGTGATTCCACTGTTTTTGAATTTGTATGCTTTAAAGCGGTTAAACTCGTCAACAGTGGGAATGTTGCTTAATATTAATCCGATTATTGGATTTATGATAGCAGCTTTGGTATTCCATGAGTCCATTAGTCTATTACAAATGGCGGCCTATAGTATCATTTTCATATCGGTTGTTGTTTTCAATGCGCATTACCTTTTAAAGAGGAAGCAAAGGCAACTGCCGGACAGGGATAATTTGGATCTTGCCAAAGAGCCGGGTTAATAAAAGAGTAAAGGTTATAAGGTTTTTAACCACCGATCTACACAGATTTTTAGATCTGTGCTTAAATTATTTTTACCTGTACCAATAGCTTAACTTAACGGACATTGGAAACAGCCAGAAACAGGCGAAAAATATAATCGCTATTAGAGCGCGTTTTTTGCTGCAGGGTGAAATAATACATTTAGTTTTACCAGAAATATTTTTTAACCATGGGAGGCACATTGGATTTTAAACTCGTTCAACCTGAGGAATCGATAAAAGATTTTGTTTATTGTTTTTCCTCGCTACAGAACTTTTCCAATGACCACAAGGCGGTAGTTACTCCCAATGGAAGAATTGACCTGATTTGTTCAAAAACCAATAATAACAAAATACAGGTTGCATTACTGGGGCTGGAAACCCAACCTAAATATCTGGATCAGGAAATATCGGATTTCTGTTCGGTCAGTTTTAATCCACTTGCCATAGAATATATTTTCGGCTTTCCGGTGGCTGATATCATCAATAGCGGGAGGCTGATGCCTGATGATTTCTGGGGTTTGAAAATAGAAGACCTCGATCATTTTGATGCCTTTTGTGATTCGATGACCAGGAAAATCACTGCGCTCCTACCTGAAGACGTGGATGTACGGAAACGTAAATTGTTTGAACTGGTTTTTGCGCTGGACGGCGAGATTTCCGTTGCTGAACTCTGTGAAAAGATTTTGTGGAGCCCGCGCCAGATTAACCGGTATTTTAATCAACAGTTCGGACTTCCGTTGAAAGCGTATTGCAAAATCCTTCGTTTTCAGGCTTCCCTCTCCCATATCAAAGCCGGAACGCTTTATCCCCAACTTAATTTTACCGATCAGTCTCATTTTATTAAAGAGGTTAAACGCCTTTCGGGGGTTTCACCCAAAGAGTTGTATAAAAATAAAAACGACCGTTTTTTACAATTTTTAGTTGACGACCAAAAGTAATTTTGTAGTCTAATTTAAAGATATGTTACTAAAAAACAAGCAGGTGGCCATTATAGGCGGTGGCCCTGGCGGACTTACGCTGGCAAGGCTTTTACAACAGAGGGGCATTGATGTTAAAGTATATGAAAGGGATGCTAACCGAAGTGCACGGGTACAGGGTGCTCCGCTTGACCTGCACGAACATTCGGGGCTGGCCGCCATACGGAAAGCAGGATTACTGGATGCATTTAAAAACAATTATATGCCTGAAGCCGACAAAACAACGATTACCGATGAAAACGGTGAAGTGGTTTTTAGCGACCATGACCTCGAACGCATGAAAGAAGAAGATTTCGGGCATGAACATTTCCGTCCTGAAATAGACAGAGGTGCTTTACGGAAGATATTACTGGACTCATTGCATCCTGAAAATATAATTTGGGACAGCCAATTCCTCTTTATGGAAAAACAAAAAGATGGCTGGCTGTTACATTTTAAAAATGGATCGGAAACGTATGCTGACCTGGTGATTGGAGCAGACGGTGCCAACTCAAAAATCAGGCCCTACATCACTGGCATTAAGGCGTTTTATTCGGGTATTACGATGCTTGAGGGAAATATAGATGATGCTGACCAACGGGTACCCGGAATTACCAGACTTCTCCGTGGCGGTAAATTAATGGCCTTCGGAAATGAAAAGAATATTCTAATGGGACAGAAAGCAGGTGGAGAAATCGGATTCTATGCAAGTTTTAAAACTGAAGAAAATTGGGCGGAAAGAAGCGGTTTAGATTTTTCGAGCCGGTTGCAGGTGTTGGAATGGTTTAAGAAAGAATATACCGGATGGAGTGACCTTTGGTACGGGCTGTTTGAAAATACTTCGGCTCCTTTTATTCCGAGGCCAATCAACTGCATGCCCTTAGATCAAACCTGGAACAGCCTTCCTGATACTACCATGATCGGCGATGCCGCCCATCTAATGCCGCCGTTTGCAGGAGAAGGCGTTAATATGGCGATGCTTGATGCCCTGGAATTGAGTGAAAGCCTGACAGGCAGCCATCATGTTTCTATATACGAAGCCATTGTATCATATGAAACAGCGATGCGGAAAAGGGCCTCAGAAATGGCGATGGAATCATTGAAAAACGGGGAAATGATGCACCATGCCAATGCCCTGTCAACGATGTGCAGTTTTTTTGGGGCCACAAGGTAGCTGATTTCACCAGACATTGCATTGACAACCAAAGGTTGGCCAATATAAAGTATAATATAAGTCAAAAGCCACCCAACTTTCAGTATTGGCTTCCCAATCTCCACCCCTGAACGATGTAGGGTGGCTCATCGAATCATCTTTCCATGAGATTATGCATAATTTCTGCCGTTTATTTTTATTAGCGGATTGTAATTATGCATCACTCATCTTCCCCTTTACTTCAATATATTTTAATGGTGATCCAGGAAAGGAATATCTAATTATACTCCTTGCAAAAACATCAATCTGCTTTCATAGCCTCTGATATAAGATTTTAGTCGACGTATGATTTAAAATATATATTTTGTAGTTTTATATGCTGTAAATTAGTATTTTTAAACATCAAAAATTAAAACCATGCTCAAAAAAACGCTCTCCTTAGCTTTCGAGGCCCAACAGGGCTTTCCTGGAATTTCCTGCCTGAAAGATCCACTTTTCATCCATTCGCATCCGTTTCCTGCTTCTCTTTAAAGGACTCCGGGTAAATAATGCTTTAATAAATTCAGATTGAATTACGATTGATCATACTTCGTAATCAGTATCTCCCCCATCGTACACCATTATAACTAAACACCATTAAACCAAATTTTATGAAAGTAACGCTGCTCCATATCGTAGAGATATTAAAAAAACATCTCCCACAGGATAATATGCCTGAAATATTGTTTGATTCGCCTTTAACAAATAAAGAGTACAACGACAAAAGACAAATATTTAATACCTATTTCCAATTCCGTCCGACCGCAATTGTATTCTGTACCAATACAGAACAGGTCTCGGAAGTGATTAAATGTATCAGAAAATACAATTACACAGGCCCCTTGAGCGTCCGTTCTGGTGGCCATGATCATGAAGGAGAATGTTCGGCTACTGATGCCCTTGTAATAGACCTTTCAAAAATGACAAAGGTTGATATTGAGGCAGAACTCAATTATGCAACCATCCAGCCCGGCATTATGTTTATGGACCTGATTAAACAGATGAATGCCAGTAATGTGGGATTGCCGCACGGCACATGTTATTCTGTACGCATCGCTGGTTTTACATTTGGTGGCGGATGGGGACCCTGGACCCGTCAAAAGGGAATGGGATGCGAAAGCCTTGCCGGAGTAACCCTTGTATTGGGCGATGGCTCATACCGGACAATCATAGATAATAAGCTTATCCCGGAGTATGGAGGCCAACCAGTGGCAGACCTTAACGAAGAAGACCGCAAACTTTTGTGGGCATTACGCGGTGGCGGCGGCATGAGTTACGGCATTGTTACTGAACTCATTTATAAAACTTTCACTTTGCCCGATTATACGACTAAATTCACTGTTGCATGGCAGCAAAAATTTGGTCAGGATATTCCTCCAGCTGTTGATATACTTAAACGTTGGGAAGCGCTTATAGGGTATAATAAAAATCCTGACTTGCTGGGTACCAACCTTAAAATAGTTGCCAAATTTAAAGATATACAGGATACCACTCCAGTGGATAAATCTTTACATGATTGCTATTTCTATGGATATTTCATGGGTAATAAAGACAATTTCCTGAATCAGCAGGATTTTGAAGCCAACCTGAGAAAGATTATTGAAGAAAATTGGTTTCCAGAGGATGAGTTTGGACAGTACAATGTTAATTTTGAAGACAGTATCGAGGCCGTATTATCCAATAATGTAACCAATGGCTCCGGTAAACTGACGGCGATACCTGATGACAACAGGCGACAATGGAGTACATTCTCAGCCTGGGACAGAATTGTGAAATGGGATACCGGACAAGATAAACATCCGCTGTTGGAAGGTATATACGATACCGATAGTTTGCCTCCTCATTTTCAGGCTATTCCACCTGAAATAGACAAACCTGCCCCTCATAAAATTACTTCAAGGTTTGCCATGGTTACCGATGATGAAAAACTTGCTTCGGAGCGGAGAAAGAAACTGATTGAAAGCCTGGAATCAAACCTTTTAATTACTGAGGGTGAAAATCAAGGCATGAATACTTATTTTACTTTGGGCGCTATTACGGGGAGCTATTACCGGGATTATGATTTTAATGCCAACCAGTTTCCGCAAGGCAGTTCTTTTGCATACAAAAAAACTTTTTACACGATCCAATATCAGGCCTGGTGGAACAATGACGGTCGCGAAAACCCGAAAGTGCAACCTTATGTAAACCGGGCTTTGGATTGGTTGGAGGCTTGCCGGGATTATGAGATCCCTGCTACTTACGGAGCCTTCATCAGTTTCAAAGACAGCAGCATTCCAACCCGTGTTTATTTTCAGGAAAGTTATGACCAGCTTAAAGAAATAAAAGAAACGTATTGCAATGATCCTGACAATTTGTTCAGCAGCCGCAAAACGATTATCTGATGGAATAAATTTCCCCGGCAAAACTGGTACAACATGCATTTTTTGGTAACCATCGCAAATTCAGGCACACTAACGTTTCCAGGGCGATGTTTTGTCCCTTGCTAACTACCAGATTGATTGATCCTCCATAAATACACTATAAAATCCAAAACCTATACAATATGTCTCACATTAAACAAGTAATCATTCACCCGGCCATCGGTGTTGCCCGGGTAGGCAATAGTCCGGATGAATATTTTCTCCTGCCTGATCTTATTAACGAACCAATAACCGATCCTGGCAATTTCAGGGATAGCCAGGGGCGTATTAAACGTCAGGCGGCCCGTTTCCGGCTTTTCGGTGCCGATGAGCAAGGCAATATCATCCGGGAACTTACTGCGGAAGATGGCGATATCACCTGGACCGTACACGTGGCCAACAAAAAAGCCGCCTGGTACGATTTCGATCTTGCACTGGATATTCCACAGGCCACTGGTGTTTATCCGAAATACCCGCCGGTAGAAAGCAAGTTACGCAATGTTAACGTCGCCGATTCCCACCGCCCGAGGCTGGTGATTGATGGCGGTGTAGTGACGATTTCCGGCATCAATACCAATTCTGGTGGCAATGATCCCGAATTCGCCTTCGATAAAGGCACATTTTATTCTCCGCATGGTACGGATACGCCGGTTTACCTTGGCGAACTGCGTACAGACCAAAATGGTAGTTTGCTTTTCCTTGGTGGGCGTGGCCTATCTGCATCATACGATGGTAAGATGGCAACTACTTTTGCCAATAACAATACCTGGCATGATGATACCTCTGACGGTCCGGTTGATGCAAAAATTAAACTGAATACAGGAGAAGTGCTCGAGGCGACCGGCGCATGGGTACTCACTGCTCCACCAGATTATTCGCCTGGGATACAGGCATTTGTAACCGGCTACGACCTGCTGGCACAAACGGCCAGCGAAATGGGACAGCCTGTTTTACCGGAAACGCCGGAGTTCTGGGCGAACATCTATCCGATGCTGCAACGCATGCCACTCAACGGGTGGGTGAATGCGGGTATTTTTAAGCAGTATGGCTGGGGTAGCCCGGGGAATCTTTCCACTCCTGAAATGGTAGCAAAGCTTTCTGATGCATCTGATCAATACTTTGAACTGCGGCAAGCCATTTTCCGGCAATTCCGTAATCCTGATTACGCAACCATGCAGGCAGAGCTTTTCCCGCCGGTTTATGGCGATGGGCTTCAGGGTTTTAAAAGCAGCGATACCGATCCGCGTAATTTTATGGCTGTAATGCCGTTCCAGTATGAATATCTTCAACAGTGGGCAAACGGTAACTTTACGTTGAGCGACAAGTCTGGAACTGTTCGTTATGATGACCTTTCTCCTGCCGAACAGGCCAGTCAGCTGGATCGCACCACGCTTGATGAAACCATTGGCGGGCCTTTTCACCCGGGATGCGAATATACCTGGCCAATGCGGCAACCTATCCTGTATTCGGCACCGTTTCGGATCAAACGCAGGTTGGATGATCCGCTAACCTTCGGACCAGTGCTCAATTCTAAAATTGCGCTGGCACCGGGAGGTCCTTTGGATGGCTCCGCTGCCGGCGATATTACCAAATGGATGGCCGTGCCCTGGCAAACGGATACTTCCAGCTGCTTAAGTGGCTATGTAGAAATTATGGGTCAGTATGTGCCAACTTTCTGGCCGGTTAGAGTGCCTAACGATGTGCTTACAGAAGCAGATTACGAAGTGATGATAAGTGGTAGCAGCAGCCTGGAAGAGAAGAATTCTGCCTTTGGCAACCGGGTGAAGTGGCTGCGCGGTGTGGTATATGAGTATGGTTATCCATCGGTAAAGGTGAGCCCTTATACCAAAGGCATTAATGATTTTATCACCCAATGGCCCGATGTAGGTATTTTGATCCAGAAAGAAGGTACTGGCGATGCCAACTTCCCCGATAAGATGTGGGTAGAGAATGGACGAACCATAGGAGAAGAGCAGGTTACTGCAGACGCACTGCTGAAGGCTGCGCCAGAGCATGGACAACCAGCAGAAGATTCAGGTTACCTGTGGATGGTAGAGCGGGCTGAAAAGAGAAAAAGAGGATGATAACAGATGTGCTGATTATAGGCAACGGCCCTGCTGGCTTGGCTTCAGCTATCACTTTACGGCAGCACGGTGCATCGGTAACGGTGGTGCACCGGCCTGCAGTGGATGCTATCCGGGCGGGAGAAAGCCTCGCGGCTTCCGCCCGTTACTCACTTATCGAACTTGATTTATGGGATGACTTTTTAGCTGCAGCGCACCCACCCTGTTATGGCAATTCCTCTTGCTGGGGAGATGACCGGCTGTTCTTCTATGATTTTATCCAATCATCGTTCGGAGAGGGCTGGTATGTGAATCGTACAGCTTTTCAGTCTATGTTGCTCCAAAAAGCAGTAGCCGCCGGAGTCACGTTCATCGAAACGAACCGGGCCTTCGGGCTTATAAGGGAAAGGATGCGTTGGCAATATACGGAAGGCCATTCCCACATCAACGCTGCTACAATAATCGATGCCAGTGGCAGGAACAGCTGGCTGAGCAGGCAACTTGGTATAAAACGCATTCGCAAGGATAATCAGATAGCGGTGGTTAGCTTGCTGGGCTCCCCTAATCCCTTAAGGAGTCAACAAAGTCTTATTGAAGCAGTTCCCGACGGCTGGTGGTATGTTTCGGAGGGTGGAGAAGGAAAGGTAGTCCGCATTTTTTTTACAGATCCTGACCTGCATGATCGGGTAGACTGGCTGGATCCCCTATATTGGCGCAGGAAGAGTACGCAAACGCGCTTTGTAAAACATCGGCTGCCGGTAAGTCGTTACAGCGATGTATTGCCACTCCAATATACTTCAGCTGGAAGCCATCATTTGGAGTATTACGCTGGCGAAGGTTGGTTGGCGACTGGCGATGCCGCCTGTGCTTTCGACCCATTGTCTTCCCATGGTATCGCTTTTGCGCTGCGCAGTGGCATTGATGCCGGACTTGCTGCGAAAGATGAACTAGCGGGTATTTCAGCAGCCGGAACTCATTATGATGAAAAGATTCAACTCGCCTTCCGTTTGTATGGAGCGCAACGTGCAGATCTATACCGTAAGGAGACCCGTTGGAAAGACCATCCTTATTGGGTAAGAAGACAAGAACAGCAAAAATCAGTAGTTGCTAATAACGGTATGAACATAGAATAACAAAACAAAGGATTTGCTATTAGTAGTATCAAAATTGCTGATGTAATTTTGACAAGTGATGAGTCCTCTCGCTTTTCAGATGGCATAAATAAGCCTGAGCGCAATTGATTTTCATTTAAGGATATTTATACAGTATCAAAATTATTAGTACATAAAGATTAAATAGAAAGAAAAAAACCAGGCAATATATTTTTGCGTATATGGTAATGTAGGGGGTGAGAGTCCTACATCCGGTGAAAGCCTGAGAGCGTTAATTTAGATTGGGGATAACCATTAATTTGGTTATCCCTTTTTTAAGAAACCGAACACGAAATTCCTGGTTCAATAACTAATAAATCTTCGCTTACAGGAACAGCGGTTGCAATCGATACTACCGAATTAGGAAAAGCATTAAGTTCATTAATATAAACGCCTGGTGTTTGGATATTGGATAGATTCATGAGATTTTTAATTGTAGGTTCGAACTGGGATTTATATATTTATCAATCTTCTTTAGTTACTTTAACATCAGTAAAGTGTCCTAATGTTCCTGGCCCTATCCACAGCCCAATGCTTCCCCGAATATTTTTACCCTGTTTTAGATCATTTACAATTAAAGTAGGCTGAGCTGCGCCGTTAATATATAGCCTGGCAGTTTCATCCTTTACTACAATCTTTATTTTGATCCATTCTGCAGGCAATATATCAACATATGCTTCATACTGTCCTGGTGTTTCTTCTCTTAATTTTTCCCAGGGATATCCCGGAATAGAAATATACTGGCTGGAGTGGTTTCTGCGTAATTGATCATCTGCCCGACCATTGGTAGGACGTAAATAAAAAACCTCCATTTTAGAAGCGTCTAAAGCCGCCCTGAACGCAATACCTACAAACCCACGAGCTGTTGCTCCGGCATCTGCAAGTGGTTGCCCACTAATTGTCGCTTCAATTACGCCGTTATGAAATTCAATATCTTTCAAAATTGCAAGTGTATTATCTCCATCAGTCTGACCTTTTATTTCCAGGGCTAAGGCATTTTTACCTTTATAGACAGATTTTTCGACAGTTACCTGAAACGGAATTACATCAGATGGAATCATCGATTTGTGCTGTGCTTTAGATTTTAAACCTAACACTAAGCTTAACATCAAAATAGATAATAGCTTTTTATTCATAAGGAAAATAATTTTCAGAATTTTAATCCATCTAAAATAGGAAAAATATTTTTTCAAACCCATAAAGAACGTGTATCCTCTGTCTGAGGGCTAATTTATGATATTGCTGTAGCTAAATAAACTTGACTGACACAATTATTTTCGATACTCAGCCTAATCGCTTTTCTAAAGTGTTTTATTTACATCAATTATTACTTCTATAAAAATGTTTAATTCTTTATTCATTGTATAAATACCCATGCATCTTTATTCCGTTTTAACAGACTAAATTCTGGTTACAAATACAGTAAAAGACTTTTTGATATAAAACTCAAAAACGAGCCCATTTAATTTACTGACCAATTCTACAAAAATATTTTTTTGACAAAGGTTGCTCATGGTTGCCAAATCAGCAACTTGACAACGGCGGAAAAGCTTTTTTCTTTACATAATAAAACTATCTGTTATGGAACAAGAAAGCTATTTTAAAAAAATTGAATATTACCTAACCCCATCTGCCGGGCTAAAAAGTTATCTGAACTACAGCCTGCATGAACGCATATTCAAAAAGAAACAGACCATAGAAATCACTGATGAATATTTCTCCACCCTGGCCTATATCAGTACAGGCACATTAAGGCTGTATGCTGTTAAGGAAGGGACAGAAAGAACCATTCTGTTCTGGCAAAAAGACCAGTTCCTTCCGCCGCTGTTCATGCTGGGTAAATACATAAAAAAAGAAATATATATCGAATTTCTGGAAGACGCTATTATAATCGGATATCCGGAAATACATACGGCCAACATGAACAAATTGTTCCGTGACTATAGGGAGTTTATCAACAAACTATACCAAGAGCAGATCTCTGAATTAATCTTCCATGCAGAATCCCTTGCACATTTAAATGCCAAGGTCCGTTTCGAAAACCTGATGAAATCAAAACCAGAACTATTTAACATCTGCGAACTCAAAATAATTGCAGATTATTTAGGCATCCATCCAAAAGTTTTAAGCCTGTTAAGGTCAAAATCAGTAAAAAGGTAATATTTATTACTTCATTTTTTTCTACAATTGCCCATTTGGCAATATATATAGCCTGCATTTTGAATAGTTTGAACCGAACTTTATACAAGATTTAACGATTGTAAAATATCCCCATTAAAAATTTATAATTTATTATGAAAGTAGGTTCAAGTAAAAGCGCATATCATATAGGTTACCTCCTGTTGATTATTTTATGGGGCACTACCGCTGCAAGTAAACTTGGCAACCTTAACGAATTTAAAACCGAACTGGCTAAACAGGTTTTCTCTGAAAACTTAGCTGCATTTCTACTTATTGCGGTACCAGTCTCAGAACTTGTTACCGCGGCTTTGCTTGCCTTTTCGAAAACAAGGTTATATGGCATCATCGCATCGCTCCTGTTAATCATTGCTTTCACTATCTACATCGCACTCATCCTTGCTGGCTATTTCAGCAAAGTACCCTGCAGCTGTGGCGGGGTACTAAAACTGCTCGGCTGGAAATCGCACCTCATTTTTAACGTCATCTTCACCGCAATTACAATAACTACTTTAACTATTCACCTAAAACAGGAGGTACGTGACAAAGAGCGATAAACCCACAGGATACTAGTCCCATCCAATACAAAAAATCAACCGATCGTACGACCACAGGAGCCAGATCAGAACTTTAACCTCCCCAAAAACCAAGGGAGAAAATTAAACTAAATACCATGTTAAAAAAAATCAATTTAGGCCTTGTAGCCCTCGTATTGGGGTTCGGCCTTATCTTTACAACAAGTGCGTTTACAGGTAAAAGAACACAAACCTGGAGGTTTAACGGGTCATCAACCGCTGACGTAACCGATTACACTAAATACGTGCTTAATGGTACACCTTCTGAAAACTGTCAACCAGTTGAGGCCGCTTTGCCCTGCGAAATCATAGTGGACCAGGACATCGATCAACCCGTCGAACTTGAAAGTTTTATGGAAAGCAAAACTTACTCGGAAATTCAGGGTGATTATGCACATAATTATCAACCACTACCTTAACCCAAAAAAGGGGGCAGCAAAATGCCCCCCTTTTTACCTCACATTTTGCGGTATCTGGCTAAGGGAAACAATATCTTCAGGAATTTCCAATGCATATTTAGGGTCATTTGGTGCAAGGCTGTAATTTTTACCGTTCAACACCCTTGAAAGTGAAATGTTTTCGCCCTCCAGGTTTAACCTCTTTAAATCAATCCACCTCAACCCCCTCATTAACAATTCTTTTCTTCTTTCCTTCAGCACGAGTTTTAAAACTGATGGAACGGATGTTACGGTATAGGGGATAAAACTTCCCTTCACATATCTTTTAACCAACAGCGTATTCAAATCATCTATTGCAGCAGCCAGATCGCCCGCCCTGGCTAAACACTCTGACCTGATTAACAGTTGCTCATCGGTTGTGATTCCTGATGATATGGATGCTGCCCCGCTAAAACTGCCCTTCCAGCCAAAACTTCCATTATTGTTATTCCGGAAATAGATCTGTTTCCTTAGGTCATTTGGATCGTACATATTATAGAGTTCCGGAACAATCCTGGCCCTGGTATTTCCCATTATCTGTAAAATCTTTGAGGTAGACTCATAAATAACTTCGCTTGAGAAGCGATCTACAGGGAAAGACTTTGATGGCAACAAGTTGTTAAAATCAATCAATGCCGTTTTTACCTTCAAACACGAATCCGAGTAATTAAACGCCCGGTCATATTCGCGCATAGACAAGAACACCCTGGCAAGGTAACCGAAAGCCGCCTGTTGGCAGGGTCTTGTCGGGTGGATTAACTTAGGGGAAAGCAGCCTGGCCGACCTCGTTAAATCATCTATTGCCTTCGCGTAGCTTTTTTGTACACTGCTCCTTTCTGAAGGCTCATTGAAATCTGTGCTTTCCCTCAATACAACCCCGGGGGCTGTTTCTGCTGTGGCTGCCTGATAACTCAACGACCATATCTGTAGTGCATTAAAAACTGATTTTCCCCTAAAAAAATAGGCCTGCCCCATTATATCATCATAAACTACCGCGTTTTGGGAGGTTCGCTCAATCGCTGCAATTTTCTCCAGAACGGTATTACTCAGGTAGATCAAACTGTAAATCACAGACCAATCGTTAGCATCTGCCCCTTTTTCAAACAAGTGGTCTTTTTCCCAGGTGTATTTCCGTTGTTCGGTCTGGTAAAGCAAACTGTTAAAATCAGCATCTGCAACATAGTAATCATCTGCACTAATTTCACCGGAAATCGGGTCTGCAGCTGCAGTGATGTTCACATTGTTAAGTAAAGCCTGCAGATCGGATAAATTTTGCGGAACAGAAAGCTTTTTATCCGGTTTCTCATCCAGGAATTTTTTACAGCCAACCAGGCAGCATACGGCCAACAGACCGATAATTATTATATTTTTCATGTTATTATTTTTTAGAGCCCCATCCTAAAACCGGCAGAAAATGTTTTCCCGGGCGCTACCGTTGTTAAGTTATTTCCATAATCAGGATCAATACCATCTTTATTTGCCCTCCATACCAAGCCCAGATTTGATGCAACACAAAATATTGTGCACGATCTGATCAATCCCTGTGGCAGCTTGAATGTGTAATTCAAATTGATGTACTGAAATCGTACATGATCGCCTTTTGAGATCAATACTTCAGTACCTTTATAAAAATTATCTCTCGCCACTGAGTTTGGGTATACCAATGAAGGAACATTTGTAAAGTTTTCATCACCCGGGTTTTGCCATCTTTTAGAAAAATCGCTATGGGCAGCCAGGCCAGAAAACATGGTATTGTAGGTAATTGAGTTTCGCCTGAAATAATAACCGGCCTTAAAACTCATCTGGATATTCAGCTCAAAACGCCGGTATGAAAAGGTATTCCTGAAAAGCCCAAATGCGGTAGGCAATGCCGAACCGAAATACACCAGGTCGGACAGTTGTGTAGAACTACCTGTTAAGGCGCTATAGTTTTTGGTGACCTGGTTATTCAAAATACCCTGCGGATCTCCGTTTACAGGATCGAGCCCTGCCCATTTGTATCCGAACACCGAATATACCGGGCTCCCGATAATTCCGGATATCGGCGGGCTGCCCGGGTTACCCACCAAAGTGCTTCCCTGTAAATTGGAGATAAAATAACCGGTAATCTGATCATGATAGAGACTCACACTCAGATCGGTGCCCCACTTAAAATCCCTGTCGATATTCTTCGACTGCAATTGAATTTCGTATCCGGTACCCTTCATACTGGCCACATTTTTCAGAATTGATGCGCCAACGCCACCAGAATAATCTAAAAGCGAGTTGCCAAACAATTTTTTGCCGTTTTTCCTGTAATACTCAACCGTTCCCGAAATGCGCCCATTAAAAAGTACAAAGTCTAACCCGGCATTAAACATGCCCAGGCTTTCCCATTGCAGCTCCGGATTTGCATAATTGCTGAACCTGGCCGATGGTTCAGGAAGGTATGCAGAGGTTCCGGTATAAAAAATCGTGGTAACCGCTGTCATAGAAGGGTCTATGTTGCCCGAAACGCCATAAGTCATCCTGATTTTAAGCTGGGGCACCCATTTTAATTTAAAAAAAGGCTCGCTGCCTAGGTTCCAGCTCATGCCCGAAGACCACAAGGGGTTCCACCTGTTATTTATGTTTACCCCAAAGTTGTTAGAAGCATCTTTTCTGGCACTTGCCGAAAGCGTATATCTGCCCTTGTAGGTATAACCTGCATTGCCGAAAAGCGACACAAACCGTGTTGTATTTTCGTTTATACTGTTTCCGTCAGGAATTAATGAACCGGCCCCTGTAATAATAGAAGGAAACTGGGTGGTATAATCTACATAGCCAAAAGATAAGTTCTCCTCATTGTACCCATATAACCTGGAAGACCTGCCTGAGAGTTTTGCGTGTCTTCCTTCTGCTCCAATAAAAGCATCAACCTGGTGGTCGCCCCCCGTAAAATTATAGTTTAGCTGCCCCCTTAGATTATGTACTTCCAGGTTATTGCTGCTGTTATCCAGTATGCCGCCTTTGGGCAATTTGTATATCACTACATTATTTACATATTGGGCAAAATCGTTCACCAGGTTCCGGGCAAAGTAACTATCCTTATCATATAAATTTTTATTTTCAAAACTTTGGTTTTCGTACTGGTATTTTACCTCGGCGGTAAAAGCATAAGGAAGTTTGTATTTTATTCCTGCGTTCAGGTTTATATCATTCAGGGAAGAATTACCTATAATGTGCCGGTCATCGTTAAGCGGGTAATACGACCAATCCTGAAGCTGGCCACCTGCTGCAGCCTGGAGATAGCTCAGTCTTCTTTCTTTTTGCAAAACCAGGGCATTGCCATTTTCATCAGCAAGCCTGGCATACGGATATAAAGAATTACCGATAAAACCAATTGATCCAAATCCCTGCCTGCCTGATGCATTTTTATTCCTGGTATAATTTATGCCGCCGCTCAGCTCAAGCCTGGCAACAGGCCGGAAGGTGATCTGGTACCGGTTTGTAAAGCGCTTAGATAAGGCAGACAGATCTGATTTGCCGTAATCGTAACCTAAAGATGCAATCCAGGCCAGTTTTTCGTTTCCGGCACTTAAACTTAAACTGCCCTGTGTATTAACGCTGTTGGTATATTTGTACCTCAAAAAATCGTCCCTAACATCGAGCAACTTTAAGGCATTAATTTGTTGTTGTGCCTGGGCGGCAGATAATGCACCATTATTCCTGGCCACCAAAATCTCTACAACAGGGGTTAATACCGGCCTGGTTACCGCATTGATCTGCGAATTATAAAATCCCTTATCAAATAAAAAAACTTCATTTTCGATATAATCAGCAGACGAAACCAGCGGGAGTTTATAAAGATCGGGCCGATCTGCAATTGAGGTATTCAGGTTAAAATCAACCTGTAGCGGATTATTGAATTTTGATTTTTTAGACGTGATCACAATTACCCCATTGCCAGCCCTTGCTCCCCATATACTCGATGCCGCAGCATCTTTAAGGATAGTGATGTCCTGGATATCGTTCGGGTTAATGTTATTGATATCGCCTTCGTAGGGGAAATTATCTAAAATAACCAGCGGAGATTTCGGGCCCCTGATGGTACTTAACCCCCTGATCATAATTTTGCCGGTTGCATTGGTCGACCGATCGACCATCAGGCCCGAAGCAACCGCCTCGAGCCGCGTTAAAATATCCTTTCCTACCTGCTGATTTAAGATTTTATTGTTCAACTGGGTGAAAGAACCCGTGGCTCTTTCTTTGGGCAAATTCTGGTAGCCCGTATTAATCTGGATATCCTCAAGCTGCTTCACCTCCGCAATCAACGAGACCACCAACAACTGATCAAACGGAAGCTCAATTTTCCTCTCCAGGAGTTTGTAACCCAAAAATTTAAAAGTAAAGTTGTATATCCCGGGTTTTTCATTCAAGACCGCAACACCATCCTGATCAGAAATGGCCATTAACCTGGCCCCTGTTTTCACCTCTACCCCACTAACGGGCAAGCCGGAGGCACTGTCTATAATTTTTACTTTCGAAAAACTCTGGCCGAAACCTTTGCAGGCCAGCAATGTCATTATCATTAATAAAAAATGTTTCATGGTTTACTATTTAGATTTAAAACCTGGTTTTTGCTAAGCACTACCATGGGTATGGAACGATGCTCTAAGACCGCATTTATGCCGTAGCCATTGAGGTAACTGTTGAGCATTTTAACACTCGCACACATTGGCACCTTCAGGTCAATCTGGAAATCTATGCCCGTTTCATCCATAACAGGCATAGCCACCCAGGGCTGCTCTTCCAGCCGCATGCGCAACCATTCTATCTTCCCATTGGTAATTTGTCCATTTTCCCTGAATACGGTATTGGCCGCCACACCCCCTTTAGCTATGAGCTTTGACGGATCGCTTTTGTTGTATTTTAACACCAGGCATTGCTGCTCCCTTAGCTCCACCACGGCGCTGTATCCGCAGTTAGTGTTGATAAAATGTAAGAGATTTTGGTAGAGGTGGCTGCTATCGGCCCTAGGCTGCCAAAAATCGATATTCCAGAGTTCAGCGGGGGCATATTTTAAATTTTCAAAATCGTCCTTATCTTCGAAAGCGAGTACCATCCTGGCCGGAGAGAACCAGTTAAAAGCCCGCCGGGCAACCTGAATGTAAATATTCCTGAGGGTAGCGTTTTTAACCAATAGCCCGGCACTCTTGCCCCCATCCCGCTTTTCAAATCCGGCGCCGAGTCCCTCAATTTTACCTTTAACCATGATATTAATGGCCACCGCCTGGCCAGGCAGCTGCTCCATAAACAATGGGGCATTCCCATTTAAATCATAATAAGAAACCAGTTCGTTTCTACCTGAAATAATGTTATCGATGTTGGTTTTTGTGAAGGACGCTGCCGTGGTAAAACCCAATATTTTTCCATCGCGACCGATCCAAACCAGGTGCGGAATAAATTTATGGGGAAAAGACTTATTCAGCACAGTATCTGCAATAATAGAGGTTAAGCCATTGCCCAAAACGTTCCTTTTAGAACTGAAAAAGTTTTGCACCAGCTCTGCCTTTTCCTTGCTTACCCGCACCACTTCAACCGCTCCGTGATAATTTTGGAGCACCGCTTGCTGCCCTGGCATATCTGCAATGCACGGGCCGCACCAGGTGGCCCAAAAATCAAGGACGATAATTTCCCCCTTCAATTCGTTGAGCGTTTTTTTTAATACCTGCCCCCGCTCAAAAGCCAGGTGCTCTGCAGACCAAAAACTGGCAGGCAGCACATCGCCCACCTTTAATGCCCAGGTATTAGCCTGTGCGAAAAGTGTATAATTGAACAACAGAATAAAGCCTGTTAACATAATTTGTTTCATAAATTTTGGTTTAATCAGCAGCAGTTAGCATCTCAAAAGCTTTAGCCGGCATAAAAACCGGACTAAAGCCTGCCGTACCTGCTTTGCGGACCAGGCGGAAACGGCATTGATTACCTTAAGCCCTTTAAAATTTTTGGCATAAACAGGCTACACCAAAAAAAATAGCTGATGGTTAGTATTGGTTAAGTTGAAATATAAATAGAGATAAACCCTGCCAGCCCGGCCCATTATTAAAGAACCTATTTCCACTAAGAACAAGAAAAGCAGGGCTAAAGCAAGTCACACCGGGTTTTTAGGTTTCAAGGCATAAAGCCTGTCGAAACCATAATACTTACTTAGTGCCATACCCAGGGGGATTATCAGTTAAACAAAATGGAACAATATGATTATCCCCGCAATCCCAAATACCAGGAACTGGATCATAAACAGACAAGAAACAACCAAAATTATTGCTCTCCACCTGTTTCTTACCTGAACTTCCCAACACCTGCCCCGAGTCAGATTTCGGGGCTATAACTACCTCCTGCCCACTACCGGGCACAGTAAAAACACCCAGTAAAGCCAATGGCGTATAAAGAAAAGCCCAACAGAGAAAAAAAAGTGGCAGATAACTATTGTTGTTCTTCATCAAAAGCAAAAATTTTGGTAAAACATTAATTAACAAAAGCAAAGACCGCATCTGGAAATAACATTCCTGAACAGCTAAAGCCTCCACTGCACCCAATTGCATAACAGGTTAAGCAGCAGGAAAAAGTCGACCTCGGCCTAAAATCCGGGCATACCAATCACAGCAAAACCGATTATTTTTTCAAACGCAAAAAACAGACAATGGAAGGGAAAATAAACTAAGAAACCGGGCGTCACGTTTGAAAGCAAATAAAAAATGAGGCAGGCTATCATCATTAAGAACCTTATTTAATATTAATCATAAATAGCCAACCTGCCCCATCTCAGAAAATCACTCCGGATTCCTGGGTTTCAAGGCATAAAGCCGATCAAATGGGCAACTTAACAGGAACTGGCATAGAAATACTTGAAAATGATGAACAATTAAAATAACATATTGGGGTATACTCACCGCGGGAAGTACCAACCAGTTAATCCAATATATTTTTTGTTTGCTCATAATCGTATGTTATGAGTCCTGGCGGAGAGAGGAAAAGTGGGCTTCCCAAACCATAACCTCATAATGTTTCTCACGCCTTACGTTGAAATGGAATTACAGCAGAAGCCCACTCTTATTTTGGAAGCTAAAGATAGCTATTCCGCTATAAGAAATGGGATAAAATCTGCTGTCCTGCTCCAACGGCGTGAGATTTGAGGTTGCAAGACTCTTAATTTTACCTTTACTGGTTTTATTTTTTATTATGTAAATGTAATTAAAAAAAACTTAATGTCAAGTAATTACATGACAATTTTAAATAAAATATAAAAGCCTTTGCTGATTATATTTTAATTGGTAATGAAATGATTAGTGAGAAAGAAAAAATAATTCTGAAAAGATTCGGTCAGCATTTAAAATCTTTAAAAGTTTAACGCCAGACTGGAATAGTATAAATTTCATGATATATTGGCAAATCTGGAAACCAGCAGTAACTGAAGGAAGAAGCAGCAAATAATGATATTTAATTTAAGAACATTTAGCCTTTACATATGCTTCAGCTACAGGTTATAAGTTTATCTAATTATCAAAGAGTTTTATTTCAATTTCGAGGCATAGTCATCAAAGTTCAAGCCAGCCCCTGCTTAACTTTCATCAGGGTATCTGGGCGCTTTACTAGAAGGGTGAAAATTGGACACAACCGTAAAGCCTCGCAAATGCTTCCAAATTTCTTTGCTGTTTTTCTGCCGATTGTGGATAAACTGATATTATACAATAGTGTTATGAGAATTATCAGGACACATCTCATTTCTTTTCAACTTCTAATTTTCTTAATTTGCCGTCTTGAGACCTTAAGGTTATAATAGACCTTTCTTTCCCTTCAAGAATTGACTTTTTATTGAGCAGATCACAAAAATCTACGGTTTCAAAACGAATACCGTCAACTTCGACAATCTGTTCGCCTAAAGCAACGCTATCACTTGCTTCATCCCAAACGAGGCCAACAATCAATTTATTGTTGTTAAAAGTTGGTTGAAACGGCCACTGCTTTTCAGCCAAATCTATCTCTTTAGCATTGCCTTCAAAATAAAACTTCTTGTTTATGAAGTCAATGGTAACGATAGCATAGTTAAGCATTTTAGAGCCCAATCTTGCTCCTGACCCTTTACTCGTTACAGTCATAACATTTTTTAAATGTACGTCAGCAATGTTAAAAGTTAGGAATTTCAATAACAACTTCTCATTATCCTTTTCCATGCCAAATGCTCCTATCTGATTGGCTCCATAACCCTTTGTGACTATTTCGTAAACTTTCGCTTTTTTAAGCTGTTCCATCGAAGTTTCAGAAAGTGAGAGCAGGCCATTGTCACCTGTATCAAAATTTACCTTCATTGTTGAATTCCCTGAGAGCTGCACTTTAAATACAGGATAGCTCTGAATGGTGTCTAAAAAGAGGCTAATTCCCTTGTTGTCGCCTAGTTGAAGCTTCTCAGTAAGATCGGTTATGATTATAGTTTTTTTCTGGCTGTTTATTTGGATGATCGAATTCCTAAGTAAGTTGCTTCCTATAATGCCTTCAACATTCCAGCATTTAAAAAAGTCGGGAACTCCGACAACCGCTGGTATACCACTGAAGTTAAGGTTACCTAAGGCAATATCCTTAATGATGACTGTCGAGCTAGAAGTCTTGTTTCCATTTACATCTTTTACCTGATCATTCTCAAGTTTGTCTGCATTTACTGCAGTTAAAATTTTTGAACTCAGGCACATCGGAGCCCCTGTATCAAACAAGAAGTTATAATCGATCCCATTGATTTTTACTTTAACTATCATTTTGCCATTTATATCCTGATAGGGTATTTCCTCAAAATAATTTGTTGCTTTTGTTCCTCCTTTATTGTACGAAAAACTCTGCGAGAAACTATACTCAGTTATAAGCAAAAAAAAAGTGATAAATAAAATTCTATACATGTTCCTGTTTTAAATCCGAAACTAACTAAAATTAGGGAAGCGGATAAGCGTGCGCGGGAATTTTAACTATAATTAACATCCCAAATTGATTTGGTCTCCATGTACATGGAGAGGCAGATCTACTCTCGTCATTGATGACAATATCCACATATACAGTGTTATTTCTACCATTAATCCCTGGTTATTTGACAATCATCCAGTGCCGAAAATCTATTCTAATGTTTGTAATATGAACTCTTAAAAACGTTTCTCTAATGTTCGATTCTCATAAAATAAATCCATAAATCTAATCAAAATTCTACTTTCTGATGATGAGTTTTTGATAATTTAAAGGGCGAAAACAGCTAGCTAAAAATCTTCTTTTGTACAGATCATGTGACCCGCTTTGGTGTTCCACAATTCCGGTTCAAATTTTCTGCTGGCGGATATTTCTACAGGTTTTCCGTCAACGGTAATCCTTAAATAAACAGGAACAGCACCTTTAAAATAGTTTTTTGGTTTTTCAAATAGAAAAGCAGGCTAAAATTGGTTTTCATAATCTCTCGATTTTAGTTAAACAAACATAGCTTTGCTTCTAAAAATACACAAGATGTTCAGTTTTTAACAACCTATACAATAGTTGATTATGTACGATTCGGTGAGTCAATTTTAACCATTTTGCCTTACTCACCGAATCACTCACCAATTTTTGTGAATTCATGTGATTTTTGACAATTCCCTAAAAGCAAAAACCCTGCTAATCGTGCGTTTGCAGGGTTTTATACATTTTGATAGTCTTTGGTGTGATCCCGGTCGGAGATGCAGAAATAGCCCGCAGGAAACGAAAGAAATACCAGGCAGAGCAATCCCAAGGAGTAACCAGATAAATAAACAAACTATCCACCAACAAAATTCAATGTTATCAAACAGGACGAATTAGAAGAAAAAATAACGATGGCCGAAGAACTCATTCTGGGCTTAGTTAAGCGGATGGAAGTCATCGAAAACGAACTGCCGGAATTTCTCAAGACACTTTTAGAACAATACAAGGAGACTTTAGCTAGCATCTCTGGCCAGATAGAAAAATCCAACAAGCGTTATGACGATCAGAAGATCAGGTTAAAGACCACGTGTGTACCATGCCAAAGGTCGTCACCGTGAAAAACGAACATCACCACCATTTCGTAGCCTGGTCAAAAAACCTCATCATTGGTGTAACCGCCTGTTTCCTAATCACAGCATCATCTTTCGGAACAGCTCTGTACCAGAACTACGAAAGCAACCTTCTTGCTGCCAATGACATCAAATTTCGTGCGATCAGACAGACAGCTCCAAGATGGGGACATTGGGCAGATACGACCTACAGCGTAATCCCAAGGCGATGTAAGAGAACACCATCAAGCTCGAAGCCGAGGCGTCGGAAAAAGCCTATACGGAAGAAGTTGCCAGAGAAACGGCTGAAGAGGCGAAGCAAGCCAGAAAGCGGCTGCACTCGCTGAAAAAGAAAGATTAAGTTTGTTTGGTGAAATGATGATTGTAAAAGAGGCGACCAGATTTCGCCTCTTTTTGTTCCAATAAAAATGATTCGTAAAGATAATTTGTAATAAATCCAGGTAGAAAAACAGGCTGTTGAAAAATCTTTTATGTAATGTGAAATGCCGGACATGCTCAACCATATTACTTTAGTCTACCCTCAGCTCAAAGTCGAACTCGTTCAGGTATAGTATGAAGTTAAGCAGGAATTCTTACGAAACTACAAAATAGGCTTGGTGATCACCAGAGCCAAAAATCCGCCACATCGCCAATTTTAAGACCAGTGGTAGCAATTATAAATTACGACTACCATAAAAAACACAACTAACATTTAGTCACGCTGTATTTATTTCTACTTAAAATGCAAAAGTTTTTCCGAGTATGATTTCGTTTTCTTTCTTTTCAGAGTGCATTTTCCAATGTGTTTCCGCAACCTCTTTTGATGAAATAACAGGCATTCCCTGAGGGAAATGTTTTAATAATTCCTGGTCGGGTTCGCTGGTATTATACACCAACCCACCAATTGACACAATCCCTGCAAAAATATTTTCGGATAACAAATCGTTGTTCAGCACACGGATATAATTTAACAAAGCACCAGCAGCAATTCCGAAACTTGCTGTCAGAGAAGTTGGTTTTTGTGCAGACGAAGCAGTTGTAAATAATAAACTTCCCTCTTTTTTAGACAGCATATCAGGCAGCACCGCTTGTACTACGGTAATTGCGCTTAACAATTGGAAATCTAAATGGAATGCTGCATTTTCAACGTCAATATTTCTTGGCGTACGCATGGTTTCCATTGAAGGAGTTGGGCTAAACTCAATAACATCAATAGAACCAAATTGTTTTTTTACAGCAGACAAAGCATCTTTTAAAGAATTTCTATCCAAAACATCAGCATAAAAAGAAGCAACCGAAATTTCTTGTTCTTCAAGCTGTTTAACCAAATTATCTAATTTTTCTTCACTTCTTGCCAAAAGCGCTACATTATAGCCTTCTTTCCCAAAACGTTGTGCCACAGCAAATCCAACACCTGGACCGGCACCAATTATTACAATAGTTTTCCTCATTTACTTACTTATTAATTTTAGTGTCCCAAAAATACCTAAATTGCTTACAAAATGTAAGTAGTTACCTAAATGTAACCACTTACCTTTAAGTAATTAACTTTATGACTGAGATAACCAAACAACTAAATAAATCTGTCGAACTATTTGCTAATCTAACGGAATGTAAATCCTCATTAGGACCAATACAAGACGCATTATATGTATTAGGTGGAAAATGGAGGATTCCAATTTTGGTTGCAATGCTTGAAGGCAACAAGCATTTTGGTGAAATTCAAAGGACAATAAGTAAAATTTCTGCAAAAGTGCTTTCACACGAACTAAAAGAATTAGAATTAAACGGTTTTATAACCCGACGTGTTTATGACACGAAACCTGTAGGCATTGAATACGAACTAACAGAATACACAAATTCGCTTGGTGCTGTAATTGTGGCATTGAGAGAGTGGGGACTATTACACCGTGAAAAAGTTAAGACGGAATGGAATTGAAAAAACAACCGCCGCCAATATTTAAACCGATATGCGTCACAAATTGACGACCGGGCAACTTCAAACTTACTCACTTTCAATACTGTAAAGAAATTCTAGTACGGGACAAACTGTAAAGTAAAATCAGAACACGATGGGGCTCTTCGGGGCTGAAGGAGTATTTGAAAGTGTCGGGGAAATGATTTCTACAACTGGAAAAATAGGTACTGACCTGTTAAGTCTTCTTATGGAGCCTGTTTACATCGCACCCGAAGAGAATCCAGTTGAACCATCCAAACGTAAGAAAAAAAAGGCAAAGGGAAAATCACAGGATTACGGGATAAGCAGATGACGTTATATCTGAAAAGCGACAGAGCAGCCTCCATATATCTAATTAATTTTAGTCCTTTTAACTTTGCTTAAATTAATTAAAATCCATTTATCCAATTTATCATTGTTAATGATTTAAAGAATTTAGTTCTATTTTTGCAGCTCTAAATTGCTGATTTATTTAGGAACTCTTTTCTGTAAAAACTAAACAGGCTTAATATCAAAAACTTGACGATACAACCTATAATTGAATATTTTAAAAAGTACCTTCGTCTAAATTCCGATGAAATAATTTTGCTTTCCGAAAGAGTAACACCAAGGAAAATAAAACGGAGGCAGATGATCTTACAGGAAGGCTTTGTTTGCAAACATTATACATTTGTTGAGAAAGGCTGTTTTAAAATGTATGGCATTGATGAAAAAGGGACGGAACATAATCTAAGGTTTGCAGCAGAAAATGATTGGGTTGCTGATCTGGGGAGTTTCTATTCTGAAAAACCAAGCAAACTATTCATCGAGGCAATTGAACCTTCTACCATTTTGCAAATTGAGAAGCAGGACTTGCTTTATCTTTTTGTGAATTCACCAAAGTTTAACAGAAACTTTCGGGTGATCGTGGAGGAAAAATTTATTGAACTTCAGACCCGCTTGTTACAAAATTTCAGTTCAAATGCAGAGCAACGATATTTGGATTTTCTTGAACAATATACCGAGCTATCTTCAAGATTACCCAATACTCAGATAGCTTCCTATTTAGGCATCACACCTGAATTTCTGAGCAAAATCAGAAAAGATATATCATTAAAATAAAAGTTACCCTTAAACTACATTAAGACTTTTTCTTAAGCTTGTTTATTGGCTGGAAAGAGATTTGTAAACCATCTTTGCATTGTATAATAACTCAGTTTTACAAGTCAAAAAATATAAAATGGGAGCAACAAAAGAATTCTTCAATCAATTTTTACAATTCATTAATACTGCTGATGAAAATTTGGCTCAACAACTAATAAGTCCTGCTGCGAAATTCTATGTGCCTTTTCAGGCTGATCCGTTGCAAGGGCCTAAAGGTTATCTAACGATTATAAGAATGATGCGCAGCGGCTTTCCTGATATTCAATGGAATATTGAAGATATGATCACTGAGAATGACAAAGTAGCCGTTAGATTTACAATGAAGGGAACTCATAAAGGAACTTTCTTTGGCGTACCCGCAACCGGAAAACCTATCGCAGTTAGCGCAATGAATATTTATCGTTTGTCTGACAATCAGATCATAGAAGAAATAGGACAACCTGATTTGCTAGCTTTAATGACTCAAATCGGAGCTATACCACAATAAAACTTTCGTTGCAAAAGTCTAGCGAGATGATTTTAAATAAAGGGAGACGGTTCACTAAGAACCGTCTCCCTTTGTATTTTAAAAACTTGATAGAAAGCCTACTGATTTCCTTTTTTCAATAATTCCACCTTTTCACGCTCACTGGCAAGTAAGCACTCATAAAGTTCTACCACTTTATCTAATGGATTAAACGAGCATTGGATATTAATGGCATTGATTGTCGAATTGTCGTTACTTGTAAAAGTATTTGAGATTATACTCAATAGATTCTTCATTAAAGTTTTTTATTGCCTCAGCAGTTACACCTAAAACATTCGCAAGTCCATGTAGCTTTAGCCGTGAAACGCCGGAAATTTGTTTTCTATGGAAAGATAGGGGCGATTACTACAAGCTAGAACTTCGGTTGCGGCTTAGCGGAAAAATCCATAAGCTACAATATCATTATAACACGGCTTTTTTTGCGATGCTGTTTTACAATCCGAGAAGATATGCGCTGTTAAATTCGGTTATCGATAGCGAACTTCTTAGTTTCTTTCAAAAGAGCCATTTTCAACTATTGGTACTGAAGAAACACTATGACGGTGATTTTAAAGATTTTGTTGATCGATTAAGGATGGGATATAAGTTTATTGAGAAATAAAGATCACGAAAAAAATAAAACTCGAAGTCATTTGCTCATATTCATAGGATTTAAGATTATGGTTATTGTAGAAATAATTCTTTATTTTTGTGTTAACACTCAATATCATATCCATGCACATAGAAACACGTAAATTACATTTGATAGAAGAAATGCTCAAAGTAAAGAGTGATGCTACTTTATCTGCTTTGGAGAAGCTATTAAAGAATACCAATAATAGAACAGTTAAGAAAACGCCAAGCTTAAAAGATTTTTCTGGAATCTGGTCGAAAGACGAGGCGGAAGAAATGGAACGTATAATTGCAGAATCTTGTGAAACAATCCACCCAGATGACTGGAAGTAACCTATTAGACACCAATATCGTTATTGAGTTATTTAAAGGCAATCCAACAATTACAGAGTTTCTTGAAACCTTAGAGGAGGAAATAAACATTCCTTTTGCTGTACTAGGAGAACTATATCTGGGTGCTTACAGATCAGCTAACCCAAAAAAGCACATTAAACAAATCAACTCTTTTCTAGAAAGGTGTAATGTTCTTATTGCTGATGATGAAACAGCAAATCACTATGCCTTAATCAAAACTGTCTTGTTGCAAAAAGGTAAGCCAATACCGGAGAATGACATATGAATAGCCGCAGTATCAAAGCAATTTGACCTAAAGTTACACACCAAAGACAAGCACTTTAAGGAAATAGACAACCTGAATTTAAAGAACTGGTAAAATATTATTTAACTCCCCTCAACTTATTTACTTGATCCACATTTCTACTTGCATAGCTCTTTTTCTTTTTAGGGTAGAAAAGCAGGCTAAAATTGGTCTTCATCATCTCTCGGTTTTAGTTAAAACAAACATAGCTTTGCTTCTTAAAAACACACAAGATATTCGGTTCATAACAATTTGTACATTAATTGATTATAGACAATTCGGTGCGTCAATTTTAACCGTTGCCTTACTCACCGAATCACTCACCAATTTTTGCGATTTCATGCGTATTTTAACAATTCCCTAAAAGCAAAAACCCTGCTAATCGTGCGATTGCAGGGTTTTATACATTTTGATAGTCTTTGGTGTGATCCCGCTGGGATTCGAACCCAGGACCACTACATTAAAAGTGTAATGCTCTACCAGCTGAGCTACGGAATCATTTTCTCCCTTTCGAGGATGCGAAGTTAGGAATTAAATCCATTCTTGCAAAAGGTAAACCCAAAATATTTAATAGAAAGTTAACATTAACTGAATAAAATGAAGTTAAATATTTAAGAATCATCAGGTTAAATACGAATAAAAAAAATCATTTTTCTATTTTTTCTAGCTTACTAATTACAATTTATAAACCAATAAAAGGAATACGTCTACCTGAACCTAAAATATTTTAGATCGGTTGCATCCTTTTACCTTAAAACAACCATAAAATTAATAATCAACACTTTAATTCACCATTATTTTATGAATTCTGTACCTTCCAGCATTAATATTCCCTTCGGTTGTAAGAAGAATAATGATTTTTTTATCTTTATAATTATTTTCACTTTTTTTAATACACACTCGTTTTTCTCAATGAATATTGAAAATATTTATGGTGAAGATAAATGGGCTGCGCTTGGTGGTTTCTCTCCAATTATTACAGTCTTCAGGTCTTTCCATGCACTTACTCCAGAAATGGAAGACATCATTAACCGCGATACATTCCCTGTACGTTTTGCTAAAAACAAACATATTGCCTCGCCATTAAAATACAACCGCTACATTTTCCTTATTTTAGAAGGAGCAGTACATGGCTACCTTAAAATGGGGAATAAAAAGATTACCACCTGGATTGCTGCAGAAAATGAATTGGCAGGAACCATCAGGAATTTATGGGAAAATGAAAGCTCTGACGAGTATATTGAAACAATAGATCCGGTATTTGCGATTGCCATTCCGCATGAAATGACGAAACTGCTTTACGAAAATTTTCCTATAGCAAACTATGTAGGTAGAAAGATGACCGAAATTTATTTTCAGGGAGCATCTGAAAGAGCCTATATCTGCAGGCTTCCTACCGCGTTAAAACGCTACCAAAGGTTCTTGATTTCTTATCCAAACCTGATTAACCGGGTACCATTAAAGTATGTAGCATCATTTACAGGCATGAGACTCGAAACATTAAGCAGAATCAGGAAAAAAGCACCTACTGAAAAATAATAGTTACGCCAGGTTGCTTATAAAGCACATTCCAGACATGAATCAAACGTTTGTGCAATATTTCTGACCAAAATGATAGTGCATATAATTAGCAGAGGGCTTTTTTCCCAATTAAAATCATATTATAAACCCCATCCATACCTGATACGGCTCAATCCTGATGCATTTGTTGTGGTTAAAGTAATATTAGTGCCACTTCCGCCGCGGTTCTGGATACTGTAACTGTCGTTGTCTCTAAGCCCCGGCCAGTATACGCTGGCAACTTTATCATTTCTAAATACATTGGTAGAACCGACTATGTAGGCAATCTCATTGTCACTTCCGACAGAACCTGTGTAATTTTTGCCTGTGGTCATAGCCGCGCCGTACTCCGTAACAACGGTACGACTTGCGTAATTGCCAAAACGGTTTCTCCAATCGCTTTCCCATGCAGATTGAGATCGGGTAGCCCAAAAAGCATAGTTATGCAAGGACAGCAAACAACCCGAAAAACGGCTATCGGCACCAACACCTGTTATATTTTCCGAATAGCCTGTACCGCCTAATAGAATCCTCCCCTTGCTTACGTTAGGATAACGGGATAACCATTCGGCATAAATAGCTGTTAACTGAGCAAGCGAATAACTATATGGCTCATTCATAGGTTCGAAATATACATTGGCATTGCTACCATATTTGTCTACCACGGTTTGCCACATGGCCCAAAACTGAGTGGTATTATCAATGGTACCATTGTGGGAAGACGCGCTTTCCCAACAAGCAAGAATTACTTTCATATTTTTGCTCAATGCGCGATCTATTGCACCAGTATAAGCACCCCACCATGCTTCTGCTACACTAGGAGGATTAATGGGTAATCTAACTGTATTTACGCCAGGCATGTTTGTTTGAAAACCCGTTAAAATGGCATTTGCCTTTGCCGATACGGTGGTATAATTATCACCGGCGGTTAATCCTGACGGGATAACCCAGCCATCAACAAAATTATCACGGCCATCAGCCCAGTTTACCCCTGCAATACCTGCAGCACCTACCGATTCTACACTCGCTTTTTCAGCCTTTGGAGTCTCTGTAACTAACTCTTGTTTTTTACAGCCCATTAAGCATGCGCTTAACACAACGGCCATCGTTACAATTGGCGTTTTAATTTTCATAGGTTTTGTAATTAATATTTGGTTAGTGAGGCGTTAATTCAGATGAAAATCGAAATGCTATTATTTTAACTCATTTAAAATGGCTTTATCTAAACTGGTTAATGTCTTCTGCCCGGGTTTAAGCAGTTCAAAAACTACAATTTCATTCTTTCCTTTTTTAAGCCATTCTGCTGGCAAATAAATGGTTTGTTGTGGTCCAATACCCCAATATTTACCTAAGTTATGTCCGTTAACCCAAACCAGTCCTTTTCCCCATTTGCGCATATCTAAATAAGTATCGGCAACCTTTGTTAAGTTAAAGGTAGCTGATTTAAGTACTGCTGCAGATTTGCTACTTACTTTGGGCTGTATTTTTTTGGTATCTATTTTATCAAATGGCAATGGATACATTTTCCACAATTTAATTTCTTTACCATTAAAAGTTACGTTTTTGGTAATCCCTTTATTATTTTTAAGTAAGTAAGGGCCAAAATTAATCCTCCCCATGTTTTCTACCAAAATATCCAATTGTACATTGCCGGCAGGAAGATTAATCACTAAACTATCCTGATAAAGCCTTCTGTCTAAAACACCTACAAGTTTTTTATTGATATATACCAATCCATAATCGCGCAGCTCGTTGATTTTGATTACACCTTTACGTCCGCCTTTTATTGTGCTGCTGTACAATACAAAACCATAGGGCTGGTTAAGGGCTTCGAAGGTTAGTGGTTGTTCACTTAACTTTGGTTTTCCAATCAGGCTAAAAACATCCGTTGATTTGGTAAATGTAATTACAGGCAATGCCGCTGCTGGCTTAGTACCGGGTACATCTGGAAGTGTTTGGTTTGCAGGCAGATTCTTTTTAATTGCTTCGCGAAAAAGCATGAATTTTGCTGTTGCATTACCCGCTTCATCTAAAGGTGCATCATAATCATAACTACTAATCTGTGGTTCGAAAGCTGTAGAATCATTAAAGTTTGCCCCATTCATAAACCCTCTGGTTGTACCGCCATGAAACATGTACATATTAATAGAAATTCCACCTTTAAGTACAGTATCTAGCTTATTGGCGTAAGTTTTTGGATTTACCTCATGGTGTTTTGTACCCCACCAATCGAACCAGGCCGGATACCATTCTGGCACAAAGTATGGTCCGGAACCATTGTTATATTTCTTGATTAACGTTTTGATCTGAGCTGGATTATCAATACCATTTACGCCTGGAAGCAAGCCCGCCAAATGCCCTCCTTCTAGTGCCGGAACGGGATCGCAGGTTGAAAGTACGCCATCAAAACCGGCATCCTTAAACAGTTGGGCATTAATTTTCAGGTATTCTTTGTCATTCCCATAAGAACCATATTCGTTTTCAACCTGTACCATTAAGATGTTGCCACCATGGTTAATTTGCAACGGCGCCAAACGTTTACCAATCTCTGTAAGATATTCTTTATATTCTTTTAAATATTGTGCTTCTTTACTCCTTACCTGTAAACCCTTAATGTTCTGTAACCAAAATGGATAACCGCCAAATTCCCATTCGGCACATACATACGGACTAGGGCGAAGCAATACCCATAAGCCTTCTTCTTTTGCAATGCGCACAAATTCGGCAATATCATTATTACCAGAAAAATCAAACTGATCTTTCTGAGGCTCGTGTACATTCCAAAATACATAGGTACCAATCGTATTTAAGCCCATGGCTTTAGCCATTTTCATTCTGTCGCGCCAGGCTTCTCTAGGTATACGGGGATAATGCATTTCTCCAGAAATGATCTGAAAAGGTTTATTATCGAGCAGAAAAACAGAGTCTGCAAGTTTAAAGGTATGCTTAACCTGTGCAAATGCACTAAAGCTGGCAAAACAAGTAATTAAAATTACTTTAATCATTACGTGTTTTAGGGTAGGTTTCATTTAAGATGTATTATTATTTAAAAAATCAAAAACATAGTTTTCCTATATCGATTTATAATTGCTTTTCAGCTCAACCAAATAGGATTAAAATTGAGGTGCGTTATCATTTCAATCAGGCTTAATTACTGATTACAGTAGTAATAGATTTAGCCGGAATGCGAACATGTTTGGTATTCTGATATTGTTTATAAGGTGACAAGTTATATTCGGCTGAGGTAACATAGGTCTGTACAGAATTTTGTTTATTACCCTTTACCTCAATATCCAGATCAAGATCGTTTTCTGTAGGGTTAACCACTACTGTTACGAGTTTTTTATTTTGCAGATAAGATGATACATCAACCTGAGGTAAGTTTGCCCCGAGTGTTTTAACTTGAAGGCGCTTACTACCCTGGCCAACGAAACGACTATAATTACCCAGGGCCCACAACATTTTACTATCATAAACCTGCCCGTCTGTTTTATTTTTGTCGATATAAACCAAACCATCCTTATAATCGCTGGCTGATATGCCCAGCCACCACTGCCATGAGGTAGCGTTAGACAAAACCAGGTCGTGATGGATCAAACGGGCGATAAATAATGCAGGCGCCATACCAAGGTCGCGTTTTTCCCCTTTCATTAAACTATCGCCTAAAATACAATATTCAGACATCCAATACCTTAAACCTTTAATGCTGGCTACGGCATCACCCGTCTTTTTGCGTACTTCAATAAATTTCTGCTCCGGACTTGTTGTAAAATAGCTGTGTCCAGAAATAGAACGATCTATGCCCGATAGGTTGCCGACATAATTGGGTGATGAAGGATTAAAGAACTGATATACCTGGTTTCCTTTTACACTGTTTCCGTTATTGTATAAATAATCGAGCTGGCCAGCCTCTCCTATCTGTATTTTGGTTTTGACCTGATTTTTAACAAAGGCTTCGTTAACACCCCTGTAAAGTTGAGCAAGTTCGTTATTGTTATAAGGACAGCCCTCTTGGTTGTGTTCATTCCATTTCCATTGCGGCTCATTTGCAGGACTCAGGTAATTTAGTTCTATTCCAATTGTTTTTTTTATTCCTTTGATGGTAGCAACAAGATCAGCGGCAAATTCCGGAAGTTTGTCAAAATTCAGATTGCAATGGCCATCTGTAGAATAGGCTTTCCCATTTTTGGTAAACAATACATGCGGACTGTTTACAAATCCGATAAACTGTTTCACTCCCCGTGTTTTGGCTGCCTTTAAGAACCAGACTTGTCCTGGCATCGCGTTCCAATTATAAGTGCCATCTGGCTGCAAAAAAGCATATTGACGACGCCATTCGTCGCCAATATCGCTTTCTTTACCTTGGGCGGCACTACCACCACCAATACTGAAACGCCACATGTTAAGCCCAATACCAAGTGGTTGCCTCTCTTTTGTGGTTTGAGTGCTAAAAAGCAAATCAGCCATTTTATCCCTTTTCTCTGTAGGCCATAATCCGGCAAACTGACAACTCCAGGCATCAGAAGCACCAAAGCCTTCTATAGTCTGAAAGGTGTTGGCAGGATCAATTTCTATTTTTAGAACGGTTTCTTGTGCAAGCGTTGTTCTGCCACAGAAAAATAAGGCCAGACAGATAAAAAAACGGTTAAGATGTTGATACGGCTTAATCATGCAAAACTTAATTTCTATTTATTAATAACCAGGGTTTTGCTGCAATTTACCGCCTGAAGCTAAAATCTCGGCTCTAGGTATAGGTAACCAGTAGTGTTTGGTTTCAAACTTACGCCCATCTAAAGCAACTTTAGGTGTATAAGTAAATGTATTACCGGTTTTGGTAATAATCATTCCACCAGCAGGTTTGTTTTCGGTTACATCGGCAATTTTCCATCTTCTTACATCATAATAACGGTGTTCTTCAAAGGCGAGTTCTACCCTACGTTCGTAACGTACCGCATCTCGCATTTGTGATTGTGTAAGTCCAACGGCTAATGCTGGCATATTTACACCAGATCTTGCACGTACCATATTTATCGCTTGTCTTGCCGACATTGTTGATCCGGCAGGAACAGCGTCAGGTCCGTAAGCTTCGTTAGCTGCTTCAGCATAGTTAAGCAAAATTTCTGCATATCTAAAATAGATCCATGGCTGAAAACCTGCGTTTCCCCAGGGGTTTTGTAAAGGATATGCCTTGTTCATGAATTTTTTAAGATAATAACCCGTCTTAGTGGTATTCCAGTTATCAATTCCATCTTTACTGTCTTTTCCTCCCGGAATAAAGGTTTCTATATTACGCTCACGATATGCTGCACCATTGTATAAAATAGTGGCTGCAAAACGCGGATCACGGTCTTTGTATGGCTGGTTGCTATCGTAACCAGATGTAGGATCGCTAATGGCTTTACCGTTGGTCATTTCATAATCATCTACCAGGTTCTGCATCGGCAGATTTCCTCCCCAGCCGCCATAGCCATTTGGTCCGTTGGCAATCTCCAGGTGTGTATGGTTGGCATTTTTGGTAAATAATCTCGCAAAGATGATTTCGTCATTATTCAAATCATTCAGGAACAGGTTTTCATAACCTCCATCATAAATTTTGTATTTATTCAAAGCAATAACAGCCTGCGCTGCTGCCGCTGCTGCCTCCCATGTACCCGCGTTGTACAATGGACTTGCTGCATATAAAAGCAAACGTGATTTAAGGGCTAATGCAGCACCTTTAGTAGCTCTACCCGGCAACCAGCTACCGCTATTATCCTGTGGCAGATCTGCAGCCGCTTCATCGAGTTGATTCACCGTATAATCAATGCTCTCTTTTATTGTTGCGCGCTGAAACAAAGCCGGATCTTGCAAATTATCGGTCAGGTTGGTTACTTTATCACCCATTAAAACTACACCACCATAATTTCGAATTAAATCCTGATAACGGAAAGCCTTTACAAATTTAAGCTCTGCGATCAATTGTTTTTTATGTGTTGTGCTCATTGCAATTTTAGCAAGCACACCAAGTGCATAATTACATTCTCTGATACTTTTATAACTCCTGCCCCAATATACACCTGCACTGCCTAAATTTTCTGGTGCCAGCTGACCTCTTTGAATTAACCAGGTAAAATCATCGTTATTGTAAACAGATTCGTCTGTGTACGAGCTCCACATACTATATTCAAACCCCCTCCCAAAACCTGGTGCAGAACCATCTGCTTCTTTATCCTGTAATCGGGTACCGATGTACCTGTTGGTTACATAAGCCTCCAGAACAGACGTATCGCTTTCTATAGTAGTGGTAGAAATCCGATCTGTTGGTTCTACGTTTAAAAAATCTTTTTTACAACCCACCACACTTAAGGAGATTAATGATAGGCCTAATAATATTTTATGTATTGACTTAGTATTCATGATGTTTAGAATTTAATATTAGCACCCAGATTAATAATGCGTTGCTGTGGATAAAACTGGCCACTACCACTGTTTCCTTCTGGATCGTAATCTTTAACTTTTGAAATGGTTAACAGGTTAAATGCACTGGCATAAAACCTTAAGCCCGAGACATTTATTTTCTGTAAAAATGAAGCTTTTAAATTATAGGCAAGTTCTACGTTTTTAAGTCTTATAAAAGAAGCATCATTTAACCAAAAAGTATTATTAAACTGTCCGCCACTGATCGCATTCGAAGAACGGTCAGTAACTCTTGGATAAGTTCCATTAGGGTTTGAGGCGCTAAACCTGTTATCGGCCCAGCTACTGTAAAAGTTACCTACGCTTCCTGCTTCCGGTAAAACGTATTGAGTAACTTGCCCTTGACCTGATAAGACAAATGATAAATCGAAATTCTTGTACGAAGCTCCGAAATTTAAACCATAAGTAATTTGAGGGGTATTGCTATATTGAGATCTTGTTTGATCATCGGCAGTAATCTGACCATCATTGTTATAATCGAGATACTTAAGATCGCCAATTTTAGCACCACTTACATGAGGGTAAGCATCTAACTCTTGTTGCGTTCTAAATATGCCAATACTATTGTAAAGCAAGTCAACATTTAATGGTCTGCCCGTTTTGCGTTGATAATCTGGCGTACCACTGGCTTCATCAATAAAAATTACTTTGCTTTTTGCATAGGTTATATTTCCAGAAATATTCCATTTCAGATTCTCGCCATTATGGTTATACCCAACCGTTGCTTCGAAACCATTACTGTTCACCTTTCCAATATTTTCTGAAGGCACTAACGGTGTATAGTTCACACTCTTATCATCAAATGGATTTACAATACCTGAAGAACCAGGCACTGAAGCATTACGGGTGGTTAAGATATCAGATCTTTTTTGCTGGAAATAAATGGCCTCAATGCTAAAGTTTTTAAATACTGTAGCGTTAATTCCCACATCCAGTTTTTTCGCCACCTCCCAGGTAATGTTCGGATTTGCCAATTTAACCAGGTTTACACCAGGTTGTATGGTTAAGGTATTGCTTGGATCTCTGGCCACAAACCCGTTACCTACCAGCACATAGTTATCGAAATACTGGAAACCATTTACATTATCATTACCCAACGCACCATATGATGCACGAATTTTTAAGTTATCAACAAATTTAACGTTATCGTTAAACCACTTTTCTTTTGAAACTACCCAACCTGCAGAAGCGGACGGAAAAACACCATACTGTTTGCCTTGAGGAAAAATAGATGATCCATCAACACGCAACTGGCCTTCAAAAAGATACTTATCATCATAAGTATAAGCTAAACGGCTTATTATACTCCGGCGGTTGTAGTTAGAGCTATAACCCGAGTTCAGAAAATCGGTAGCTGCTGTACCACCTTGAGAAAGTTCAGGTAACGAAGTAGAAAGGAAGTTAAAGCGTTGTGCATCGAAATATTCCAAATGGTTTTCGCTCTGTTCGTAACCTACAAAAGCATTGATATCATGCAGGTTAAAACGACGTGCGTAGTTTAGTTTAATATTCGAAGTAAGCAACGATTCGTTTTGTTGCTTTTCAAGTAATGTAGCTTTTTGATTATTACCGCCAGTAATTACGCTGTTATAGGTTTGAGAGGTAGGATCATATTGATACAGTAAATATGGCTTATTGAAACTTTTGGTAAATACATTAGATTTATCAGCAGAAAAGAAACCATCAACAGAAAGACCTTCTACGCCAGGAATAATAAAAGTAGCTCTTAAAATACCATTTAAAACCTGTGTAGGGTTTTTATTTGTTCCACCGATATCGGTAACCTGCACAGCAGGATTTGAATTTTCTATACCCGTTGTTGGCAAGCCATTTGGATAATAGGCAGATACGATTGGTTTTGCCCTGTAAATAGACCTAAAAATATCACCAGCTCCTACCTGAGGGAACAAACGATTTTCTTGTCTGCCAGATACCGATAAGCCAACTTTAAGGTATTTAGAAACATTGGCATCTATATTGGTACGGAAATTATACTGATTGTATTTCGTTGCGCCATTTTTGTATAAACCATCCTGAGAAATTGTACCCAATGAAACATAGTATTTTACATCTTCACTACCACCATTAACCGAAAGGCTATGCTGACTTTGGAGTGCAGTATTTTTCAATGTTTCATTAATCCAATCGGTATTTGGATACAAAAGCGGATCGGAACCATTGCGGAACTTTTCAATCTGATCTGCAGTATAAGATTGGTTAAGGCCACCGGCAGGGTTCGAATCGAAATTAATTTCGTTCATAATCTGTGCATAGGTTGCGGCATCTGCCATTTTAGGTAACCTTGTTGGCGAGCTAAATCCCTGGTTAAAACTATAATTTACGGTTGGTTTACCGGTTTTCCCTTTTTTCGTAGTTACTAAAATTACACCATTGGCTGCTCTGTTACCATAAATAGCGGCAGAAGCATCTTTTAATACCGATACACTTTCAATATCGTTGGGATCTAAACGCTCAAGTCCACCAATTTGCCCTGGAATTCCGTCTACAACAATTAATACATTATTGCTCCCGGTAGTAGCAAGTCCCCTTACCGTAATATTAGAACCATCAACCCCAGGTTCGCCACTACGATTATTTACAATTACCCCCGAAAACCGGCCCGCCAAAGAGTTTGACAGGTTTGGTTGTGGGCTTTTCATTAATTCACTTCCTTTTACCTGCGATATTGACCCCGTAAGCGTTGCTTTTTTCTGTGTTCCGTAACCAACCACTACCAACTCGTTTAGTGTTTTGGTGTCGGAACCAAGCTGAACATTAATGGTTGTTCTATCGCCAACTGTTTGCTCCTGGCTGGTGTAGCCTACATAAGAAAAAACAAGTACGTCTGTAGAGGCTGCAACACTGATACTAAATTTACCTTTTGCATCGGTCTGAACCGCTTTTTCGGTTCCTTTAATCTTAACCGCTACTCCGGGGAATGTAGCTCCGGTTTCGTTTGTTACTGTACCCGTTACCACAATTTCTCTAAGCTTGTTCTTTATTCCTGTTTTAACAGAAACTAGAGATGCCATTGCAGGTAAACTGATGGATACGATCAATAGAAATGCCAGTGTTTTAATTGTAAAGAATTTTGGCAAAAATCCTTTCAGAACTTTTCTTCTCATATTTGTTTGCAAATTAATATTTGGTTAGCAGATCAATTTTATAACCTACCCAACAGAACCCTCTATCGGAATCGCGATTATAACACTGCTTTATCGAGGGCTAAATTAGCGCCAACAAACAACTCCTACAGGGTGCAAACAATCCAAATTAGAGGGGTAAACAGACCGAAAAATGACCTAAATGAGGTTTTAAGGCATATTGAAAAAAAACAGGCTGATAAACATGATTATCATTTACCTTTTTTGCCTGTTGAATTTAATTGGATATGATTGGAAAACGGCTTCCTGAATTTTTTAATATACTGTGATGGATTCATATTAAAGAGTTTGTAAAACTGCTCTCTAAAATATTTTGGGTCGTTTATACCTACCATGTAAGAAGTTTCCTGAATGGTTTTATCTGTATTGATAAAAATTTCGGCCGCTTTTCTTAACCTGATGAAACGGATAAATCCATTTGCCGACTGACCCGAAATGGATTTTATTTTACGGTATAAATTAGATCTCGACATGCCCAGAAAGGTGGACAGGGTATCGATATTAAAATCAGGATCGGTAAGCTGTTCTTCTACAATACGGATACAGTTATCTAAAAATTCTTTGTATTCTGCAGAGATCTTGGTATTGTTCGAGTTGAGTGTAATTTCATTATAAAAATACTTTTGCAGGGCATTTTTACTTTTTAATATACTGGCTACCCTTGCTTTTAAAAAGTCCTTATCAAAAGGTTTACTGATATAATCGTCGGCGCCACCTTCTATTCCTTTAAGCTTAACCTCCGGAGCAGAAATGGCAGTAAGTAAAATAATCGGAATATGAGAGATGGAAACATCTTCTTTTATTTTACTGCATAGTTCTATACCCGTTATGCCATCCATCATTACATCACAGATTACAATATCGGGTAATAGCTCTTTCGTCATCTCATAACCTTTTTCTCCGTTACTGGCTTCGTAAAGGTGATAATCCATTCTAAAAACCTGTTTAAGGTATTCTCTTATTTCAATATTATCATCAATAATAAGCATGCTTTTTAACTCGATGGCCAGCTGTTTGTCTGCTATTGGTTCTTCAGCAGCTTCTACAACTTTGTTAGCGCTTATTTCATCCTCTATTAACTCTTTAAATAATGATGAATCGGTATCTACCAGTTCCTCATGCAAAATTACCGCATCTTTAAAGTGGCTTGTCCCTCTTAATAAAGCAATATCAAATGCTGTGCCTTTATTTTCAACGCTGGTATAACTTATCCTTCCACCATGCATTTCAATAAAATTTTTTGCAAGGTATAAACCAATGCCAAAACCACCTTTAGATGATTTATTTCCCGGATCCTGATAAAATTTTTCGTAGAGTTTTTCTCCTGCAAAGCTGGTAATACCACAGCCTGTATCTTCTACAGCCACCTGTATATTGTCCTGATTACTTTTTACAATCATTTTAACCGTACCGCCTTCGGGCGTAAATTTTATGGCATTTGCAAGGAGATTAAAAAACACAATCTCTATTTTCTCCCTTTCAGCATAAAAAGGGATCAATTCATCGGCGCATATAAACTCAAATACAATATTTTTAGACCGTGCCTGATGCACAAAACACAGAAATACTTCTTTACACAAACTCACCAGGTTTACCGGAGCTACTTTTAATTTTCCGCCATAGGTATCTGCTTTTCTAAACAATAACAGCTGATCTACCAAACTTAAAAGCCGCTTGGCATTCCTGTACACAATATTTAAATCAGTGGTATCAACATTATTGTCATTCTTATACAAAAGCTCTTTAACCGGGTTGATAATTAACGTAAGCGGCGTGCGGAACTCGTGCGATACATTGGTAAAAAAGGATAGTTTCTTTTCACTCAACTCCTTTTCTTTTTCACTTTCTACATGGGCCAGTTTAATCTGAAATTTTAAGTTAGATTGGTGCTCACGATATTTAAGATAGGCATACACAAGGCCAAAGAAAGCCAAACCATAAAAGCCAAAGGCCCACCAGGTACGGTACCAGGGTGGCGTAATAATAATCTGGAGCGAATTTCCTTTCATATTCCAAATGCCATCATTGTTTGATGCCCTTACCCTTAAGGTGTATTTGCCTGGGTTTAAATTGGTATAGGTAACTTTATGTTCGCTACCGCTATAATTCCACTTTTTATCAAAACCTTCGAGAAAGTAAGCATACTGGTTTTTTTCTGAAAGCGTATAGTTCAAAGCCACAAAACCAAAAGAGAGTACACTTTGATCATAAGGCAATGTGATACTTTTCGTCATATAAACAGGCAATTTTAAAGGAGAATCTTCGCCCGGGAGAATCAGTTTATTAAAAACCGAAAAATCAGAAAAGTAAACTGCAGGAGCTTCTTTATTGTATTTAAGTAGTTGTGGATTAAAATAAACGATGCCTTTACTGCCTGCCAGGTAAATTTCCCCTTTTGCATTTTTACAGATGGCCGCATTGGCATACACGCCATCCTTCTCATCGTAATTTTTAACCGTTTTATTTACGGGATCGAAAAGTGAGATGCCCTGCTCGGTAGTAACCCAAAGCTTGCCATTATTATCTTCTACCAGATCGGTAAAAACATTGCTTGCAAAACCGTTTTGTTTTGAATAGATCTCGAAAGTATTTGTTTTAGCAACATATTTATTCAATCCATCGCGGGTGCAGATCCAAACATTTTTGTGCGAATCCAGATACAGGCTATTTACAATGTTATTGCTAATGCCGCCCGTTTTTGAATTATTGATCATGTAATTGCTGAACTTTTTTGTTTTAGGGTTAAAACGGCTGAGGCCACTCCCGTATGTCCCTATCCAGATATTTCCCTGCGCATCTTTTAGAAGGCAGTATAAATGGTTATTACTCAGAGAGCCCAAATTTTTAGGATCGTTATAGTAATGCGTATAAGCTCTAATTTTATCGTTATAGATTTTTAAACCTGCATCTGTAGCTAAATAATATTCGCCATCATTTACCTCTATCAGATCTCTAAAAACATCTTCGTTAAAAAAACTTCCAAGTGCAGAACGATGGTGATGATGTATAAACTTACTCTCCTTTTCGCTATACCGGTCAAATCCATTCTCACTCATTACCCATAACTGACCTTTTAAATCAACAGATAGGTTAATAATATCATTACTGGATAAACTGTTTAAGTCATCGCTGTGCGAAAGCCTGGTAATAACGCGGTTATTTGGATTGTATTTATAAAGGCCCTTGTTGGTACCCAGCCAAAAATTACCGCCTTCACTAACTATTGATTTAATTTCTGCCTGGTTTAAAGGAAGTGAAATAAAATTAAATTTATATTGGTTAAAATCAATTTTAGTGAGTCCGTTTTTACCACAGAGCCATATCATTCCGCTTTTATCACGATATAAACCACCGTTGGCAAAAAATTCGAGCTTATCTATTTTTTCCCATTTATTTAGTTTTGTATTTACCCAGAATATTCCGGCGCTGCCGCCTACCAGTAATTTTTCGGCACCTAAATTTAAAACATTAAATATGGAAGAATTACCTTTTCCCATACCTAGATAAGTGGTAAACTTTTCATTTTTCGGATCAAAGCGGAACAGGTCGCCTTTCCAATAGCATCCAATCCATATCATGCCATCATGATCAAGGCAGAGGGTCCAGATGTCGTTTGGATTTTTTTGGTTCGCGATTTCCTTTTGCATGTAATTGGTAAACCGCTTTGTTTTTTGATCGAATTTATTCAGTCCGGCGCTCCAGTTGCCCAACCATAAATTGCCAGCTGCATCTTCTGCAATAGCATTAACCGATTTTCCTTTTATAGCATACTGATTTTTTGCATCGGGTTGATAAACCTTAAAAGTTTTTGATTTCTTGTTATAAAGGTTAAATCCATCATCGGTACCAATCCACAATTTATTCTTTTTATCGATCAGTAAAGACCAGACTTTATTATTGCTTAGCGAAGTTCTATCGTTTTCTTTATAATAAAAACGTTCAAATTTTTCGGTAACCGGGTCAAACCTGTTTAAACCATTCATGGTACCCACCCAAAAAAAACCATTGCTGTCTTCTACTATAGCATTGATATAATTGTTGGTTAAAGAGGTGCTATCACCAGCAATATTTACATAAACTTTAAAAGAATAACCATCAAACTTACACAGACCATTTTCTGTACCTATCCATACAAAACCTCTTTTATCTTTTAAAGCAACGGTGGTATTTTTAGAAGGTAGACCATCGTTAATGCCATATGTTTTAAGCACATAATGTTCCGGAATAGCAGTTTGATCTACTACCTGAGCATGAACACTGTTGAAAAACAGCCAGGATTGTATAATAAAACCAAATGCTTTAATAAATCTCATCATTAGAAGGGCAAACCGACAGAATAGCTGAAAAAAATCTTTTAGCGGATGTAAAGATACAATTTGCTAAATTATTGTTACACAAAAACCTGTCAATCTGTAGTTCTATTTATCTGAAAAGTCTTTCAGCTTTTGCATTTTTTACCATTTAAACAGTTAAGGAAATTAAGATTTTCATCACTCAGATCCTGCGATCGTTATCTTAAATTTGTTCCGGGATCTTTCTGGTTAGTTTTTTCGCCACGGAATTCAGTTTATCTTTTTGCTTTCAGCTTTACTACCATTAAGCAATTAAGAACATTAAGATTTCATCGCTCAGATCTTGCGATCGTCATCCTGAAGGGTAATTTATTTTATAAAAATCAATATGAATGGACAGATGGATAAAGAAGTTGAGTGCTCTCGAAAATATCGTCATTTCGACCGCAGTGGAGAACCCGAAGGCTCTGCGAAGCAAAATCTTTTAAATTTTCAATAACTTATTACAAAGATCTCTCCACTTCGCGTTGCTCCGGTCGAGATGACGACCATTCTAGTGGAGTCTGTCAATGGTAACTTGTTTCAGAATCTTTCTGTTTAGTTCTTTTGCCACGGAAGCACAGAATTACACGGAATTTAGTTTATCTTTTTGCTTTCAGCTTTAGTCTTTAAGCTTTCACCTTCACTACCATTAAGCAGTTAAGGACATTAAGATTTTCATCACTCAGATCCTGCGATCGTCCTCCTGAACTTGTTTCAGGATCTATCTGGTTAGTTTTTTTGCCACGGAAGCACAGATTTTCACGGAATTTAGTTTCCCTTTTTGCTTTCCGCTTTAGTCTTTTTATCCTAAAAATCTGAATAGTCTGTTGGGTAAACAAATTTAGTATCGTTTTTAGAAACATTGTGTTGATACTCTGGTATTGCTGATAGTTTCTTCCAATATTCATCCGCTGAAAATGCTTTCCAGTGCGCATCTCTATCTGCCTTATTTTCGAAAGTGGTTAAATACATCAGGTTAGGCATACGACTCCCGGCGATTACTTCTCCATAAAATACAGCATTAAAATTTAATCTTTTGAATAAACCGATTTCGTCACCTTTATTAAACATTTGAACTTTATTCTGAAAATACTTCTCAGTAGGTGCCTCATAGCTTCTTAATTCGTACACCCGTTCTTTCATCGGCGATTTTAGATTTGGCAGCATAAAATGAGGTGCGTCTTCAAAGGCTTTTAATACAATTGATTCTAAGCGCTCTAAAGGCGCCTCCGTGTAGAATGCATCCAGATAAGCTTTACCATCAGCGGCATACTGTTTGTCTTTTGCCAGCTTTTTATCCAGTTCTAAAATTCCATTAAATGATTTTAAAGGAATAAATACATAAACCAGTTTTTCCGTACCTACAGCCTGGTCACTTACAATTGGTTTAAACACACCAACTTTTGCTATTCCACAGCGGTGTAAGGCAGGCAAATATGCTTTTTGCAAATAATCGTCTACCGTTTTTTCCTGAGCATCGGTTTTTAAGTGGTAAATTTTGATCTGATAGAAATCTATCGACGCATTAGCGGCAAATGTGCTGGATAATAACAAAAGTAAAAACAGACAGAATATTTTAATTTTTGGCAACATATTAGGAGGTGATTATTTTGATGGAAAAATACTTAAAGTTTTCGTGTAAAACTGAAAATATCTTTTTTAGGCTGACCATTTTTATCCTTTTCCTCCAGCACAACGCTTAATTTATCTTCAGTAATCAATTGATAGCTTAACCTCACCGATTTATCTTTCATTTCAAAAACAGCAAGTTTTCCCTTTAAGGTTACCAGCGGAAAAAGCAGTGGTTTTTCTTTTTCTTCCCAGGCAATGCTTCCGCGGTTAAAATGCCGCATCTTCATCACAGGCAACCCCTCTTCAAGTTCAATCACAACGAATTCGTAAAATAAAGCTTTCCCATCTTTAACACACCTAAAGCTGCTCATCATGCTTTCGCCGTTTGGCTGGCTCCAAAATTCTTCCAAATCGCCCCATTCACTTTTCTGAACCCAGGTTCCAGACATAAATGCCAAATCTTTTACCTAAGCCTTTTTTATTTGTGCAAAAGCTGAAATAGAAAAGAATAAGAAAGCCAAAATCAAAAAGTTATTTTTCATAGCGTAATTTATTACAGCTAAAATAACTAATTATATCCACTTATAGAATGAATGAATCAGCTACCAATTTTCAGTTGACAGTTGGCAATTACCAGTTCCGTTTGCGATAAACAGTTTGCAGTTACCAGATAGAATTAAAAAATCGCCGTCATTTCGACCCGAGCTATCGGATTTATCGCAACGAAATGGAGAAATCTTTTCCATAGTTCAAAGATTTCTCTACTGCGGTCGAAATGACGCTCCTTGTGTATTTTTCATCAACCCTCCGAGGTATTTGAAAAATTCTAAACTCTACCAATGACCAATGAAGTATCTTACTTTGAAATATTCGGGTTTGGAGGTTCGGCATTTAGTAAATGTTTCACAAAAAAATCGCGTTTACGTCTGCGTCCGTAAACGCCTCCATCACTGTGCCCCATGCCCGGAATGCTTAAAATATCGAAATTTTTATTTGCTTTGATCAATGCATCGGCAAGTCGATAGGTCGATTCTGGCGGTACATTTTCATCTGCTTCGCCAACAATTAAAAATAGATTACCCTGTAATTTACCTGCATTTGTAATGTTAGATTGTTCTCCATAATGTGGTCCTACCGGATAGCCCATCCATTGTTCGTTCCACCATTGTTTGTCGATGCGGTTGTCATGACAACCACAGGCAGAAACTGCAGCCTTATAAAACTCAGGGTGAGATAACAGTGCGCCTGTTGAGCTTTGTCCACCCGCAGAAGTGCCATAAATCCCTACCCGTGAAATATCAGCATTTGGATATTTAACCGCCATGGCTTTCATCCACAATATCCTGTCAGGAAATCCGGAATCGGCTATGTTTTTCCAACATACATCATGAAAAGCTTTAGAACGGTTGGCCGTACCCATTCCATCAATCTGTACCACAATAAAACCCAATTCGGAGATGCTCTGCATTTCACTGGCTGGCAAGAAACTTTTAGGCACGAAGCTATCATGAGGACCTGCATAAATATTTTCGATTACAGGATAAGTTTTATTCGGATCCATTTTTGAAGGGAGGCAAACAATGCCCCAAATATCAGTTTTGCCATCTCTTCCTTTGGCTACAAATACTTCAGGCAATTTAACCCCTGTAGCCAAATAGGCATCTGTTTTTCCATGTTCTATTTCGTTTAATTTTTTAGTGCTTGCCGTTAACCTTAATTCGCTAACCGATGGTACATTTACTTGCGAGTAGGTATCGATATAATATTTACGATCAGGAGAAAAGCTGAGGTTATGATTACCTTTTTCTGGTGTGAGGTTTACCAGGCCTTTTCCGTCAAACCCGATCCGATAGTAATGGATAAAATAAGGATCTTCGTCAGCATGCATTCCATTTGCCCGGAACCACACCTGGCGTTTTACGATATCTACACTATCAATATCCCGAACTACATAATTTCCTTTTGTAATTAACTGCTGCTTTCCGGTTAAGGTATTTACCAGATAAAGGTGTTGCCAGCCATCCTGCTCACTCGTCCACAATATTTCGTTTGTTTTAGGTAAGTATCTGGTATAAATGCGATTTTCATAAATGAAGGTTTTGGTTTTCTCGTCGATGATATTTTTGGTTTTCCCTGTTAAAACATCCACTTCAATTACCCTGAAACGCTGATGCCCCCTGTCTACTTTCTCATAAGTATAATACCTGCTGTTATTGCCGCGCCAATGCAGTTCCGGTGCGCCAAAGAAATCGATCGGATCAGCATCTACTTTAATGGCAGTTTTTTTCGCTACATTAAAAACATAGGGCTGATAAGCCGTAAAGTCATCACCGGGTTGTGCATATTCTCTCGATTTTAATTCGCCGCGTGTGGTACCTGGAACAGAACTTAATACATAATATACTTTTTTAATTTCTTTGGGATCGATTTTGTAAGCAACAATGTTTTTTCCATCGGGCGACCATGCAAATTCGCCGTAAGGTTTATCAGCATTACCATCGGTACTCAGCTGGGTTTCTGCCTTTGTTGCTAAATCAATTACAAAAAGGTTGCCGCCGCGGATCAGGATTTCACTTTTGCCATCCGGCGATTTTTTGGATTGGCGGTTTCCCTGCCAGCGCGATCTCCTTTGTTGCAGAGGTCTTTTGGCATTGTAACGATAAATTGTGGTGTCTTTAATGTCAGCTAAACTGTAATCGCCTAAGTTTAATTCATACCATTTATCCTGTATTTTTAGTTTTGCCGTATTACCCTGATCGGCGAAATATAACTCAGCAAGTTGAATTTTTAGTGGGTTCTGTTTTTTACCGGTAACCTTTTCTAAATTCTGCGCAAGTTTATGATGATCAAATGCGGCCTGGCGTTTACCTGTTGCAGCATCTATATAATAATACTCCCATGTTCTATCAGGAAGATTCTTTTTATACCAAAATGCGGTTCCATCCTTTTTCCAATAAGGAATAATATCATTGTTGGTTGGAATATTACGTAAAGTGGTATCCATTTTCAAGGATAATTGATAAGCATCCACCACTTCAGCAGCATTTGGGGCATATGGCTGCAACCTGGCTTGCTGTGCCAGCAATTGAGCGGAAACAAAACTTAATAAGATGAAAACTATTGATTTTTTAGCGGTTGCGTAAATGCTCATTACAGATTTTTTGTGGGTAAATATAGTATTGCAGGTTTTCTTTAGATTTTGATGAATAACATTAATATTTTAACCATTCACATCAACCGGATCTTTTGATTTCAAATCCTGGCGAACTATATTTCCTTTAATGAGGTAATAAACCGGGATACCGATTAATGTGATGATTAATCCGGGCCAGGTAAATTTGGGCTTAAAAATAATCAGCAATATGCAAAAGGCCAGTCCCATAACCATATAGATAATTGGCAGAACAGGGTAACCAAAGGCTTTGTAAGGTCTTTCGGCATCAGGTCGTTTTTTACGAAGAATAAAAATTCCGAAAATGGTGAGCATGTAAAACATCACCACCACGAATGAAATCATATCCAACAGATCGCCATATTTTCCGCTAATGCACCATAAACAAGCAAAAATACACTGAATCCAGAGTCCAAATCCGGGAACTGCATTTTTGTTGAGTGTACCCACTTTTTTAAAGAAAAGCCCGTCTTCGGCCATTGAGTAGTATACCCTGGCGCCCGCCATAATTAAACCGTTATTGCAACCGAAGGTTGAAACCATAATCATTAGTGCAATAATGATGGTACCTGCTGTACCGAAAATATGGTTGGCAGCAGAAACCGCCACCCGGTCTTTATCAGCGTAGGCAATATCGTGTAGTGAAAGTACACCGGTATACATCACATTGGTAAGGATGTAGAGCACCGTTACCATAATCGTTCCAAGGGCTAAACTCAAACCAATATTGCGTGCAGGATTTTTAATTTCGCCGGCAATAAAGGTGACATTGTGCCAGGAATCGCTACTGAATATCGAACCTACCATCGCAGCAGCAATGGCTCCGAAAGCAGCCAAAGTGGTATAAGAACCAATATTTCCATCGGCAGATAAGGGGCCCAAAACCCACATATTTTCCCAATTGGTTTTCCAGATTCCCTTATCTAAAAAGAAAAGTCCAAAAGCAATCAGGCCAAACAAGCTTAATAATTTGGCCACTGTAAAGGTTGTCTGGATTACTTTACCGCCATTTACCCCCCTACTGTTGATATAAGTGAGTAACATAATTACGCCAATAGCCAGCAGTTGTGCCGGTGAGATGGTAAAGAAGCCTAAATCGATAGCAACTAAATCTTCACTTAATGCAGGTACGAGATAAGCGGTAAACTTGGCAAATGCCACGCCTACTGCGGCAATAGTAGCGGTTTGGATGACCGTAAAAAAACTCCAGCCATATAAAAAACTGATGAGTGGATTGTATGCTTCCTTTAAATAAATATACTGTCCGCCTGCTTTTGGAAACATGGCACTTAATTCGCCATAACTTAATGCAGCAGTAAGCGTCATGAAGCCTGTAATTAGCCAAACCACTAACAGCCAGCCAGAGCTGCCTACATTTCGGGTGATATCTGCACTTACAATAAAAATACCCGAGCCAATCATACTGCCGGCTACAAGCATGGTTGCGTCCATCAGTTTAAGTGAGGGTTTAAATTGTGTGGTTTCTTTTTCAATCATGTGTTCTTTGCTTGGTGGTTCTAAGGTTGGTTGAGTTTATTTATTTAAGCTGATCGTAAAAATGCCACGAGGTTTTGAAATCGCGTGTTAAGGGCTGATTGGTTAAAGTAGCCCTGATCAATTCTACAGGAATTAAGTTTTCTTTAATCACCGCATCATGAAAATCCTTAAAGCTCATTTTGCCACTATCGACCAATTCTTTTTTCAGTGCAAAAAGCTGGAGACCACCGGTAAGGTAAGCTACCTGGTATAAAGGACTATAATCGCCTTTGAAAGATCTGCGTACTTCGCCTTCTGCATTGGCACGTTCGTGCCCTACACGGTCTACTAAGAAATCGACACACTGCTGAGGTGTCCATTTACCGAGGTGAAAGTTCAGTGAAAAAAGAATCCTGGCGCAACGGTGCATCCGCCAGAAAAGCATTCCCATTTTTTCTTCAGGAGTTTTGGCAAAACCTTTATCGTAAAGCAAAAGCTCCCAATATAAGGGCCAGCCTTCTACGCTGAAAGGTGTTTTAAAAGGATCGCGATAGCTTTTATAGCGGTTATTCATAAAATACTGGTAATGATGGCCTGGTAAGAGTTCGTGCTGAACCGTTCCTCTCGAAAAATAAGTGTTATTCCCACGCATACTCATTAACTTATCGTCTTCCTCCATCGAATTTGTTGGATAAGAAATACTGATTTCGCGCCCACCGGTAAAAAATGGATTCACTAACTGGCGTTCGGCCGACATCATGACCATACCCCAGGTTTCTTCTGCCAATGCCGGAATAGTGATCAGATCGTTAGCCTTTATAAAACTTAAGGCATCATCCTGTAGTTTTACAATCAATTCTGGCTGTTTACCTAAAGGCACATAGCTGTTTTTGATTTTCTCCTGCGCTTTTTTCCAGTCATTCCCGAAACCCATAGCCGCTGATGCTTTCAAAAGCTCTTCATCGCAAAACTTAAATTCTTTTTCAGCAAGCTTGATCAGTTCTTCTGGTGTATAAGGAATAAGCTCTGCATTTAGCTGCCTGATGAGTTCTTCCCTTCCAATAGGATTTCCTTTAATTTCTGCTTTATTCGATTTTACAGAAAGAGTAGCATCACCACTATCGTTAAAAAGTTTAGCGTAATTGGTTAAGGCCAGGTCTAACTTTTCGTAAGGTTTAGGTACCCACCAGGTAAAACCCGGCTCATAATCCATGTAGAATTGGTAAAAGCCCTTTAAGCGGTGTTTTAAACTAGAGGTTATCGCCGTCGCCATTTTAAGCTGATCAGGTGTTGATATTCCTTTCTTAAAATTTAGACTCAGGGCATCAACCTGCTTCGAAATTTCATCTATCTCTGCAGCCAGCAAAGCGCCTTCTTTATAAGTGCCCCTTCTTCTTAATTTTTCGAGTGCATAAATCGCATCGGCAAAAGTAAAATACTTCGACAGGGCTTTATAGTCTGTTTCCTCTTTAGCTAAGAGCCAGACAGAAGATTCGATCTGTTTTTTAAGAAGGATATAATCTACTTTACCGTAAGTACTAAAGGCTTCAAATTTGGCAGATTTTAACTTGCTTAAGTAATCGTTATTGATATCCTGCAGACGCTTTCTTTGCTCCGGACTTTTAAAAGTCGTCATCGGATAAGAATAAGTGCCACCTGCGGAATAAGGATAGTAGAAATCATTAATGGCATCAACGTCTCTTTGGTAACATACAATCAGCGTACCCATTTCGCTGGTTTGTTCGTACAAGCTTTCATTTGATGTTTGAGCCAGTACAAAAGTGCCTGATAACAGACTAACCATTAAAAAAATGGCAAAAAAGTTTAATTTGTTTTGCATTTGGTTTGGTTAAAACAGGCAAATAGCATTTGCCTCCATTTGAAAAAACGGTTAGCTTATTTAATAATAAAGAATGTTTTTTTTGCTTAAGCGCCTATATAGCTCACCCTGCTTACATTGTTATAGGTATCGATATATGCTCTCGGCGATTGACCAATAATACTTTTAAATACCCTGTTAAAATTGGTAATACTATTAAAGCCAGCCTTATAAGCCACACCTGAGATACAATCGGCTTTTTCTCCTGATATAAGACTTTTACAGGCATCGTTAATTCTCACCTCATTTAAAAATGAAACGAAAGTATGCCCGGTATGTTTCTTAAAATACCTGCAAAATGCCTGTGGTGTCATAAACGCAGCATTGGCAACATCTTCTAATGAAATTTGATTATTGTAATTTTCAGTAATGAAGTTAATGATCTTACTCAAACGCATACCTTCATTTTCAGTTACGTTAGAAGAATACATATCTGAGCATAAGGATTCCACATCTTCATTTAAATCCTGAAAACTGTTAACCAATTTCAGAAAGTTAAACAATACATCAACCCCTGATGCCTCATGAACATTCAACATTTTGGTGATCATGTTTTTGGTAGCATTAGCAGGAACTTTGAAACCATGTTTATTTTTAGCTAAAAAACCGCTTGCCATCTTCATTTCGGGAAGATTAAACAAAGCCGCCAGGATACCGTTCGGATTAAAGTAAATGGAACATGCTTTGATTGTTTTATTGCAATCACCAGCGAAATATTCGGGGTTACTTTTAAATAAGTGTGGAAGTTTTGCCCCAATTACAAAAATATCGCCCGATCGGAAGGCATGCATATCATTGCCCGCAATTAACGTTCCCTCTCCTTTTTCGATATACGTGATCTGCCATTCATCGTGGCGGTGTAAATATTGGTAAAAAAAAGGCAATTCAATATGTTCCGATATCACACTCTTGTCATCAGGAACAAGCATGGTAAATGGTAATACTTTCATGATTCAGTTAGTTAGGTTTGGTTGTTGATTATGAACTGAATGTATAAATATTAACTCAAATAAACCAATAAAACTCAAATAAGGTTAAAATCCTGCTATAATTTGATAATATATGACGGATTTGATGGTGAATTCGGTAGTTCAAAAATCACTACATATTTAGTTAACCTACTGTAATGCAATATTTAAAACGATTAAAGTTTGCTGTTTTTAGTTTAGCAATCTATTTCGGCATTTTTTTGAGAAAACTGTTCTTTATTTTGAATATTGGATATTACAAATCCCGACTAACAGATAGATGAATAAAGAAGGTGAACGGCCCTCGAAGTATCGTCATTTCGACCGCAGTGGAGAACCCGAAGGCTCTGCGAAGCAAAATCTTTTCAATAACATCGTTCAAAGATCTCTCCACTCCGCGTTGCTCCGGTCGAGATGACGATTTTTCTATTGGAGCCTGTCAAATGGCACGTTTTACGAAGAAGCAATCTTTCCTCTTTTAGATAAGATTGCCCCAGCCAAAGAGAATCGGCTTCGCGATGACGACACATCCCTGGAAAAACCTGAATCCTTGTTATACTATCGCACTACTCTGTATGGTTCCATTTTCAGATCAGTGGCCATGCCTGAAGCAATCTGGCTAACCAACAAACCTGTTGCCGGTCCTAAACTTAAACCCATCATACCATGGCCGGTAGCGATAATCAGATTTTCTCTTTTTTCGCTTCTGCCAATGTATGGCAAACCATCAGGCGATGACGGACGGAAACCATACCAGATATCTTTTTCTGCAGGAACCGCAGGTTTTAAATCGGGGAAATATGCCGGAACCGATTCTACTATCCCTTTAACTCTTTGCATATTGATCCGGGTATTGATCTTATCCAGCTCCATCGTACCACCATATCTGATCTGGCCGTTCATTGGTGTTATGGCTACCCTTGCTTCACATAACAATGCCGGAATAGTTAAACGCTGCTGAGGTTCAGGCTCCATAAAAGAATAACCTTTACCTGGCATTAAAGAGATTTTAATATCGGCCATTTTAGCCACAGCAGGCGACCACGAACCAGTTGCCAGAACATACTGATCGGCTTCCCAGGCGGTACCACCTGTAAAAACCTTTGTAATGCGATTACCTGCCGTCTCAATTTTATCAACTTCTTTATTACGCACTATATTAACCCCATTGTTTAATAAATACTTAAGCAAAGCATTCATCAACTTTGTTGGATAAAGGTGTGCATCGCAACGATAATGTACCGCTCCTAAAACATCTAACTTTAAATCTGGCTGTAACGCACGGCATTCGTCGGCAGTCAGTACCGCCATGTCCAGGCCCAGTTCAATTGCCTTTGCAGCTAAATGTGCTTCTTCTTCTCCTGCTTTTTCTGTTTTATAAAATGCCAGAATCCCATTGTTGGTTAATTCGAAATCGAAATCAGACTCTTTTGCCAGGCCTTCATATAGTTTTTTGCTCAGTAACGATAAATCGCGTAATGGCACTGCCGCCTGGCTTACATGTTTTGCCGTAGCATGTTTCATAAATTTCAAGCCCCAATTAACGAGGTTCATATTTAAAGATGGGCGAACATAAAAGGGGCTTTTGCTATCGAACATCCAACGGATTCCCTGCTTGATCATTCCCGGTGCAGCCAAAGGAACAAAATGGCTTGGAACAATCATCCCCGCATTACCAAATGAGCAATTGTCGGTAATATCTCCTTTATCCAAAATTATTACTTCGTAGCCTCTTTTCTGCAAGTAATATGCTGAAGTTAAACCTACTATTCCACCACCTATAATTAATACTTTCGACATGCTTTTAATTTATTCTGCTGATATTCTTTTTAAAAACTCATTAAATCACCTGAAATCCGTATGCATACGGATCATCTTCGGCATCGATTTTTATTGTATTGTAACCGTAAACCTTTGCCCAGCCTTCTACACTTGGTATAATGGCTTTGATTCCATTCAGGTCTACAACTTCTTCTACTCTTCCAATAAACTTGCTGCCTATAAAACTTTCATGGATAAAATCCTCTCCCTGTTTCAGTTTTCCTTTAGCAAACCACTGTGCCAAACGGGCTGAAGTACCCGTACCGCATGGGGAACGATCGATGGCTTTATCACCATAAAAAACTGCATTCCTGGCAGTTGAGGTAGGATCTATTGTTTTTCCTGTCCACAAGATATGGCTACAGCCATTTATCGTAGGGTCTTGTGGATGAACAAAGCTGTAAAGTTCATTAATGCGTGTTCTTATGGTCTGGCTCCAGTTAATCAATTGCGAAGCGGTATAGTTTTCCAATCCAGGGAAATTCTCCTGTGGATCAACGATTGCGTAAAAATTTCCACCATAAGCTACATCAAAAGTAAGTGTGCCTAAATCAGGGCACTCTACCTGAAGATTTTCAGCAGCGAGGTAAGATGCCACATTTTTCAGTTTAACAGACTTCACTTTTTTTCCTTCCTGTTTGTATTCAATCAATACCAAACCGGCTGGCGCTTCCATTCTGATCACCCCTGGTATTTTCGGTTGGATGAGTCCTTCTTCAATAGCAATGGTAATGGTGCCAATGGTACCGTGGCCACACATTGGGAGGCAGCCACTGGTCTCTATAAAAAGTACAGCTACATCATTAGCAGGGTCGTGAGGCGGATAAAGAATACTACCCGACATCATATCATGTCCACGAGGTTCGAACATTAAACCTTTTCTGATCCAATCAAATTCTCTCAGAAAATGCTGACGCTTTTCGCTCATGTTTGAGCCAATAAGCTGAGGTCCTCCACCTGCAACTAATCTAACCGGATTTCCGCAAGTATGTGCATCTACACAAAAAAAAGTTTTACTCATGAGATTTCGTTAATTTTTGATTTACCGTTCTGAAAATATCCAATGGATTACCATCTTTCAATTCATCTGGCAATAATTCCTGTTCCCAATCTTGGTAAGCCAATGGCCTTACAAAACGATTGATTGCAGTAGAACCAACAGAAGTAAAACGGCTATCGTTAGTAGCCGGAAATGGTCCACCATGTTGCATGGCTGCACAAACTTCTACGCCTGTAGGCACACCATTAAGTATAATCCTTCCGGTTTTATCAGTCAACTTGTTTACCAAAGTCTGGTAATGCTGAAGTTCCTGTTTTTCGGCCATTAAGGTTACAGTAAGCTGTCCTTCCAAAACTTCAATAGCATGCTCCAGTTCTGCACGATCCTGAGCGACAACCAATAGCGAGTACGGACCGAAAATTTCTTCACGGAGTTTTGGATTTTTAATAAAATCGGCAGCACTTACCTGAGCAATTTTTGCCTCTGATTGATTTTGAAGCTCAGTATTTTTTACGGTTGAAGCCGATAAAAGAGCAACACCGCTTTCGTTAACTACCTCGACAGAAAGTTTACCATAATTATTGGCAATACCTTCAGTAAGCATTGTTGCCGAAGGAATAGTTGAAATAGCTTCTTTTAAAACGGCTTTAAAATTTTCGAGTCCAGGTGATTGTACCGCTAACAATAAACCTGGGTTAGTACAAAACTGACCGGCGCCCAAGGTAATAGACGCGGCATATTTTTTAGCCAGTTCTTCTGCCTGATTTTCTATGGCTAGCGGAAGAAAGATTACCGGGTTAATACTTCCCATTTCGGCAAAAACCGGAATAGGTTGTTCACGCTGTTGAGCAAGATTAATTAAGGCCATCCCGCCTTTAAACGAACCGGTAAAAGTTACTGCTTTAGTTAACGGATGCTGAACCAGGCCAGCGCCAATGGTATAACCATCATCATACAACAAAGAGAAAACACCTTTAGGCATTCCTGTTTTTTCTGCAGCTTTAATAATGGCACCACCTACCAAAGCACTGGTTCCGTAATGTGCGGGATGTGCTTTAACAACTACCGGGCAACCAGAAGCTAATGCTGATGCGGTATCGCCACCTGCAACTGAAAAAGCAAGTGGAAAATTACTTGCACCGAAAACTACTACCGGCCCGATTGGGATCAGCATTCTCCTGATATCAGGTCGCGGTAAAGGTTGTCTTTCAGGTAATGCGGTGTCAATAATGGCGTCAACCCAAGAGCCTTCTGCAACCAAATTGGCAAATAGCCTTAATTGGCCCGTAGTTCTGCCCAATTCGCCCTGTAAACGACCTAAAGGTAAACCACTTTCTGCCGAAGCCCTGTTTACCAGTTCCTCGCCAAGGTTGGCGATTTCATCTGCAATGGCATTTAAAAAAGCGGCTTTGAGATCTTTGTTTAGATTTCTATAGCTTTGGAAAGCTGATGTTGCTGATGTTAAGGCATCATCAACCAGGTTTTCGTTCGCTTTAAAAAATTCGCCATCAAGCGTTAATCCCGTTGCGGGATTAACAGCTTTAAGGCTTTTTTCATTAATTTCACTATAAGTGCTGGCTACAATATTTTTCCCGTTCATATTTGGTTTTTAAACTATTTCCCCCAGCTACCTACAGGTAATTCCGGACGAACAGCTAATGAATCATTAATAATTTTCAATACTTTTTCTCTTTCTGCGCCACTTAATGGTAAGCGAGGTGCACGAACGGCTTCGGTTCCTAATCCTGTTGCAACCTCTGCAAGTTTAATATATTGCACCAATTTCGCATGAATATCCAACTCAAGCACTGGTAAAAACCAACGATAGATCGTTAGTGCTTCAGCAATGCGATTTTCTTTAATCAATCTGAAAATAGCAACGGTTTCTCTTGGGAAAGCATCAACCAAACCCGCAACCCATCCGTGTGCACCCATCACAATGCTTTCCATCGCTAATGGATCTACTCCGGTAAAGATTTTGAAGCGGTCGCCAAAACGGTTGATTAACCGCGTTACATTTGATACATCTCTTGTCGATTCTTTGATCGCCTGTATGTTATCATATTTGGTCAAAACCTCGAACATATCTAAAGTTACCTCGATTTTATAATCAACAGGATTGTTATAAATCATGATCGGTAAGCTGGTGCTTTCAGCAATGGCACCGAAAAAGGCCAAAGTTTCGTCTGGAGCAGCATTGTAGCGCATTGGCGGCAACAACATTAAACCTTGCGCACCAAGTGATTCGGCTTTTTTAGCCACTTCGATTGCTTTCTTTGTAGTTGACTCAGCAATGTTCAATAAAACCGGTACACGACCGTTTACCACGGTTAAAGTATGCGATAAAAGACCAAACTTTTCCTCATCGGTTAATACACTGGCTTCACCAAGCGATCCACCTAAAATTATCCCTTCAGCACCTGCTTCTAATTGCGCTTCGATATTTAAATCGAAAGCCGGAAAATCTAACTCATCATTTGCTGTAAATTTAGTAGTTACAGCAGGGAAAACCCCAGTCCATTTGATACCCATTGTAATGTTATGTTTTAATAAATATTTTAAAAAATTAATCCGGCCATTAATCCAAAACCGGATGTAATTGGCAAGCATCATTTAATCAGATTATCGAAGATAGAATCATATAAACGATATTCAAAGTTAGGGAATTACCAAACTGCAATATTGTTGGATTTTAACCGATATTGGTCATAAATACGCCACTTCAATCAGACAGATTTGATTAGAAAAACCCTTTAGCATTTGTAAAAGAAATTAGATACCATAAAAAACCCAACATCCCAAACAAGAATACCTTTAAAATCAGTCAGATAGAGAACGTCCTCCTTTTCTTTTTATTTCAAAATGATTTATTTTGTATTTTTGACCTGAAGGTAGTACATAAATTCAATAGCCGGTTTTGTAAAAAGTGCATCCTGCCCTTTGGCTAACGTAACCTGCTGCCAGTTTTGTGAAGGAATAATTTTAAGCGCTTTAATTCCTTCTTTTTTAAGACTTAAAGGCAAATTGAAGCCCTTAACACAATCGCTATACCGGTAAAAGGCTTTACCATCTTTAAGATAGTATTCAAAAGCTGGAACCTGTACCGTACGTAAATATTGATCAAAAACCTTTGAAAAATTATAACCTGCTTTTTTAGAAACATAATTTTCGATTTGCGCAGAGGTTACCGTTTGGTGGTAAAAGGTTTGGTTAAGCCCACGCAATATGGCTCTAAAAAGTTCGTCGTTATTTAAACTATGCCTGATGGAATGCAGCATGTTACCTCCTTTTGGATACATATCGCCACTGCCTTGTGCATTTACACCATAAGGGGGGATAATCGGGCTATCATTTTTGATGCCTTTTCTAATGCCAAAATTGTATTCATTTCCAGCCTGATTACCAAAAATATAATCGACAAAAAGGGTTTCGCTGTAGTTAGTAAAGCCTTCGTGCACCCACATATCGGCCAGATCGTTGGTGGTAATATTGTTGCCGAACCATTCGTGTCCGCTTTCGTGAATAATGATAAAATCCCACTTCAAACCCCAGCCATTGCCAGACATATCTCTGCCTCTGTAGCCAAACTTGTACCCATTGCCATAAGAAACTGCCGATTGATGCTCCATACCCGTATGCGAAGCATCGATTAACTGATAACCATCTTCATAAAAAGGATATGGGCCAAACCAATGCTCCATACTTTTCATCATTTTATGCACCTGATCGGGCATGTAGGTTTTAGCCTTTGGGTAATTGTAATCAAGCACCCAATAATTCACATCAAGGGCACCTTTTTCGCCTGCGTATTTCTCCTTAAAATTAACATACTTACCTATGTAAGGGATAATGCAATAATTACTGATCGGATTTTTAACATTGTACTGATAGGTCGTGGTACCATCACGGTTATCCTTTTTAAATACCAGGCGCCCGTTACCTACTGCTACCAATGTATCCGGAACAGTCATGGTTAAAGATGCACCCAGATTAGGCTCGTCGCTTTGATGATCCTTATTTGGATACCAAACCGAAGCACCCAAGCCCTGGCAGGCCACTGTCATCCACGGACGCGAAAGCGAATCGGTAGTAAAAATAAAACCACCATCCCAGGGTGCTCTTTTGGCCTGGTGTACTTTTCCATGGTAAAATATATGGACATTATTCAGCGCCGATAACTTTTGCGCAGGCACATGTACATACCAGACACTGCCGACATGTTCGAATTTTACCTTTGAACCGCCATTATATAAAACACTATCAATGATTAATGGCTCCTGCAAATCGATCTGCATACGGGTATTACCATTATTATGCTGCACCACTTTGTAAACAATTTTATTTGAGCCCGTTATGCTCTTATCATTGTAATCGGGCTTAACCGAAAGTTCGTAACGCTGTACATCCCACCAGGTCCGTTCGGCATTTAAGCTTCCCCTTAAGGTATCGGCTAAAGTGTAAACCTTTTTGGGGTTTTGTGCAAAAAGCAGGGTACTAAATGTTAAGAAGATTAGGGTTAAGGAGGTTATTTTTTTCATATCTTTTTGCTGGTTATCATGTTGCAATAGCGTATTATTAATTTGAAAAGCAGTTTCAGTTTTTCATCGGTTATGGTAGTCCTGCTATCCCTCCTGCTCCGATGAAGAATCGGGAGCATCCGTTCTATCAGGTTTATTTAACCCTGGTTCTGTGCTTCTGCCGAGGTCTCTAGCCCTGACAGCAGCGGGCATTCCAATCCTTCATCGGAATAAAGCGGATGGCAGGAACATTCTTTAAAAAGATCGAATGAACCTGCGCTCCAAAACAAAAAACAGCAGTTATTCCAAATAACCAACGTTACTAATAAGCTTCGCTCCTAATGGATTCAATTTCATCTGTAGTTAAAGCTAAATGCTTCCCTAACATCCGGCTGCCGTTTTCGGTAACCAGAAAATCGTCTTCTACCCTGATTCCGCTAAAATTTCTGAACTGCTCCAATTTATCGTAGTTAATAAATTCGGCAAACTGATTAGTGGCTTTCCAACGGTCTATTAGTTCCGGGATGATGTAAACACCTGGTTCTACCGTTAATACATAACCCGCTTCAAGCGCTTTGCCCAACCTTAACGATTTCAATCCGAACTGGGTGGTGTTTTTAGTCAGCTCATCTGTATAACCTACATATTGCTCGCCTAAATCTTCCATATCGTGTACATCTAAGCCCATCATATGCCCTGTTCCACATTGAAAGAACATGGCATGCGCACCAGCCTGTACGGCATCGTCTACATTACCTTTCATCAGGCCAATATCTTTTAAACCCTGTGCCAGCATTTTACACGAAGCCAAATGTACATCTAAGTATCTTACTCCCGGCGCCAGCATATTTTTGCCATGCGTATAAGCATTTAATACGATATCATAAACATCTTTTTGCTCTGCACTAAACTTTTTACCTACAGGAAAAGTACGTGTAAGATCGCCGGCGTAGCCTAAAGCAGTTTCTACCCCAGAATCGTTTAAAACCAATTGTCCTTCCTGGAGCTGATTCCCATGGTAATGGTTATGTAGAATTTCGCCGCGAACCGTTAAAATAACCGGATAGGCCAGGTTACCACCGGAAGCCAATGCAGCACCTTGAATTTTAGCTGCAAGTTCGCGTTCGTACATACCAGGTTTTGCCTGCTGCATCACCATTAAATGAATATCGGCAGATATTGCTGCAGCACGATCCAACTCTTCAATCTCTTCGACAGATTTAACTGACCGTTGTGCAACAACAGCTTTAACAAAGTTTAGCGAAGCTTTTTCTTTAAGCTGATCGATTGGCAGGTTAAGCCAGTTGGCCAATTTAATCTTATTCTCAGCACGGTAAGGAGGTAAAAAATGAACCTCACGATTTTTATCCTGGTATTGTTTAAGATAAGTATTTAGTTGCGCAAAAGGTAGAACTTTGTTTAGGCCAGCGTCCAGACTCTTTTCTTCGAGTGTTTTTTGCCTGCCCATCCACACAATATCATCAATGCCCATTTCATCGCCAAAAAGAATTACCTGATCTTCATCCAGGTCGATAATAGCGCCTAAACACGGCTCACTGATCCCAAAATAATATAAAAAGGTACTATCCTGCCTAAAATGATAGGTATTGTCTTTGTAATTCATCGGGCTTTCTTCATTACCCAAAAAGAGTAATATTCCCGAATTTATCTTTGATTTTAGTGCTGCTCTTCTTTGGAGGTAAACTTTCTTTTCAAACATATTTTTCATGTGTTAAGCAAATATCCAAAAAGCCATATTCATTACATCAGAATTAAAATGAATGGATAAAATATGGTTTATATCTGCAAATTATAAGCTATGGTTATGGCACAAAAATCACAATAAATTTCAGGTTAGCGAAAAATAAGGGTAAAATCTACAGATTTATGGATGATTAAAGAAAGTTTATAGATATCATTTACAATTTTTAGCTATGGAGATATAGAGGGCATGGAGTATTTATAAAGCGTTCCGTTATTCACAACCCAGATTCTATGGGAATCTTAATGCTTAAGCTTTAAGATCCCGGGCCTGCGCCTTTTGTGTGACACATCTTTTTGAGGTTAATTTTTTAGGCGTTTTGCTAGCTTCCTCAAATAATACCTTGTTTTAACCGAAGAACGTCGTCAATCCCAAGGGCCAGCGAAATCAAAAAAACAGTTGTAGGAAAGAACAAATAGCACTGTCAAACCTAAAACGCAGTGGTTTTGTGTTCATAGACGCTAATTTAAAGCTTTAAGAAATATTGAACACAAAACGAAGTGCCGCTGTT
>NZ_JADCNK010000009.1:0-212807 GCF_014947265.1 Pedobacter sp. MR2016-19
GTTTACCAGAATGGGCTTTAAGTGATTTATAAATTAGATATTATAAAATCAAAACTATCTTGATCTTAGAATTACGATTGGATGAATTCTAAAATATCTTTATTAATTGTTGCGGCTTCCGTAGTCGGCATACCGTGAGGAAATCCAGGATAGGTTATCAATTTACCATTTTTAAGCAATTTAGCGGACTTAACGCCAGCATTTTGATAAGGAACAATCTGGTCATCTTCGCCATGTAACACCAAAACCGGAATATCAACTGCTTTCAAATCTTCTCTGAAATCAGTTTCAGAGAAAGCCTTTATGCCTTCGTAATGCGCCACTATGCCACCCATCATGCCTTGTCTCCACCAATTTCTTTGTACGCCTTCTTTCACAACTGCACCTTCCCTGTTGTATCCGTAGAACGGAATGGTTAAATCGATATAAAACTGCTGTCTGTTATTAAGCGTTTGATCTCTGATGTCATCAAAAACAGACATCGGAACACCATCCGGATTGCTGTCACTCTGCACCATTATTGGTGGAACTGCACTGATTAATACAGCTTTTTTAGCTCTGCCATTAGCATATTTATTAACGTAGCGGATTACCTCGCCACCACCTGTGGAATGTCCGATGTGAACAACATCCTGCAAATCAAGAAAATCGACCAATTCAGCAGCATCAGCAGCGTAAGTTTCAATATCATGGCCATAAATATCTTGGCTGGACCGGCCGTGGCCTCTCCTATCATGTGTGATCACCCTGAAGCCTCTTTGCAGGAAAAAAATAACTTGTGCATCCCAGTCATCTGATGATAAAGGCCATCCATGATGAAACATTAAAGTTGGTCCTTTACCTTGATCTTTGTAGAAAATTTCTGTTCTGTCTTTTAATTTTAGCGTACTCATAGTTTTTAGTTTTTGTAATTTATTTATTTTCTGAAGGTTTTTATTTTATTCTTTATCAAAAGTAAACTGGTAAAGGCGTTTAAATCTTGACCTATGATAAAATTAACCGGTTGATTAACCATCTTAATTATTAAAAGGTGCAATTGCTTTCGTGATTCCTTCGCCGGCAGTAAAGAAGAAAGCTGGTCCTGCTAATAATGTTATTTTCCTGATTGGTTTAAAGTTCGACATCTTTTTACCTTTTAAGTAAACCTGAGTCCGATACGCATTGATCGCTCCGGTAACACCATAGCCAGCAACTTCTGCGGTTGGTGAATCTATTCCAGCGTCTTTCAGATCAGATGCAAAGGCATATTCGGTAACTCCAAGGCGCAATGCTTCTTCCATACCCACGGTTGCAACCTGCTGCATTAGTACGGGCGTGAATTTGTTTCGGTCGCCTAATCCGATAAGCAGTAATTTTTTTGCACCGATACTTCCTGAAGGCGGCGTGATTAATAAAGTTTCTAATGAATGACCTGCAAATTTGCCGGATTTCCTGAGGTCTGTGATGAGTCCATTTAAACTTTTATCAAGATGAACCATTCCGTTGACGGCTTCGGGCAAAGCAGGAGGCGAATTGAAGATATCACCTTCCATATATTCAAAAACACATGCGATTTGTAATTGGGTGTTCTCTGTTGAAGGTCCCTGTACCATTCCTTCGATGCTAATACCGTCAACTTTTCCCCATATTTTAGACGTGTTTACAGCCGCTGTTTGCGCGGTTGTTTGTGCAAAAGATAATTGTGGTGCTATAATGAGCATCGATATATATAGACCAATGCATGCTACTTTTTTAATGGTTCTGGTAATCATAACAGGAGATTTAATGGATTAATAAATTTACTTTTTAGCTTTGGTTGATTAATAGTTTTTTGTTTTCCTACTGTAAATTTATTGCAGAATCAGATCCTTTTAATTCTTAATTCGGTGAACAGGCAAAAAGAATCGTTGGAATGTGAGATGTTGCTTGCTAAACTGCGCTAAAAACAAAAATCACCGCCATACAGCAGTGATTCTTTAGATCTAATGATAAATAAATTGGACTTTAGCTATTATCAGCTCATTTAAACAGCCATTTCTTAATCAGCATGGTGTAGTTTGGCATCACCACATAAACCATCAGCAAAACAATACAACCAGAATTTATAAAGGCATCAAAATAATGGTTAAGCGGAATGCCCAGCCATCTTAAAATTGGCAGCAACAAAACCGGAATAATTAAGGATAAGGGATAAATTGCCGACCAGGTGACCAGGTACTGTTTCCAGCGAACGGGTACCTTATGACCTTCATTTTCTGCATTGAAAAGAAAATCCAGGCCAGATTTTATTTGATATCTGTCATTCTTTCTGAAGAAAGGGCTTGCCTTTTCAATGAGTTGTTTTCGGTCTTGAGATTCCATCCAGCTTTTTAGGTTATCAATGGTATCAAAGCGGATAATAACAGTATAAACAAATGTTAATTTAGGAATTGGCCTTACGATCTGTAAATCGATAAAACCTGTTGCATGTTTAGAAACGGGTAAGATTTCATCTAACCATTTTTCATATTCTTTTTGTTTACCTTCCAGTATATGGTGGGTAATTACGACAGAGGCACCTGAATTTTCCATATGGAGACGCGTTGATAAATCTAATTGAAAGCCCTTTTATATTGCCATGGTACTTCGATGTCCATTTCCAACTCCTTAGCCGAATGGATAGCAAAATAAGGGTCCCGCAAATGTTCCCTGGCAATGACAACCAGATCAGCCTTGCCATCAGCAATAATTTCATTTGCTTGTTTTGCATCGGTAATCATACCGACAGCGCCTGTAGCGATGCCCACTTGTTCCCTTATGGCGGTTGCAAAAGGAACCTGATAGCCAGGAAAAACCTTATCCCGACTTACATTTGTAAATCCTCCGCCAGACGCGGTAATAAAATCCACCCCATTTTCTTTAAGTACTTTTGAAAGGGCAACGCTATCTTCCAAAGTCCAGGCATCTGCCGTATCTATGTAATCTACTGCGGAGATTCTAACCAGCAATGGCATGCCCTCTGGAATTACTTTTCTTACTTCCGTTACGGTATTTACCAAAAGACGGATCCGGTTTTCAAAAGTTCCGCCATATTCATCCTGTCTTTTGTTAATAACTGCTGAATAGAACTGATGAAACAAATAACTGTGGCCAGCGTGAATTTCAATTGTATTAAAACCAGCTTCAACAGCACGACGTGCGGCATCAACAAATTTTACTTTTAATTCATCAATCTCGGCAATCGTTAGCTCCTGCGATAGTACACCATTCAGTTCTGTTGCAGAACAGGTTTTTACAATCCACCCCCCTTCTTCCAGGCTTAAGGGCTTCATACCTTCATTTGGGTGTTTAAGGCTGCCCTTTCCTCCGGCATGCCAAAGCTGAATACCGATTTTGCTATCCTGTTCATGAACAAAATCCACAATGGTTTTCCAGGCATTTTTTTGCTCATCATTCCAAATACCTACATCGCTTAAGGTCGCCAGTCCTTCAGGCGATACGGCTGTACATTCGGTAATGATTAAACCTGCACCTCCAACTGCACGGCTGCCCAAATGTACCAGATGCCAATTTCCCGGGATTCCGTTCTGTGCACTGTATTGCTGCATAGGGGATAATACAATCCTGTTCTTTAAAGTGAGATTGCGAAAGGTTATGGGTGAAAATAGATCCATTTTATTTGTCTTTATAACTGTTGTAAAAAATTTTTAGCTTCAGCAACTGCCAGGGTTAAAATACTTTTTAAATCTTCTAAAACCTGCTGTAATGATGCCTTTTGTTCGGTCGCAACTTCAAGCACATCCAGTTTCTCTTCCAAGATTGTCAATAATCCCATCATGGCAATGCTGGTTTTAAAATCATGGGCCCTGTGGTTTACTGTTACAAAATCATGGCTTTGATAGGCGCTTAGAAGCTCCTGCAAATGAAGGGATACGTTATCAATAAATTGTTGGGTAACTGTTTTTTCGAAATCTGTATCTCCACCGCTTATGGATCGCATATAAGCAAGATCGAGATACTGAAAGCGGGTGGTGATTTCTGCCGCTTTTTTTTCTTTTTGTTGTCCGTTTTCAAGGCCGAATTCGGATATAAACTTAAACAATTTTTCCTCATTAATCGGCTTAGAAAGGTATTCATTCATTCCGCGACTGAGGCATTTTTCTCTTTCTCCCGCCATTGCATGTGCCGTCATAGCGATGATGGGAATGTCTGATTTCAGCACATCGCGTATGTGCTGCGTGGCTGCATATCCATCCATCTTTGGCATTTGGATATCCATCAATACCAGGTCGTAGGTTTGACCGGAGAGTTGTTCAATTGCTTCCAGACCATTGGATACAATATCAAAATCGATATTCCATTGCAATAATAAGTGCTGCATTAAACTTTGATTGATGGCATTATCGTCGACAACCAAAACCCGCAATGGCGCATTTGATTTATCCTTAAAATAACTGGTATTTACAGCCGGTATTACAGGGAGTTGATGCTCAGCAATGTCATAAGGAATATGAAAATTAAAGGTCGTTCCTTTTCCCTGTTCGCTGCTTACTTCAATATTTCCATTTTGTAACAAAATCAGATTTTTCACAATAGATAAACCTAAACCTGTTCCTCCGTAATTTCGGGTTATAGAATCTTCACCCTGGTTAAACCGTTCAAAAACTTCGTTTAATTTTTCTTTATCAATCCCTATTCCAGTATCAGCAACCTTGAAACCAACCGTTATTTTACTTCCTGTTTGTTCTTTTTTATACACTTCAACATTGATTTTTCCGTGCTGGGTAAACTTAATGGCATTACCTATCAAATTAACCAATATTTGAGTCAATCTTGTGGCGTCGCCGATTAATGTATCTGAAACGGAGGAATCTATTTTGCTGGATATGGTCAAACCCTTTTCTCTTGCCCGTTCCTGAAAAAGCGTTTCCAAAGAATTGATTAAACCGTTAATGCTGAATGTTCCCGGTGTGATGCGCATCATGCCCGCTTCAATTTTGGAAAGGTCCAGAATGTCGTTGATAATGGCCATCAGATTCTCTCCCGAGCGCTGGATCGAAGAAACAAATTCGGCAGAAGTCGTATCCATAGGTCTCTTTTGCAGTAAGTTGGTAAAACCTAAAATACCGCTTAAAGGTGTTCTGATTTCATGGCTCATATTGGCCAGAAAATTTTCTTTTGTCTGCGCAGCCACCGATGCTTTTTCCTCAGAAATGGCCAGTTCTTTAATCAATAAATGTTGACGGCGAAACTGGCGGACGATATGGTATCCGATGATGGCACCACTTACAACAAGCAATGCCAGTATGGAAATGTCATAGAGTCTTGCCTTTCTCCCCATTTCTTCGCTCCGCTTGCTGAGTTTTACCATATTCAATTGCCGGCTTTCATAAATTTTAGCGGTAATTGATGTGATTTCGTTGGAAATTCTTCTCGCCCCCGGGTTGGCAATGGAACTGCGATCGTCCATGTTTCCAATTGAAAGATAGCGACGTAAAAGTTTCTCCTTAACTACTTTTTTGTCAAGTGTTAAAACACTTAGCCGACGGATCAGCGTTTCTTCCCTTGTATCAACATTATCTTTAGAAAGTGAATCTAGAAAGTTTTCTACCTGGTCTACCTTCTGATCTATCCCTTCCAGGTGAGTGGTGTCATTTGTAGCTATAGATGCTCTTATCCTGCTTTCTACCCCTAAGATATCTCTGTCAATCTCCCTAAGGTGATTACTGGAACGCAATTCCTTTAAGAGTATGTTATTGTTGTTTATCAGTGCCCTGGTATTTTGGGCCGAATTGATTTGCAACGCGATGAGGAGGATAGAATCTGCAATGAAAGTAAACACAATCAGGTAAGCAAAACGTTTATTGCCCATCACTGTAGAAATATTGATCATAAACTAAAGTATAAATTGATGACAGGAACGCCTCAGTTCAAACGCATTGCATGGACACCTCAACTTAAAAAACATTCATTCTTGCACTGAGTGTCTTCCGATAAGCATCGGCAACCGGAATAAATTTTCCATTGATTACGACCCCGCCATCCTATAATGTGTCTATTTTACCAAGCGCTATAATGTAAGAGCGGTGAACCCTGATAAAATTATTTTTCAGCAAGCGTTCTTCGGCAGCTTTCATCGTACCATGTATGGCAAACATTTTTTCTGATGTATAGAACTTTACGTAATCACCCATTGCTTCCGCATAAAAAATATCATCCAGACTCAATCGTCTCGTAATATTTGAATCTCTGACGAAAATGAATTCTTCCTTATCAAACTGCACATGCTCTTTCTTACTTTCTGATATAATTTGTGCTTTACTAACAGCTTGTAAAAACCGGGCCGACGTAAAAGGTTTCAACAGATAATCAGCAATATTCAGTTCGAAAGCTTCAAGCGCATATTCCTTTTTTGAAGAAGTAAAAATGATAATAATATCTTTGCCTACTAAGTTTCTGGTCAGTTCTATTCCGCTCATTTCGGGCATCTCAATATCCAGGAATATCAGATCGACCTGATTGTTCTGCAAATGGTGATAGGCTTCTATAGCATTGGAATATTCATTTACAATAATGAGATTCGGGATTTGTTTTGCCAAATGAGCCAAAGTAGTTCTTGCAATAGCATTGTCATCAACGATTAGCGCTTTCATGGAGATGGTTTATTTGTGACTCAAATATAACTATTCCATTTATTTTATTCTTTTCCGGATCAATTATCTGAAGTAAGAACGGATCATCCAGGCCATTTCTTCATGTGTTTCCATTAGCCCGGTAATAAAATCGCTGGTGCCATAATCTTTATATTTTTCTGCAAAAGGAACGATATTGCCACGTAAAAATTCGATGATGCTTTCATGGTCCCTTAAGAGGTCTGCCATATAACCCAAACCGTCGTTAGTTCTTTCACTGTATTCTGTAAGGTGGGTAAGTTCTAAATAAGTTTTCATCGTTGCAGGTGCAAAATGACCTATTTTTCGCATACGCTCGGCAACACTGTCAGTTAATTCATCGAGTTGTTTGTATTGATTTTCAAAGAAAATATGGTTTGCGTGAAAATTATCACCTGTAACATTCCAATGTGCGTTTCTGGTTTTGGTATACAATACAAATTCGTCTGCCAATAATTTAGCCAATTCTGCAGCAACTGCATCTGTGTTTTTTTCTGTAATTCCAATGTTAGTTTTCATGATTCAAAGTTTTTTATTTAAGCGATATTGCTCTTTTCATGGTTTAAAGATGCAGCAGGATCGGCTTAAAATCATTTGGCTTTCGATAAACAGGCAAAATGAATCGTTGAAGGGTTGAATAAATTGCTTTTGCTAAAAGATGCATTTCACTATCAGAGAGGTCCGGAAGTATTGGAACCATATTTGTACAAGCAAAGAAAAATTAATCATGAGTATTAAACAAAATTTATTTGCCCTATCCATATTGCTAACCGGCCTGTATAGCTGTACGCAATCTAAACAAGATAGTTCTGCTAGCAACCAAGCCGCAGCAGACAGCACTGAAACCTCTATAAAAGGCTGTTATCTGTACAAGGTCAATAAAGACACTTTTCAACTCGCCATCACCGCCGTTAATAAAAACGATATAGAAGGATCAATTATTTATAATTTTTCAGAGAAAGATGATTCTAAAGGCACTTTCAATGGCCATTTTGATGGGAATATCTTAAAGGGTGACTATACTTTTCAGTCTGAAGGGCTTACTTCTGTACGCGAGGTTATATTCAAAAAAACACAAACGGGTTTCGTTGAAGGAACTGGCGAAGTTAAAGTTATAGGCAACAAAGCGGTATTCTCTAAACCTGACTCGATATCTTATGAAAACGGTACAGCCTTTACAAAAAGTGAAACTTGTCTGCCTTAAATTCTGATAACTGGTTTGTTTGTGTAAAGATTGGTAGCGAATAAACTCTTATTTACAAAATTAAGATATCCTACATTACTTACATTTCCGTTTAGCATATCTACATGCAGGATTATTACCTGGAACCAGGTTTTCGTGAGCCATACAGGCATGTATTATGAGCCATGCGGGCAAATTCCGCATGATTTAAATTCAGACCTTTAAATCATGAAAAATAGCACAACAATTCAACTAGGCCAAAATGGCCCTTTAATATCCAAACTTGGTCTGGGCTGTATGCGCATGTCCTCTATCTGGGGCGGATCTACACCCGACGAAAGGGAAAGCATTGCTACGATCCATGAAGCATTGGATAATGGCATTAATTTTTTGAACACCGGCGACTTTTACGGAGCTGGTCATAATGAGATCCTGGTGGGCAAAGCCATAAAAGGGAGACGTGATGAGGCGTTTATTAGCGTAAAATTCGGAGCGATTTTTCATAATGGACATTGGCTGGGATTAGATCTGCGTCCCATCGCCATTAAGAATTTTATAAACTACTCACTAACCCGTTTAGGGATCGAAACCATTGATTTATACCAACCCAGCCGGATGGATGACAGTGTACCGGTAGAAGACATCATCGGCACAGTAGCCGACCTCGTTAAAGAAGGTAAAGTTCGCCACATTGGTGTATCAGAGATCACAGCGGACCAGCTTCGAAAAGCCAATAGCGTCTACCCAATAAGCGCATTGGAGATCGGGTATTCATTAGCCGATCGTGGGATAGAGAGTGACTTACTTCCGGCGGCTAAAACATTAGGTATTGGTGTGGTAGCTTTCGCTAATACTGCCGAAGGTTTATTAACTGGTGAAATGAAAGCCCCGGTTGCCGAAAACGATTACCGTAATCACTTCTCTCGTTTTCAGGGCGAAAGTTTGGTTCATAACCTGGAAAAAGTGGAAGTTTTAAAGCAACTGGCTACCGATAAAGGTTATACACCAACGCAGGTGGCGATAGCCTGGGTAAAAGAGCAGGGTGACAACATTATGCCCTTAGTAAGTATGAGCCGCAGATCGCGCTTACCTGAAAATATTGCAGCGATGGAAATTGTGTTCACGCCCGAAGAAATGAATACTTTAAATACTACTTTTGCAACAGGCGCTATCCAGGGCGGCACTTATTTACAACGCTAAATGATCAGTCCAGCAGAGATTCTTCCCGGTGTAATATTCTATTCTTACCTTTCTGCAGAGCGGAAGGAGAAAGCATGTTTTTGGAATCACCATACCTTGATCCTACAGGTCTCGGGGCAGTTTACCTTGGAAACCTCTACGCAAACCATTTCAATGACCGCAGGGGAAATGCTGCTGATCGGAAAAAATCAACTGGGTACAATTACCAAAACACCGCTGCCAGGTGCAAACTATGAAACCATCGTGATATCCCTGCAGGAAGATCTGTTGCGCAGAATCGTGTTAGAAGAAAGGCTTAAAGCAGACCAGAAATATGTTGGTCCGCCAAATATTTTAATTCCTTCTAATGAATTCCTGCAGGGTTATTTTCAATCCATTGTTCCATATGCACGTAGTTCCGGCGCAGAGATGACCGACGAAATGGGCATCCTGAAGGTAAAGGAAGGCGTCAAATTGCTGATGCTTGCCATGCCGGTGTTACTTAATTTTTTATTTGATTTTTCAGAACCTTATAAGATCGACCTGGAAAAATTTATGCTGCATAATTTTCATTTCAATGTCCCTGTCGAAAAGTTTGCACAATTAACAGGTCGCAGCCTGGCGGCCTTTAAAAGGGATTTTATGAAGACATTCGGTGCTCCACCCCGTCACTGGCTTCAGGAAAAACGGCTAAATGAGGCTAAACACCTCATCGAAGCTAAACATCAAAAGCCATCAGCTATCTACCTCGACCTGGGCTTTGAAAGTTTATCGCACTTCTCCCATTCTTTTAAGAAAAAGTTCGGAAAGGCCCCAACTGAGTTCATGTAGGAATATTCTTTTTCAAATAATCAATAAACAAATCGATTGCAAGACCGGTAATCTTGGAAGAAATGCTTTCCTATAAAAACAATCCTGTTGAATAAGGAAAAACAATTCAGGCCCACCTTAACAACAGTCAAAATGTTGCACAATGGCCTCGCTTATTTCACTAGCTTTGACTCAGATATACCATACACATGAAGAAGATCCTGATCGCCTTAGCCCTTTTTACCACTACCTTCGCAATGGCCAAGACGCCCGTAAGGTCGACCATCGATGAGCGTGTGGAACTGTTCAGTATCATCTTCCGGCTTGCGGGAAACCCCGAGTACAACATGAAATTCGCAAAGCATTATATCGCCGACATCAATGCACATTTTGCCCTTTACAACAACGACCCTGTGATTAGCTTTGCAAAGGAACTTGCAACAGAAAAGAACATGGGCTTCTCAAAAGTGATGTTCCTTGCCGTACACTTAAAAAAGTCGAAAAACGGCTTCACCATAATCCCTGAGCAAAAAAGTAACCTCATCGGAAAATGGGATCCTGCTGATGCCGAAAAGTTCATCGGGCTCGTGAACAGCTTTTACCGCTGCTCCGGTTTCAACCTGTTCTTTAGAGCCCATAAAAAACGCTACACCCAGGCCACGAGGGACTTCGACCAATCAATGGATGGATTCGACCAGCAATGGTACCTTGACTATTATGGTGACCACCAGGTCGATTATAGGGTAGCCATCGGACTTGGCGACGGCGGGGCGAACTACGGCCCCAGCGTTACGCCAATCGGAAGTAAACGAAGGGTCTACGCCATCATGGGCTCATGGACCTTCACCGCTGACGGCACCCCGCTTTTCGCAAGGGAAACCTACCTCAGCGACCTTATCCATGAGTTCAATCACTCCTTCATCGACCATATCCTTGAGCAAAGCCCAAGGATCGATTCTATGCTTAGTGCATCCGGAGAAATTCTATTGGCAGCTAGACGCAAAGAGATGAAACTAGAGGGCTGCGAGGACTGGCACAGCCTGATCAATGAATCCCTGGTACGCGCCTCCGTCGTTCGTTATATCATAGACCATAAACAAAGTCAGAAGGAAATCAACAACGAGATCGCCAAACAAAGAGAAAAAGGTTTTACATGGATGGAAGACCTGGTACAATTACTTGGTGAATATGAAACCTCAAGAGCGTCCTACCCGACCTTTGAGCACTTCTACCCACGGCTGACCACTTTTTTCGAAAAGACCGCAACAAACATCAGCTGCTAACGAAAATCGACAAAACTTTTTCAGTGTTAAGAGAAATCCCATAAACAAACAAACCCGACTATTTTCTAGAGCAAATCTATCCACTTTTTATTCGGCGATAAATATTTTCTTTTTGGCAATGTCAATGGTCAACACATTTCCCAACCAATCTATACTGGTCTTACCTTCGTAAATCAGTCCGTCAACAAATGCAACATCAAGCCCTTCCACCTTACGCAGATTATTCACTGTATTTAATTCGGAAAGCTTACCGATATAATAATTATTCTCCTTCTTAAAATCGCTTTTTACAGGAACTGCTTTAAAATCTGCTTTATTTAGGGCCAAGGGTTCCATTAACTTTGAACTGAACCAAAATGATTTTTTTCCGGCACCACTATCCAATAATGTCTGGATTTTCAAAGTATTGTTCAATTTTATATATGTAAAAATATCAAGGGCTCTGCCCGCATAATCTGCTATCTGAATATCGATGCTTTTTTCATTTTTTGTTACTTTATCAAAAACAATCTTTTTGTTGAGATAATCAATCGTAAGCGGTGTGTTGATGAAGGGTTGCAGCGAAATAATTCCATCAATATCCCCAAAATCTAAATCAACAATGGCGTATTGCTGATCTTTAAACTTTCTGTTATTCATTTCAAACCCTGTCGCATTATACAAATCAAGGTTCAACTCTTCTCCTGTCGCTCTGTGCCCGACGAAAAAATTACCGGTTTTTTCATTCTTGAGTTTTTGAGAAAATTTAGTAAAAATAGCATTAAGCCCTGCTCCGGTATCCAGAATAAAATTCCCCTCCACATTATTTATTTTTGCCTTAATGATGATATGCCCGCTGGCGTTCGTGGTAAAAGGCATTTGTGCATTAATTTTAAAAGAAAGAAATAGTAAGATAGAAAGGATGGTTACCGTAAATGGTCTTTTTCTCATTGTTATTTTTTTAATGCTTTGTTAGCTTGTTGCGATGGATTTATTTGATTAACAAATATACTTTATTTCTAAGCAATCAGCCCAGCACATAAAAAGCCCCTGATCAGGCAAAAAAATTGGGGGAGTTTGAGAAGTTTAAGCCAAATAAAAAGTGTAATGTATTAAACGCTCCCATGATCTAAGCTGATTTTACAGCGAAATAAGCGATAAAAAAAGAAGGGCAAGCGACCGTTTTACCGTGCTTGCCCTATTTGGCTCCCTCTGCTGGGCTCGAACCAGCGACCCTCTGATTAACAGTCAGATGCTCTAACCAGCTGAGCTAAGAAGGAGTGCTGGTTGTTTCCGAAAACGGGCTGCATTGTACTTTTCGGCACAATAAAGCTTGTTTGTTTTGGGAGTGCAATATTAGCGCTTTTAAATTATTTATGCAAAAAAACATTAAAGAATTATTAAAACACACTAATAATTAACCAGTTAAAAAAAATATTTCCAGAGTAAATTGCCGGGCATAATCAAAAAGCCACCCTAAAAGGTATTTAACTTACATATTTTTCCTCCTAAAAATATTTGCTTGGCAGTGCATAGTATCCCTTTCCGGATAACAGGCTGTAATCTTCCTCATACTGTTCCCTGTCATCTCCTGCAAAATTCTGCTGATGCTTATATTCACCTGAATGGATGAGAAGAAGTGATCTGTTTTTTGAATTTCTAACCACATCCTGCCGGGAATGGATAATCGGGGTCACTGGATCGCCTTTTTTTCCCCTACTTATCTTCGAGGTAAAATTCCAGGCAAAGGAAATAAAATTCAAAGGAGGAACCTCTGTTCCCGGGATGCAATCTTGAGTAGGATAGCATACCAGGGTGATATCGGAGGTATGGTAAGAATAGGCATTGTTTTGTCCTGCAACAATATTCCTATATTCGATCCTGGCGTAAGGTTTATTAAATGGCCCATAATTGATTTCAAATGGCGCTTCTACATTAGTATCATCAACAAGGTACCTTAACCTGAAACTGATTGGAACCCCGGGATCGTCCATTGAATAAGTCGAATTTGAAGAAAGTACCTCTACAAAACCTGCCAGGCTGCTGATGGTTTTCAGATCGCTTACATTTTTATCCCCGTTTGGCCCTGTTATGGCATATTTAATCTCAGAACTTTCGAGGATCTGTTTTTCCGAATCACTAAGCGAAGTACCTATCCCCACCAGCCCCTGCAGTATTCCGATCTGCTTGGTTATCGCATTATAAACCGAAGCGGAGTCACTATTGGATTCAATAGTCATAATGCCCATCCTTCCATAGGTTACGCTACTAACATAATATGGGCTTTTACCGCCGAATACGGTAGCGGTATCAAGTCCGGTAGGATCAAAAAGTTCGTTATAATCTGAAGGAACATCGACATCTACTGTAAAATTCTGCTGATAAAATTTTAGAATGAAGCCTGTGCTACGGGTAACTGACTGAGAACCCCCAGTGGTTGTGTTTCCCTGTTTGTAGAGAAAAAGATCAAGGTTTTTATTGTAACCATAAAGGGTTTTGATCATATCGTAATTAGAGAATGATGTCATTTCGAACTGGAGCCTTGCTGCACCAATTCTTCCTGGATTAAGGTCGTTAAGATCTTTAAGCGCAGCCCTTACAAATGCCCTATCGCTGCTTGGCCTGGCCATTACCGTTTTGGCTACTTTTGTTCCACTTACGGGCAAACTGGTTGACAGGTTAACGGGACGGATATTAGCCGAGATATTCGGAATGATACTTGGGGCAAAAACATCGGCGCGTATGCTGTTGCCATTCATTATGGCGCCCGGAAAAATGTTCAGTCCCATTTCTGGGGATATTACAAAAACATTTGATTTGAATGATTCCACGAACATTACTTTATTCGGATCAGCACCAAAATCACTAACCAGTTCGCCAGTGCGGTAAGTGCCAGCGATTAATGGAGGCCCGTCGAAACTACCGCCATCCATTTTACGCCTTTCCAGTACCGCGCCCAAACTTCCAAGGTTGGAATATTCATTATTTTTAACGCTAAAAGGGCTAAGAACAGATTTTTTTAGGCTCTTAAAATCTTTTGAAGCAGCGCTAAACAATGCATCCGATTCCATTTTGCGGCAACCCGATGCAATAAAGAGGATCAGGAGCATGACTCCTGATAAAATATTGATTTTTTTCATTGTTAATTTCTTTTAAGTTTAAAATCACTGTATGTTTTTATCAGCCCTTCTCCAGTAGAAGAAAGTCCGATGTATTTCTTAATCTTTGGGCTTTCTACGGTTCCGCCTGCAGGAACCTGTTTAACTGTTCCCAATTTCTTAATTGCGCTACCTGATGATTTTGTCGTAGGAGAAACGATGGCTTTAACTGCAGGATCGGCAATATCGGCAAAGTCGACCGTTACATCATCCATGGTTGAAATACCAGCAGGCAAACCATCAAAAAAGTCGCCTTCACCATTGGCATTCCTGGTCTGGTACATCGCAAGATAAACTTTGTAACGATCTATTTTTATATCAAAAAAACCCACAGGCTTTCCGTAAGTACTTACATTGCCCGAACCATCAGCAGATACACCCACCAGCTGAACCTTTAGGTAAGGCTTTAATACATTGATCAGAAGCTCGCTTGCCGATGCTGTTTGACTGCTAACGATAAAACTTACTTTTTCCAGGTGCAGTGCATTTCCCTCGATCTCAAAATTATTCCTGTTTGCAGCAGGACTATAATCAATATCGTGCAACGTGGCCATCTGCCCATTAATATAAACAGGCCTGTTATCAAAACCCAATATCGGCTGGTTGGCAAGAAGATCAGCTTTTCCCTCCTGCATTTGGCTGTTGTAGTATTCCGTAAACATCAGTTTTCCATCAGCAGACTGGGGGGCTATACAATTTGCAAGGTACCTGCAAGTATTTTGGTATCCCCCGGTATTATAACGTAAGTCTACAATCAGTTCCGATATTCCGTTTGCAGCAAACTGGTTCAGTACCGGACCGAGAAATTGTCTGGTATTTTCCTCGTCGGTAAAGCTTTTGTAAGCGATATAGCCAATTTTTTTGCTTTCAACATTCAGTACCGAACTTTTCAGTACGGGACTGGGTACGAAATACTGTTTTTTAAGCTGTATTGTTCTGTTAACCGCAAGATTGTTCTCCAAGGTCTCGATAACTACAGACAGGCCACCGCCATTCAGTGCAGAAGATATATAGCTATAATAGCCCGTTGAGGCAACTGCTTTTTCATTATTGATGCTAACTACCTTTTGTCCACGCCTTAGCCCTGCCTGCCAGGCGGGAGCATTCATGTCAACATATAATATCCTGATACCATCCGAAGTACCCACAAATGCCAGACCGAAGCCATTATCGTCACTATTGTATCTGGGTACTGTACCGGCAGAACCTGTCTCAATCAATGATGAATATTTGGGAATCCCGGCAGCGTTTGCATTATATTCGAAAGGCTTGTTATTGGAAGGATTTATCGCAAACCTGCTTAGCGCAAATATTTCATTTTTGTAAATATCGATTTCATTACCCGCTGCCCCGTCATAAAATCTGGCTGGCTTAAAGTCCTTACCAGCCGGGAGTTCGCTGTTCCATAGGTAGATTTGTTGCGCATAGGCATAGAGCGAATCTAGATTGCTCATGATCTTTTCTTTTCTAACTTCTACCTGGGTTTCGACAGGTGGATCTGACGGATCTTTTTTACAGGAGAAAAACAAGGTCGAACAGCACATCAACACCATAACAGAACTGGCATTTTTTGCGATAAAACGGAGCGGAATGTTAAATTTTTCCATAATAACTGTTAATAGTAATAATCAACCTTGAATATGGGTCTGTAGGGCGAATTGTCTTTCAGGTATTTTAAGGTAAACTGAACCGGCACGCCCGGATCGTTTGCTGTAAATTCGCCCAGGCTTTCGCTGATGAAATTTGAAAGGCCATCATAACTTCCGGGATTGTTGATTAGCTGGGTTACGGCCCCTCCATTACTTCCCATCAGGTATACGGTTAGCCTGCTGGAATTGAATATACTCTCTTCTTCAAAGGTGAATGTTTCCGTTGTTTTTTTGAATATTTTCTTCACCACCTTTTCAAATGCCGTTTTGGTTGCAGCGCTGTTGGAGTTGGTTTCGATCATCAGAAAACCGAAACGGCCATAGGTTACCGAATTGATATACACAGGAGAAACGCCTTCATATACACTTGAAGGTGTTCTTGTGTAATCGATCAGCTGACCTGTAACAGGATCGGAAGGCATGGCCAAGGTAAAATTCTTAACCAGGTAGGTCAGTATCAGCCCGGTTGAATAAGAAGTTCTGGAATTTGCAGAATTAAAGGAGCTATTTACCGAAGAGAATAGTCTTTTTTCGTTCAAGTTATAGCCAAAAGAGAGCTTGGATTCTTCATAAGAATTGAAAAACGAAGATGTATAAGAGAAATCTTCCAGCTGCCTGCCCGAAAAGAAAGGATCCATCAGTGCATTTCTTAAAAAAACCCTTGTTTTAGAAAGCGACGGTGTATCGATTTTACCTGCAGCCTTATCAGATGGGAAAGAGGCCAAAATATCGATAGGAAGTTTTACATAACCTTTTAAGGGCGAAAAATTTCCACTGGCTACCGAGGCACTCTTAATAATCGAACCAGGATAAACATACGATTCGTTATCTGGGGTTACCACCATTTCATCAGACTGGTATATTTTGGAAAAACCATCAGTCCAGCTGCTGTCTCTCAAAAAAGTAGTGGTATTCTGTTTTGCTCTGTCTAGAAAATCCTTTAGTTCCTTGTTTCGGCCGCCTTCAATCGTGATCATGCTCAAAGGTTCTATTTTAAGATTACCATATACCGAAGATAAGGGCAGGCCTTTTTTCAGTTGGGTATTTTCGGTTAGAGTTTCAGCGCGATCAATATCTTTTTTACAGGAAAGCAGGCATATAGCAAGGCTTAGCAACAGTATGAATTTATTGTTGTACATATATTTCAGATTTGGGTTAAACAACAATGAGGCTGCCTGGCAAAGCCAGATAGCCTCCTGTTTATTCATCATCTACTCGTAAATATTCTGTTTTTTAGTTACTATGTACCTGTACCTGAAATTTATTCCAATAAGTACTGAAATCGCTCAGGTAGTTAAGCGTGTAGTAAAGCGGAACACCTGGAGCCTGCCATGAGAATTCGCCTCCACCAGCAATGATCTGTGCAAAACCGGGAATCCCCTGTATGATTTTGGCCAGATCTTTACCTTCGGCACCAATGATATAGATACTGATCTTTGCGTTGTTCAATACGTCGATCTGGCTTTTTGTAAGGTGTGCTGAAATATTCAACGAATCTTTAAGAACAGGCAACGGTAAATTGAATACCGCTTTTATACTGCTGGTAACAGATTTGAAACTGGAATCAGACTCTACTGTCATAATTCCCTTTCTACCATAAGTTATCGAACTAACGATTAATGGATCGTATTGGCCAAATTTGCTTTTATCAATAGGATCTTTTAAGAAAGGTTTGTCGATAGGCGGCTCCAGGTTGACAGAAAAATTCTCCTGCGTAAATTCAGCACGTACCCTGGTTTTATTGTTTGATAGTGCAGTAGAATCTTTGATATCAAGTTTGAACAAACCTGCAACTGAGACGTTTGCTCCAAATGACAGTTTTAGTTCCTCGTATCTTTTGAACGATTCCATTTCATACCTGAAAGAAGAAAGCTGTTGGCCGCTACCCACTTTTAGCGCAGCCTGAAGATAGGCCCTTTCGGCAGTTGGACTAGGAGAAGCAAGTGTTTTAGAAATGCTATCGGTAGGAAATGAAGCATAAATGGTAATCGGGTTCCGCTCTGCCGCAGTAACAAAAACGGGCAAGAAGTTGGAAGGGTTACCAGCATTTTCGGCTTTGATTATCGCACCAAGGTAAACCTGACGACGGATGTTATCAAAAACAGCTGGCATCTCTGTAGACTGTAGAAAAAGTGTTTTACCATTTCCACTCGCCCATACACTGTCTCTGAGCACCTCAACCGTATTCTGCTTTTTCTGCTCTAGTATTTCGGCTATCGTTCTGGTATCGGATACGTTAACCTTGATCACTTCTGTAGGTAAGCGTTTTGCCCCTTTAAATTGCGAAATGTAACCTTTTGGCCCTTTAGGAGTGTTTTCCTGTGGACTTTTTTCCAATTGCGATTTTTTACACGCGTTGAAAAATGTCACGCCGGCTAGCGCTAACGCAAGCGTTAATAGATGTTTTTTTTTCATAGGATTAAATGTTAATGGTGATAGATAGTAGATGTGATACTTTTTATGCTGATTTTCTCAATAGGATAAGGTTTAAGGTGATAGACTATTAACTAAAAACACAGTAGATAAAATTAGCAATTGTTACAATACGCTAATGATCAACTGTGTTAAGAAATTATTATGTTTTTTAAAGAAGTATTATTTGCTCAACTGCAAATTAAACTAACTGAATATTTCCTTGATGCTTTCTGCGGCATAACCGGCACTAGCCGTCATTCCTTTACCACCAATGGCCGTACGGATGTGGATACGGTCATCCAGGTCGTAGGCTACAATATGTTTAGTAGAATGTTGTGGATAAAATCCTGCTCAGGTACTTTGCAGTTTACGTACGTCGAAATCAACAATTCTGGCTGCTTCATCCAGCATCAGTTCGTTAATGTGATAACTTAAATCGAAACCCAAATCATCAAAATGGTTTACATCGGCATAAACATGCGAATCGCCGATGATGATGGTATTATCCGCTGCTTTTTTAAACAGGATATGGATCCCCCATTTTTTCAATTCTTCGTAATGTTCAGGTGTTTTAATGCTTTTAAATGAAGGGCAATAGTGCTCAAAACTCTCGTAACGGCGGGTAGTTAAACCTGTTAAAATGTTGCCTTCCAATGCTACATCGGGCATCGGGATGCTGCGCATCATCTGTAATTTGCTCACCACAATGCCTCTTTCGCTAAACAGTTCGGGGTACAGCAATTTAAACTCATAACCATTGCAGACAATGGCTTTCTCGGCCGTAAAAAGCTCGGCATTGTTTTTCAGCCCCACTTCTACCCCGGTGCCTTTGGTTTCGCATGCGGTAACCGGACTATTATATTTAAGCGTGTACTTTTCGAATTTTGTCTGCATATACTGGTGCAAACGGTAGATCATCTGATCGGGTGCTACGCTGATTTCCTGCGGAAAAAATATGGCCTCTTTGGCATAAGATGATTTAATGGCCGGATATTTTTTTTAAAACAGCAGCCTGATTGAGCAATTCTGTTTCGTAACCAATGGTATCGTAATGCGCTTTCAGCTCGTGGATCAAGGTGCATTCATCATCATCTGAGGCGATGTATACGCTGTAGAAAATTTGATGTTCTTGGTTAAAATACGCGAGTAGTTAAAGCCAACAGCCTGTTCTTTTTCGAACTTCTGGTAATTGGCCTTCCGTTTTACCAGCACAGGAGCATCTTTTTATGAAAATTAATGTCTTTAAAAAAGCTGTTTAAATCAATTTCCAGGCTCTTAATAATATCCATCAACACCATAAGCGATGGGATGGTCCTGCTGTTTTCGATCTGAGAAATAAGGCCTTTACTTACTTCTGCCTTATCTGCAAGTTCCTGAACAGTAATGCCCAGTTCTTTACGTCTTTCTTTGATTTTTCCGCTTATTTATAAAAGAATTTCTTCCTGCATGGTTAAAATAGATATTAATAGCGCCAATGTATTATTTTATTCCAATAATATAAATGAAACATCACATTAGTTACACCTTAAATAGTCAGATAAAGGCATTCTTTTCACCACAGAGAAAACAGAGATAAGCCCCGGCAAAAGTGAGCAATAATACAACATAATAAAATCGGTCGGTAAGATACCGACCGATAGAAGTTTTAGCGATAATGACCATGCACCCAATGGCGACCACCGTAAGGACCAACAACATAATAACCGGGTACCCAGTGGGCACGTGGCGCACGTGCGCTTACTACGCATGCACTAAAATTTAAGGCCAAAACCAATAAGAGCAACGCATTTACAATCTTTTTCATAACCTAACCTTTTTAAGTGAAAAATAAATCAAGCTTTACGCTGTGTGTAGTGGTTTGACGAATGAACTTACTTTAAGTTTAATTCAATTAAACTGAAGTATTAAAAAAACTTAAATTTCATTAGATGATCAGCGCCCTTCTTTTACATCATTACGTTTCATTAGGCTTATGTTGCTCTTTGTTTTAATAACAGTTGGAATTATAATCTCCCAGGTAATAGATTTTGACTGCTGAAGAATACCCGACTTCCTTTCGCTACCATCGGAAAATTTCAAGCCATCATCTAATATAATTTCATAGGTTCCTTCATTATCTGGTGCAATAACACATTTTAATGTAAGTGATTTCTTACCAGGCCTTAAATTATTCATGGCTATCGAATTTGCTGCACCAATATCAGTTTTGCCAATAGAAACACCATCTAAAAAAACTTCAAATGCATCATCCGCCCAGTTACCGTTATCGCGAACGGTGATACTTCCAGCCGCATTTTGTTCTTGCAAACACGGGAAAGGATCAACTGGTCCTTTTTTATTATTTAGACTACTGTTAGTATAAAATTCGAAATGTAGATGGGCCCCCGTAACCCTACCTGTTTTACCCGATACTCCTATTAACTGGCCAGCTAAAACATCCTGTCCGGGTTTAACCAATAACTCCGAAAGATGCAGGTATCTTGATTTATTGCCATTATCATGCATAATTTCTATGAAATTACCTGCAGTATTAGAAAACTGTGAAACTTTTATTTTTCCTGATCTTACTGCATAAATCGGAGTGCCTTCTTTTACTTTAAAATCGATACCATTATGTTGCTTTTTATATTTAAGCACGGGATGGACACGTACACCAAACAAATCATCCGCATCGGCCTGCGCCAGTAACTCACTACACTTATCCAATAAACCTAAGGGGCAGGATATTGGTGAAGCTTCGCAATCCATTAATGAAGTTTTTGAAGTTGCCGCTGAAGCAGTTAATGCTTTAGCATTTTTTTGCAGCACTGAAAATGCGGGATTCTCGCCTGGGCTAATGCCAATCATAATTATTGCTTCAAAAGTTTTGTTTTTACTTCTTTTATCTGTGAATAAGTACCTGGGCATTTCCAACAGAATAGTCCCTGTTTCCGGATTATATTTGGAAGGAATAATCTGAAAATTATCCAAAGTTTCATTTGCATTATCCTGATATATCTGGGCGAAAACTTCAAATCCGGACGTTGTTTTCTTTAACTTTTTAAATCTATCGGAAATTTTAACTTCCATCGATATATTATCATCCAGTGCCTGATTTTTCCCTAAATCTAAAACAATAGTATATGGCCAATAATGTTCAACATCAAACAACCATGCCATTTCGTTAAACAATGCTTCTCTTTCTTCATCTTTAACAATTTTGAGCGAAATATCTAAAGAGTTTATAGAACCATCAGGAAAATTTACTTTCACACTATCACCCAAATGAAGCTCTTTAACAATTTTATTATTCGAGCTTTGGGCTTCGTCTTCTCTGTTCCTTTTTTTACAGCTAACAATATTTAATAGTATTAGACATATTAAAACCGGATAAGTGTATTTTAATTTCATCGTATTTTAGTTTATTGGTTTACTTTAATTGTTATTTTAGATCGGGGTTAAGCAGAAATAGTTTCTTGATGGCAGTTGCAAAACCATCATAAGCAGTGCAACAGCGTTATTGCTCTTTCTGGCAAATCAGATCTCAACAACCTCAACCTCTACAATACCATTGGTTATCGCATGGGTTTTGATCAGGTATTCGAGTGTCTTTTTAAAATTCAAAATTTCGCGGTGGGTTAATAAATTTTCTTTTAAATCTTTACCTATATGCGATTTTGAAGAGTAGAGCTCAATAGCTTTATAAAGTGAGTTTAATGTAAAAGGTATATCTACCACGTGCAGCTCACCATCAACAGCTTTAGAAACATCAACTGAAAAATCGTAATCTCTTACATCTTTTGATTTCACCTTCATTTTTTGCCAGCTATCTTTCAGCCTTTTGGATTGAACTTTATTAAACATATTATCACCAAGATCATCTGGAAGCAGAATGGTGAATTTTAACAACAATATTTTAAAGGCCTTTTTGTTTAAGAGATGAAATACTTTACCTTTTTTTTTATCCTCAAGCAAACGCTTTACTGTAGGTTCTATGAAATTTGTAAAATAACCGTATGCAAGTACAGTTGATGGCAGAAAACCGATATCGAATGTTTTCTCCCTGCTGATGATGTGTTTTCGTATTTTCGCTATACAATCATTTAATGCATCCTCGAAACCGGCAGATGATTCATTTGGAATTAACGGCAGGGATATACCAACCAAATCAGTTGGAACTTTAATTCTCTCTTCAGTTACATAAAAAACCCTCGATCTTCCTAATCCCCCGGCAAAAAGGCCAAACTCAAAAAGCACATTATCTCTTGCTCCTACTGATAATTTTTCTCTGGAAAGGATGAGATCATCGCCCATGGCTATTAAAATAGCATAGTCGTAAAATGCGATCTGAGAAATCAGGTTATCAAATGCACTAACACCTAAATCAAATGCATCATCCCAGGATACACATTCGGCAATGTCTGTCAGGCCCTGTTTAATTTTTTTTACAACCCTAACATTTTCTGTAGAATTACCTATAAATATTCTTGGTTTAAAATCCATATCTTAAAGTTCGGGTGGTTTTAGAATAATGATTATTTTTGATTGGAACTGTGGGCCCTATAGCCTCCGTAAACTGCAGAGAATAACCATCCTGGCACAATACCTAAACCAGGTATTAAAATAAAGAGGCCAATAAGAAATACGAAGCACCAGAAAAAATCCGTGAAGCTTTTAAAATAAATACCTATGCCAATCGGCCCAAAAAAAAAGCCAACAACGGCAGATAAAAACGGATTTTTAGGTGGGATTTTGGGTAAACCATCAACATGATCTTTTACTCCCTTAATGTAGTGTCCGGTACTCATAATAGTTAATTTAAATGATTAAAAATGTTTATATTCTATTCTCTTTTACCAATTTCCAGTAATGCTTCCCTAAGACGGTTAACTTACAGCCCTTGGAGTTTTGAGCCGCCCAATACAAATGCTCCTCATCATGTGGAATAACCAAACCAACACCTTGCATTTTTTGGAGTTTCTTAAATATTTGGACATTTGCTTCAATAGCAACACCCGTATTGCTGTATTCGTAAGAAGGGTCAAGCTGAAACACAGATTCAGGTTCGGCAAAGAATTCGGTTATCGTGTTCAATACTGTTAGGGGCTGTATAGAGGGGTATGTAGTGCGTAGCGGCATAAACCTGCTAACATTGGTTTTAAATTGAGGACGTTGCTGCCAAAATCCCAGAGACCGATCAATGTATGCATAAATGCTCCCGATAGTAATATTTCCTACAATATCAGCGGCACCACCCTCTAAAGCTTTTAACAGCAGCAGTGTAAACAGCCCGTGGCCACCACTTTCAACAGATGTTTCGGACATTCCTGATGCAGTTAATACGGTAACACCGTTACCAAGGTAGGTAGCTTTACCTCCCAACAAATGCGGGCTACCAATATGCCCTGAATAGCAGCAATCTAAAACAATTATCTTCTCTTTTATTGGTGAATAATTGCATAAAGACAATAGTTCATCCATCGATATTCCTTCATCGTAACTCCCGTAATCAGGCGTAACAATATATCCGCCAATATCTGTAGTACATCCATGCCCTGCGAAATAAAAAAGTGCAACGTTCAAATCGGAATGGAAAAGCCTCGTTACTGCTTTTTTTAATTCGCCCTTTGTTTTAATATTATTTTGGAGTTCAATCTGAAAATTGCTTGTACCATCTTCATTTTTTGCCAACAAATCTGCCAGAGCTGTAGCATCATTTACACATCCTTTAAGCTGATTTCCGCCGTGATAATCATCTATTCCTACTAATAATGCACCTTTCATAAATTTAACTTTATATGAGTTTTAAATTTGATTAATCAGAGGTTTTTGCTATTTCTTGCTCAAATATTGAGAGTAAAATCTATTGTAAAAAGGGAGTTTCCCATATCAGGGATAAATCCCTTTATTAAGCACAGGATAATTCCTATTGGTTATGAAAAATAAGGGGGATTAATCCTGTATACGTTCTAAAAATTTTAAAACACTGATTTTCAACATAGTTTAGCACCATAAAACATTTCCAACGTTAAAAATTTATGAACAAGTACCCCCCTCAACCACTGCCACTCTTTTTTGTTAGCAAAGCCGTACTAAAAAACCGTGTAGCCGACTATCAAAAAAACAAGTTACCCTTACTCAGCAAGGCCATTGGCAAACCCGAAACAAAAAGTATTTGGTACACAAAAGACCATATAGCCAAGCTTTTAGCTGAAATAGAATATGTCAACGGCGACGGACTACGATTATATTTCGGCTCTTATGATGCGCAGCATCCGTCTTTTGCAGGTCAGCAATGTATTTTAATGACAGTTACCAGAGAAGAATTCGTTGGAGATTCTGTACGTCACATTAATGTATTTTTGGAAGAACAACCAGGTTTTGAGGCAAGAATTTCCATAACACGCGAATTTTCGGCAAATGATTCAAGTGAAAGAAATTTTAATTTTGGTTCGCCATGCCCTCCTGCATGCGACGAAAGCAGCCTTGAAGATTAAATACCGATCACAAGTAATATTGTATATTAGTAAATGCATAAACTATTGAATAACATTTACATATACCTTATTCCTTTAATGCTGAGTACAATTGCCAGCCTAAAAAGCTTTAGGCTGGCAACGTTTCGGCCATATTTACTGTTTTCTATATTTTTACTACTTACTTTGGCCGTTGAAATATTTGCCATATTATGGAAATGGCAATTATATCAAACTGCCTACTGGAACTATTCCAGGTCTAATTTATTTATTTATTGCGGGTTTCTTACCGTCCGGTTAATTTTTACGCTATTGATTTATTACCAGGTTTTACACAGCAAAAGGATAAAAAAAATTATAAAACACTTATCCATTCCCCTTTTGTGCTTCTTTATCATTAATTATTTCTTTATTCAAATGCCCGATCGGGTAAATACATATTCAATCGTTCTTCTGCACTTAACTTCAATTATCCTGGCATTTATGTTTTTTAATCAGATATTAAAAGATAAAAAAATTGTACAATTGAGTGTTCAGCCAATGATATGGATATCTTTAGGTATTTTCATTTATCATGCAGGAACCCTCCCCTATTTTATTTTCTTAAACTACCTTAATAAAGAATACGTTACGCTGGCACTTTCACTCCTTAACATTAATCAGGCCCTAAATATTATCATGTATTCATTTTTCTTAATCGCTTTCTTATGCATCCCACATCATCAGAAGTAAGTGCAATTACCATAATTGTCTCGACGGTTTTACTATTACTTTTTTCAAGCGTAATTATCTATTTCCTTTTCCTATACCAGAAAAAACGATTTCTCCATCAAAAAGAAGTATTAGAACTAAGGGAAACCTTTAATCAAACATTACTGCTCTCTAAACTAGAGATCCAGGAGCAAACACTCGATCATATCTCAAAAGAGCTTCACGCCAACTTCAGCCACCTGGTTTCCTTAATCAATATCAACCTTTCAGAAATACTACCGCAAAGCACGGATACTATGAAAGATAATATCTCGGAAACAAAATCTTTAGCGAAACAATTATTATCAGAATTAAAGGCATTAAGTGCAAGCTTAAACACCGATCATATTATTCACATTGGTTTTTCAAAAGCTTTGGACAATGAACTTAAAAGGTTAATTAAAACAAAAAAATTTACGGTCACTTCATCAAAAACAGGTGAAGAATTCCGCTTGCGCCCCGAACATGAAATCATATTATTCCGACTGTGCCAGGAAGTTTTAAATAACGTAATTCAATATGCACAGGCTAAAACGATAACAGCTAACCTGATCTATTCCAAAAACCTTTTTAGACTGGAAATAATCGATGACGGTATTGGCTTTGACATTGAAGAGTCGGATAGCCAACGGGCACAGAAAGAAAGTACCGGGTTACCCAATATTAGAAAAAGAGCCCATCTTATTGACGCCAATGTTGATATTAAAAGTACAATAGGGCATGGAACAAATGTTACAATTACAATTCCAATCAATGAATATACTAAAGGACAGAAATACTATTAACCTTGGAGTAGTAGACGATCACAATCTTTTTCGAAAGGGTCTGATCAAGCTTATCAATCTTGGTGATACAGACAAAAAATATAACATCCTATTCGAGGCAGAGAGCGGATTGGATTTAAAAGAAAAACTAAAAAAAGACGAGTTGCCCGACATCATTCTAATGGACATTGACATGCCGGATATGAATGGATATGAGGCTATAGAATGGCTGCAAAGAATTTATCCTTCTATTAATATACTCGTAATATCCATGTTTGAAACCGAAGAAGCAGTGCTTAGGATGCTCAGACTTAAAGTCAAAGGATATCTATCAAAAGATATTGAAGTTGAAGACATGCACATGGCTCTTGAAGCCATTTTGCATAATGGATATTATTATTCCGATTTTGCATCGGCAATCATTTCCCAGTCTTATACACCACTTGAAGGAGATGACAAAAAAAACATGTTGCACGATAAACCAAGTAGTTTCCTATCACAAAAGGATCGTGATTTTTTACAATATGTATGTAGTGACATGACTTACCAACAAATAGCTGGAAAAATGTTTTTGAGTCCGAAGACAATTGACGGGTACCGTGAATCGCTTTTTCAGAAATGTGGTGTTAAAAGCAGAGTGGCCCTTGCGCTTTATGCTGTAAAACATGGAATAGTCGAATTATAGGTAGGTAGGGTGAACTTAGTTCATAGCCCAAAAACCGCTTTCCAAAAAAAACGGCCTGACCTTATTTAGGCCAGACCGCTATATATATTTATTTTAAAAAAAGATTAGAAGCTATATCTCAATCCCAATTGCATCTGGTAACGTGAGGCAAAGAAATCTTTTGAATAAGAGGTTACATCTTTTTGTGCAAAAGTATAAACCGGGTAAGCGGTTGGTGTTCCCGCAGTTCCAACTTTGATACCCATACTAGCCATCGAGTTGAATGTATTAGGAGAAAAATACTGAATACCCCAATCTTTATTTACCAAATTAGTCAGGTTAATGATATCGTAAGTTAAAGTAAGTATGTGTGGATGTTTTCCTTTTGCAACCTGAATATCCTGAGAGAAACGGAAATCAGCCTGTACATTCCAAGGGGTACGTGCGCCGTTACGTTCTGTAAAATTGCCACGACGGCTGCTTAGGTATTTATCACTATTGATGTAGCTATCAAACGCTGCTGCCTGTGCAATTCCATCAGCTGTATTGGCAAAAAATTTCTGTGTTTCGCCAGCTGCCGGAACATACATTAAACTTACGGTTTGTCCGGTTCCATTGATTGTACTGTTCACCAAACCCAATGAATAAGGAGAACCTGATTGACCACTGAAGAACAAAGAGAAGTTAGAAACGTATTTACCGTTTTTAGCCCAATCTAACCTATAATTGATGGTAGAGATAATCCTGTTGCGGATATCGAAGTTAGAATAAGCCAAACCTGGGTTATTTGGGTTAAGCGCCTGGTTTAACTGCCAGTTAGATTCCATCGAGTTCCGGATACCGTTTGCAATATCTTTTGACTGACCATAAGTATAAGCCACCATTACATCTAAACCAAATGGTAAAGATTTACTCACCTGTCCTGTTAAGGAATATTTATATCCTTGATCGGTATTTGATAATAAATAAGCATTTGTATACTTGTTATTAATCTTTCCATTTCCGTACGCTCCAGAAGTTGTACTATAAATTGGTTGTTGCTGCTGTGTATCATAAACCATGTATTTTGGATTATCTACATAGTTAATTTGCTGGAAAGCAACATCCTTAATAACCTTGCTATAAATACCCTCTACAGTAAATTTCCAGTTATCCTGTGTTTTGAAATCAAAGCCCAGGTTACTTCTCCATGCTTTTGGCATTTTAAAATTATTATCTACTAAATCTACTTGTGTTGCACCATTTGCATCGTTAATGTTTACGCCTTGTTTAGCGGCGTATCCTGCTTCGCCATTCCCACCTAATGCATCTTTAATTGGATCGGTACCAGGCACTTGCGTCACAACCTTGTTTCCTGTTGCAGGTTTAAGATCATAAGAACCATAGTTTACACCATTATTATAATACGCATAACCTAACCAGGCAAAAGGTACACGACTGGTAAATAAACCACTACCACCGCGTAAAATCAAACTTTGATCACCTAATGCATCGAAATTAAAACCTAATCTTGGTGAAATCTGAACTTTATTTAAAAACTTATTATTAATGTTTGAAGGTTGGGTATAGGTATAAGTTGTACCATAGTTAGGATCAACCGGTGAGTTAGTTGTTTTACTACTCAAAGTTGGCATGGTTGGTAAATCAGCCATATCGAAACGCAAACCTAATGTCAGTTTAAATTTATCGCTCAAACGCATTTCATCCTGCCCATAAGCACTATAAAGATTAACATTGAATTTAGCTGTCGGATTCGCAATAATATTATCGCGGGTATTATCAGCATAATCAAAACTTGTGCGTACCCTTTTTGGCTTGTTGTTTAAGAAGTCATCAACACTATCATAAGCTACCCTACCGTTCCAGGCATTTACAAAACCATAATTGATTTTATAAAATTCATTGTGGGTACCCACTGTAAAATTATGTATGCCTTTGCTGAATGAATAGTTATCCGTTAGCTCAAAAGTATTTTGCTTCATATTAAAAATACTTGCTTCTCTATCCGTTCCCAGGAAAATAGTACCACCATTAGAGCCAATTTCAATTTGTGGAATAGCAGGATCAGAAAGAGGTGTACGGAAATCGTGTACAGTTGAGTAACCTAAAATCAGGTTATTTGTAGCAGAATTGTTAAACCTTGTCTTTAAATCAGCAACGGTTGAACTTTGATTATTATTCTGTTTAAAATCGATACCGCCAAACCTGAAGTTAGACTGATCTCTTTCTAAGTTCGTGGCTTTCGAAACGATGGTATTATTTCTGATGGTTAACTGGGTGCTTTCGCTGATATTCCAATCTAAACGGTTAAAAAATTTGTTAGATTGCGAATAAATATTATAATCTCCGAATGAACCCGCATCAATACCATAAGCATTTTTCATGCGGTCAGAAATTTTCTGTGCGTCAGATAAGGTAAGTAATTTCATGTCAGACGATCCTGCACCTAAAATTACCGGATCCTGACGGCGGGTAATTTCCTCATTGGTAAAGAAGAATAACTTATCTTTTATAATCGGGAAACCAACACGGAAACCGGTTTGATAATCGTGAAAGGCAGAAGGCTCTTTTGCATTATCGCCGATTTTATTTCTACCGATCAATGAAGCGTTACGGCCATAACCATAAACCGATCCTACTACCTCATTGGTACCACCACGCGTAACAGCGTTAATACTACCACCTAAAAAGTTACCCACTTTAACATCATAAGGAGAAAGTAGAACGGTAACATCCTGGATTGCATCGAGCGAAACCGGGTTGGTACGTGTACTGCTTCCCGGCATACCCGAACTTCCGCTCTGGCCTCCTAATGAAGGACTAAAACCAATGGCGTCATTGTTAATCGCACCATCAATGGTTACGTTGTTGTACCTGAAATTGGTACCGCCAAAGGTATTATCTTTACTGCCTTGAGGCGTTACACGGGTAACATCCTGCAAACTGCGGTTCATGGTAGGTAAGGTTTTAATCTGACCTTCGCCAATGCTGGTACCTGCACCAGATTTTGTTCCGCCCTTTTGGCCCTTAATACTTACATCAGCCAGTTGATTACCCTGCTCCTGAAGATCAAGATCAAGTTTTAGGTCTGAGCCAAGAGTTAAATAAATGTTTTCTTTTACTACTGGACTATAACCTACAAAAGTTACGGTGATTTTGTATGGTCCACCCGGATTTAAGTTGCCAATGCGGTAAAGCCCAGATTCGTTTGACGAACCTTTGGACACTGTGCCTGTAGGAACATGTACCATAACGATGGTTGCACCAGGAATGATACCTTTGTTATCCTTAATCTTTCCATTAATACTAGACGTGGTAACCTGCGCCTGCGCAAACGTGACCAGGAGTACAAGAATACTTACTAGCGATAGTATACGTGATTTCATTTTCTGTTATTTTATTTTGGTACAAAACAACAGTCTTAATGTTAATTCAATATTAACAAGAAATTAAGTTTAACCTTATGTTAACAATATGAAAATCGGAATTAAACAATAGCAAAACAATTCCTTAACAGCCTTTTAGAAGCCGGAATACGATGAAGAGCGATATGCTCAAATATCAGACAGAAAGATGAAGATTTGATGAAGATTTAAAAAGTCCGAAGTCTTTAGTCCAAAGCCCGAAGTCAATTTTCAGTTAATAATTTTTAGTTGGCGGTTACTCAAGCTCCGTAACATGCTACTAATAAGCCAATAACTTCTGAACCAATGAACCACCAGCTAATAACCATAAAACCATTAACCAACAAACAAATGACCAATGAACAACTGAACGAATGAACCCATCTATTATCTTTGCATCCATGACAATAAGATTAGCCGTTACAGAAGATATACCACTAATTATGCAACTGGTGCACAAGGTTGTTCCTTTGATGCGTGCTGCAGGAAATTTCCAGTGGGGAGATGATTATCCGAACCCTGAAGTATTTACCAACGATATTACGATTGGTCAGTTATGGGTAGCTGAAATGGAAAATGAAATTGTTGGTGTTTCAGCAATTACGACAGATCAGGATCCTGAATATGCAGATGCTGGTTGGAACATTACGGAAAAAGCCATTGTTACGCACCGTTTAGCTGTAGATCCGGATTGCCAGGGCAAGGGCATTGCCAAAGCTTTGATGAACCAGGCAGAGCAGGTAGCAAAAGCTTCGGGAATCTCCATCTTAAGAGTAGATACCAACAGTAAAAATATGGCCACACAAGCGCTTTTCCCAAAACTTGGCTATCAGTTTAGCGGTGAAATTAACCTGGCCAAGCGCCCCGGACTACGTTTCTTTTGTTATCAAAAGCTGTTGTAACCGTTAATTACACTTTTAACAAACCACGAAATGCCCTTGCAGCATAATACGATTGCGCACCATTGTGGTACACAAATACATGATCGTAGCGCCGATCACCAAAAAGAGCACCCCCTAATTTTCTGATTCCGGAAGGAGTAACAATCCAACTGGATGTTTTCGTATCAAACTGGCCAAGTTGCTGCAAAAAGCGATATTGCTCTTCTGTTAACAGCTCAATACCCATTGCAGCAGCCATATCAATAGCATTATTTTCTGGCTGATGCTCTTTTCTTGATTCTAGTCCTTCCAAATCATAACAAATACTTCTTCGGCCCTTAGGACTTTCTGCCGAACAATCGTAAAAAATATATTCGCCTGTTTTTTCATCATAATCCACAATGTCTGGTTCGCCACCGGTTATTTCCATTTCATCAAGTACCCAGAGTTTGTCAGTATTCGCTTCTAATTTTGCCTGTACTTTAGTCCATTCGATACCTTTATGGCGCTCCATGTTTTTCTCGAAACGGGTTTTCAATGTATGCAGCAATTCGTGCGTTTGTTCTACAGATAGTTCTTTTTTACTCATGTTATAGTTTCAATTGAATAGTTTCTTAGTTTTAAAAATACCAATTTATATTTGGAGCGCAAGGCTTGTAATAAACAAAAAGCTTCTTCCCGTTTTTTGCTTTTACGCTTCGCTTCCTCGTACCTAGTTGCCGCAGGGTAACGCTCAATGTTGTCATTAAGTTAAGGGATAAATCTCAAAAAGATGTCACCCTGAGCGTAGTCGAAGGGCATTTATTTACGATTTATCTATCTCAAGAAGTCTTCGACTACGCTCAGACTGACAACTGCGGTGCTTAACCTAATGAAATTGCAGTAACGCTTCAACCGGGGCTAGTTGGCTACGACAGCATTTCATTTTTGAGGTTGCAGGGTGCACAAACCCTTGTTCCTAAACCCGACAGTAGCGGCAGCCTCCGATTTTTTCTATCGGAGCTACAGCGAATGGCGGGACTGAAGTTCGCCAAAAGCCACAAACCACTCATTTTCAATAAAAACTAACCATTTAAGGGAAAATAGGGTACATATAAGCTTATTTTTTTTCAAAACTCCTAATCCAGCTTTACTTTTTAAACTGAATTAGTGTATCATCAACCAAATGTGCTATCGATAGAAAATTATTAGCCAATGATAAAATTTCATTTTGAAAATCGTTTGCATCACAACTTACCCAGCCCTGCATTAAAGTTAGCGGACCATAACTAACCCTCACATTTGGCCACTGGGTTTCAAAAATATTGAAACTGCTTCTGAATAGATCGGCAAACTGCCGGCTTTGTATGGCGTAACCTTTAAGATGCCTCAGTTTAAATGCATGAATGTTATAATAAATCTTCTGCTCTTGAATGGTGGCATCATTTATCCAAATGGAAAAGAAAATCCTCGAAACTGCGGTTAAGGGATCCTGTGCAGAACTTGCCCAAGATTTTTTATAGAGTTTTAAAAATACAGCATCCAAAACCACTCCAACAGCAGCCTCGATTTCTTTTTCATGAAGCATTTTTTGATCGAGCTGATCAGCTGCTTTTTGAAATTTCTCTAAGTAAAATGAAGTATCCATATTGCCGTTTGGTAATTAAATGTAGTGAGAAAGGAGTAGATGGCTCACATAAATAAGTTCCCATCTGCTGAAGCATAGCAGAATGGAAGGATCTTTAAAGATAGATTTACATTAGTTAAACACTTCACAATCAACGACTTATTTAAAATTCATTCAAAATGACGAATCTATATTAGTTAGAAAACAGTCTTTTATCTGGCATCTTAACCCAAACTCAAGCCCTACCACCTAATTAGTGCACTCGCCCAGGTAAAGCCCGATCCGAATGCTGCAAGGCAAACCAGATCTCCATCTTTAATTTTACCCGCTTCCCAGGCTTCGCACAAGGCAATAGGAACAGAAGCCGCTGTAGTATTGCCATACTTCTGGATGTTATTAAAAACCTGGTCGTCGTTTAAGCCCAACAACTGCTGTACATACTGGCTGATACGCAAGTTTGCCTGATGGGGTACTAACATGTCAATATCTTTCTCTGTTAAATTATTTGCAGCTAAAGCTTCTTTAATTACTTCAGGAAATTTCACCACTGCTTTTTTAAAAACCGATGGCCCATCCATGTAAGGTAAAGCGGCACCACTTTCTAAAATCTCCTGTGTCATAAACAAACCGCCAAGTTCCTGTTCGGGATAGGCAGGTTTATCTTTCAACCATTTATTGGCATGGGAACCTGGATAATACATGGCCAGGATTTCGGCATCTGCACCATCGCTATGCAAATGTGTACTTAAAATCCCTTTTCCAGGTTCATCTGTAGGCTGTAGTACTACCGCACCTGCACCATCACCAAAAATCACCGATACATTACGGCTTCGGGTTTCAAAATCCATCGCAAATGAGTGTTTCTCGCTTCCCACTACCAGCACATTTTTATACATGCCGGTTTTTACAAACTGATCGGCCACCGAAAGTGCGTATACAAAACCCGAACATTGATTCCGGATGTCCAAAGCACCGATCTCGCCCATGCCCATTTCACGCTGCAACAACACTCCACAACCCGGAAAATAATAATCAGGACTTAGCGTAGCAAAAACAATAAAATCTACATCCTTGGCGGTAATTCCCGCTCTTTCGATTGCGATTTTTGCTGCTTCAATGCCCATTGTAGTCGTGGTTTCCTCGTTGCGATCGGCAAAGCGACGCTCTTTAATACCGGTACGCTCCTGAATCCACGCATCGTTGGTATCCATAAAACGGCTTAAATCATCGTTGGTATATACATTTTTCGGAACGTAGTAACCTATTCCGGCTATTTTAGACTGGTGCATACTCGTATATTATTTGGTTAACAAATGTATTAAAAGGGATGTAAGATGTATGAGGTAAGATGGAAAATGTAATGCAAAGGCCAAAAAGTCTACGTCTATAGTCCAAAATAATCACAACCATCTTCCATTTAACATATTACATCTTCCATAAAAATAGTTATTTTTGCACCATGTCTACAGAAACCAAAGAAGAGACCTTTACGCTCGAAGAAATTTTAACTTCCCTAAAAACTGTACATCGCCTTATTTTGTGGAATGATGATATCAATACTTTTGATCATGTGATTTACTGCATGATGAAATATCTTGATTATAACGAATCGCAGGCTGAAAAAATTGCCTGGAAAGTGCATAATGATGGGAAATGCCCTGTTTTAGAAGGCTCATTTACCGAAATGGAAGTTTATCGTAAAATTTTACAGCAGGAAGGCTTAACTGTTTCTGTTGATTAAGGCTACTTCTTGCACGAACAATCCTCGCAACAACGTCATTTCGAGCGGAGTGCAACGCAGTCGAGAAATCTATCTAGGCAGATCTCTCCATTTCGCTTCGCTACAGTCGAGATGACGACTTATTCTGTAAAATTAACTCTCTAATCTTTTCAAAAGCTCATTTAACCCAGCCTGAGTAGTCTGTGTTTTATCTTTAGCGTACCAACCGTGAAGTTTTTCTGCCAAAATTGGCATTTCGGTGCTTTCTTTTCTCCACTCTTTTAAAAGCTCCTGCAAAATTTGTGGCCTTGGGCCCCAGCTCGCCAGAACTTTATCGCCAGTTTCATTTAAAATTAAAAGAACAGGAATTGCTCTCCCGCCGTTGGTTAAATGCGCATCTATTAATGGAAGGTTTTTATCTCGAAGAACAAACTTCAGATCAATTTTACCTAATGAGGCAGTCGCAATTTTATTGAATACCGGAACAATCTGGGCAGCATCACCACACCAACCTTCGGTAATCACTAAAAATTTATAATTTTCTTTAAAATGATCAATGGTTGAAGTCAACTCATCAGTCAAGCTAACTGTTTTATCCACGCGATTCATCCTTTGCACGTTCATTTTAGTATAGTGCAAATCGTAAGTTACATCACCTGTAGCTTTTCCCTCTAACAGAAGTTGATCAATCAATGCACGATAGGTTTGATAATCCATTCCTTGCTCGCTGAAAATTTCGCTGTAATTAACCATGATGTTTAAAATTATGTCGCAAAGGAAAGGAGAAATTCAATGAAAATAATCACGGATTTGCAAGAATCGCTTCGCGGATAATTACACAGAGTTTAGGATTACAATGATATTTTTTCACTCCTGTCATGCTGAGGCACGAAGCATCTGGGTCTTTGAAATTTTACCTCGTTAAATAGCCCTGATGGCAATGGAAATCCCTTTTGGATAATATAAATTGTTTATCCAGATAATTTACCAAAAGGATTGCAATGTACAGCAGGACAGAACCCCTCCTATCAACTACAGGATTTGCGCTTCAAAAAAAATTGCTTTGCAGAGTCGTCGGGTTCTCCACTGCATTCAGAATGACAACAGATATATTAAACTTCCATCAACTTACTCACATGTTGTGTTAGTGCTACAAAATCTGCAACAGTTAGCTGCTCGGCACGTTTCTCGAAGTAGATGTGATCGTCCATTTTATCTTTAGGCATCACAGCAGAAACAGCATTACGCAAAGTTTTTCTCCTTTGATTAAAACCTGCCTTAACCACACGCCAGAATAATTTTTCATCACAGTCTAAAGTCTCCACTTCATTTCTGGTTAAACGGATCACTGCCGAATGAACCTTTGGCGGTGGATTAAATGTACCAGGTTTAACCGTAAACAAGTATTCAATTTTATAATAGGCCTGAAGAAATACACTTAAAATTCCATAGTCTTTGGTTCCTGCAGGCGAGGCACAACGTTGGGCTACTTCTTTTTGAAACATCCCAACCATTTCTACAACCTTGTGGCGGTTATCTAAAATCTTAAATAAAATCTGTGATGAGATATTATATGGAAAATTGCCAATTATGGCAAATTGCCCTGGAAAAATAGCATCGAAATCAAGTTTCAGAAAATCGCCATTGATCAACCGATCGCCAAGTTGAGGGTATTTTTCATTTAAAAAATGGAAAGATTCTGTATCTATATCGATCAGATAAGTTTCCAGATCTGTACGCTGCAGCAAAAAATCAGATAAGATTCCCATTCCCGGTCCAACCTCTAAAACCTGATTATATTTATCGGTATTTACCAAAGCCTCAACAATGCGGTTGGCAATGCCTTTATCAGTTAAAAAATGTTGCCCTAAATGTTTTTTCGCTTTTACTAAACTCATACCTTAAAATTAATCGAATATTTTAACCGCAAAGGGGTGCTAAGATTCGGCGCTATGAACGCAAAGATAGACTTATTATTTCTTTGCGAATCAATCTCTGTTCTTTGAGGTTTCATTTTTTTTAAAGTCTTTAAACGAAAATCAGTAATTTGCGCTAAAATTTTCCAGTAATTATGAGCGATAAACTTAAAATTGGTATCAGTATAGGCGACGTAAACGGCATAGGTTTAGAGGTAATCATTAAAACATTATCCAATCCTGCTATTTTAAATTATTGCACTCCAATTGTTTATGGCCACACCAAGGTTTCATCTTTTCACAGAAAAGCGAATAATTTGGGCGATTTCAGTTTCAATGTAGTGAACCATGCCAACCAGGCACTGCCAAAAAAGGCAAACATGATTAATTGCTGGGAAGAAGATGTAAAAATCGAATTGGGTCAGGTTACAGCTACTGGTGGAAAATATGCCCTTTTATCATTGGAGCGCGCAACAGCCGATCTGGTAAATGGCGATATAGACGCTTTAGTTACTGCGCCAATTAATAAACACAACATTCAATCAGAAACTTTTGCTTTTCCGGGCCATACAGAATATCTGCAGGAAAAAAGCGGAAGTAAAGATGTGCTGATGTTTTTGATCAGCGAAAATTTACGCGTGGGTGTAGTTACTGGCCACATTCCTGTAAAAGATGTTCCAACCTCGATTACAAAAGAGAAAATCATCAGTAAATTAAAGCTGATTAATGAAAGTCTGAAAAAAGACTTCTGGATTGAAAAACCAAAAATTGCCGTTCTGGGTTTAAATCCGCACGCCAGCGATAATGGATTACTAGGGACTGAGGAAGCTGAAATTATTACACCAGCCATTCAGGAAGCCTACGATAAAGGCATTGTTTGTTTTGGACCATACCCTGCTGATGGCTTTTTCGGCAATGGCAGCTACAAACAGTTTGATGCCGTTTTAGCCATGTACCACGATCAGGGTTTAATTCCTTTTAAAACATTAGCTTTTCACAATGGCGTAAACTATACCGCTGGTTTGAACTTCGTGCGTACCTCTCCCGATCATGGAACAGGCTACGATATTGCAGGTAAGGACCTGGCTGATTCGACTTCATTTACTGAGGCTTTGTTTTCAGCCATCCACATTGTAAAAAACCGTCGGGAGCAGGAAGAAATGTTAGGCAACCAGTTGCGTTCAGGAGGTAAAGTTGTAGAAACGCAGTTTGATATTAAAGATGATGCTTCGTAAAGCGGAAGGCAGAAAGACTAAAGCTGAAAGACCAAAGCAGATAAACAACAGGCTATAACAACCTTGGCCTCTGACTTCGGACACCCGACCCCGGACTTAAAAGGAGTAGAAAGACTAAAGCTGAAAGACCAAAGATGCATTAAACTCAGATGCACTAAGGTGGCTGAGGTGGTTATATATTTTTTTTTGCAAAGCAAGGCCTTGTGTTCCATCGGTTCCGAAAGTCCTGCTTTTCCTACAAGCCCAATGAAGAATTGGGGCTTGTAGGAAAAGCAGGTTTATTTTAGTTAAAATTGTGCATCAAATTAAAAATGAGCGGCACTAAAAAAACCAATTCCATTCTCCCTACAATTGTTATTGCACAGTTTCTCTGTACATCTTTGTGGTTTGCTGGCAATGCGGTATTACCCGACATTGTTAAAAACTTCCCAACTGAAACCAACCTTTTGGCCAATCTGACCAGTATGGTGCAGTTCGGTTTTATAAGCGGAACTTTAGTATTTGCCTTTTTTGCCATTTCTGATATTTTTCCACCCTCAAAAGTGTTCTTTATCTGTGGAATTGCAGCTGCCTTGTTTAATCTTGGCATCTGTTTAGAACTACCCGATGTCCATTTATTACTGCTTTTTCGCTTTTTAACTGGTTTTATGCTGGCTGGAATTTACCCCGTTGGCATGAAAATAGCATCCGATTATTTTAAAGACGGACTAGGAAAATCCTTAGGTTTTTTAGTTGGCGCCTTGGTTTTGGGTACTGCTTTCCCTCATTTATTAAAAACATTTACTGCAAATTTTGCCTGGCAATATGTAATCTTTGCTACTTCGGGTTTATCTCTAACTGGAGCAATTGCTATTTTATGGTTTGTGCCAAACGGCCCATTTAGAACTGCCGGACAAAAATTTGATTTCCGTTCTTGTTTTAACGGCTTTAAAGATCCTGATTTTCGATCTGCTGCTTTCGGCTATTTCGGGCACATGTGGGAACTTTATACCTTTTGGGCTTTTTTACCCGGCATGCTGCTGCTTTACAATACTAAACATGTACATACAACTTTAAATATACCTCTGTTTTCGTTCCTAATTATCGCATCGGGAGGTTTATCTTGCATGATTGGCGGTTTGCTCTCACAAAAATTTGGTGCAAAACGAGTTGCCACCATTGCCCTTTTCATTTCAGGGTTATGCTGCCTGCTCTCTCCGCTCTTCCTATTCAGCGGCTCAGTCTATTCTTTTCTTATCTTTTTATTCTGCTGGGGTTTATCCGGAACGGCCGATTCGCCCCTTTTTTCTTCCTTAATTGCTAAAAATGCACCAGAAAGTTTAAGGGGAACTTCATTAACGCTGGTCAATTGTATTGGCTTTGCGATTACGATTATTAGTATCCAGACGGTCAACTTATTATCAAAACAGCTAAATGTTCAATATCTTTATATGGTATTGGCTATTGGACCGGTTTTGGGATTGTGGGCATTAAAAACAAAATAATATGCTTTTAAAATTTGGAATATCCTTAGTTATAATTGGTATTATAATGTTTATATACGGCATCTCATTATTTAGCTACAGGGGAGACTTAAGCTTCATTTTAAAAGATCTCGGAGAATACTCAATTGTTTTATGGCTACCTGTTTTGATTATTGGAACCATCCTTACTATAATTGCAAGAATAATAAAAAAAATAAAATGAAATCACTATCCCCAATTATAAAACCCGAAGAATTAACCTGGTTAAACCAGGATGATGAAATTGTAATCATCGATACCAGTGCTGGTTCAAAAGCCAGATACGATGAACAACATCTAGCTGGAGCCATTTTTGCAGATGTAAATGAAGATTTAGCCAACATTGGCGATTTTGCAATTGGCGGACGTCATCCTTTACCAACATTCGACCAGTTTTCCAACGTATTGCAAAAACTCGGGGTTACAGAACATAGCCACGTTATTGTTTACGATGATAAGAATGGCGGTAACGCAGCAGCGAGGCTTTGGTGGATGCTAAGAGCAATCGGTCATAACAAAGTGCAGGTTATTGATGGAGGCTTCCAGGCGGCTGTTAAAGCAGGCTTCCCAACTACCGATAAAGTTGAAGTTCCAAAATCGGTTGATCCTTATGAAGTGAAAGCATGGACTTTCCCTTTATCCGACATCAACGAAGTTGAAAAAGTAGCCAAAACTGACGATTACATTGTGATCGACGTACGCGATGCCAACCGTTTTGCAGGTTTAACTGAACCTATTGATTTAATTGCAGGTCATATCCCTGGAGCGGCCAATATTCCTTATACCGAAAATTTAGATGCAAACGGTGCTTTCCTTGCTCCTGAAATATTAAAAGAAAAATACGAAGAAGCCCTTGCGCATGTAAAGCCCGAAAATGTGATTGTTCATTGTGGCTCGGGCATTACCGCCTGCCATACGCTACTAGCTATGGATTATGCAGGCTTAGCCATCCCTAAACTTTATGTTGGTTCCTGGAGCGAATGGAGCAGGAATAATAAAGAAATGATATTAGCAAACTAACCATATTACAGACCTTACAGGTTTCAGAAACCTGTAAGGTCTTTCAGTATTTCGATTAACATTCTGAAAACCTGTCCGATTAACGCCAACAATTTTTAAAAAACATTTTTAATCTAATTTTTTTATCCCTACATTTGCAGGCTAAAATTTTACAGTACTTTGAACCCACTAAAACAATTTTCATTACCGTTTACCGGATTAAAATTGGGAATACATCAGTTTGATTATGAGCTCGATGATACCTTTTTTAATGCATTTGAGTACTCGTTAATTAAAAGTGGAAATTTAAAGGTAGACCTGGAACTTGATAAACAAGAGACCATGTTGCTTCTAAAATTCAAAGTTATTGGTACCGTAAATTTAGATTGTGATAAATGTTTATCTGAGTTTTCATTCCCGGTAAATCTTTACGAACGTCAGATCGTAAAGTTTGCAGAAGCCGAAATGGAAAGTGATGATGAAGAAATTATCTCATTAAGCCGAAAAGACACCGAGATTGATATATCGGGCCCTTTATACGAGATGATTAACGTAGCGGTACCTTATATCAAAAACTGCGAGCAGGCAGGTAAAGATTGCGATCAGGAAATGATTGACCGCTTAAATCAGTTATCTATCCAAAAGCAGGCTGAAGAAAATGAACAAACAAGCGACCCACGTTGGGAAGCCCTTAATAAGTTAAAAAAATAATTAGATTATACAGCAATGGCACATCCAAAACGGAAAATCTCGAAACAGAGAAAAAATAAAAGAAGAACGCACTATAAAGCTGTTACTCCTTCTTTAGCAACATGCTCGGCAACAGGTGCTATCCACGTACCTCACCGTGCTTACAACGTTGATGGTAACTTATACTACAACGGCAAACTGGTTATCGAAAATACTCAGATAGGGTAATTTTCTTAAAAAATTGTTTGTGTTTTCAGCGGCTTTAGTCATACCTTAGTCAACTGAAAAATTCAGGATTACACCTGACTTAACACAAACAGATTTTTTCTATGAAAATAGGCCTCGACATAATGGGCGGAGACTATGCTCCCAAAGCAATTGTTTTGGGAGCAATAGCTGCTCATCAATCGCTTAACGCTGGAGAGCATTTAGTTCTTATTGGCGATACCGAACAGATTAAACCCATTCTTGCAGAAGAAGGTTTTAATCCAGATCATTTTGAATACGTTCATACTGATGAAGTAATTGGTATGGGCGAACATCCCACCAAAGCAATCGTTCAGAAACCGAATTCGAGCATAGCTGTTGGTTTTAACCTTTTAAAAGAAGGTAAAATCGACTCTTTTGCAAGTGCTGGTAACTCTGGAGCCATGTTGGTTGGCGCAGTCTTTAGCGTTAAAACCATCCCGGGCATTATCCGTCCTTGTTTATGTACAATTCTTCCAAAAATTAAAGGCGGTACCGGCTTACTGTTAGATGTAGGTGCAAATGCCGACTGCAAACCTGATATTTTATTACAATTTGGCGTTTTGGGCAGTTTATATGCAGAAAATTTGTTGCAGATCAATGATCCGAAAGTTGCCCTGATAAATATTGGCGAAGAAGATGAAAAAGGAAATATGCTAAGCATGGCTACTTTCCCGTTAATGAAAGAAACCAGCCTGTTCAACTTTGTTGGAAATGTGGAAGGTAGGGATTTATTTAATGATAAAGCCGATGTGATTGTTTGCGATGGTTTTACCGGAAATATAATGCTAAAATTAGCAGAATCGTTTTACGTACTTACCATCAAAAAAGGACTTAAAGATGAGTTCTTCGATCGTTTTAATTATGAACAGTACGGTGGAAGCCCGGTTCTGGGTGTTAACGCTCCCGTTGTTATCGGACATGGAATTTCCAGCCCGCTAGCTGTTAAAAATATGGTTCTCCAATCCAGGGAAATGATTACTACCGGATTGGTAGAAAAAATTAGAATGGCATTTAAATAATTTATTAAAATTCTTAAAATGAGTAAAATTCACGCTGCTATTACAGCAGTAAATGGTTACGTTCCCGACTATGTGCTTACAAACACAGAGTTAGAAACCATGGTTGATACTTCGGATGAATGGATTACCAGCAGAACGGGAATTAAAGAACGTAGAATTTTAAAGGGAGAAGGTTTAGGTACTTCTGATATGGCTGTTCATGCCGTAAACGGTTTACTTAAAAAGAGGGGAATTGATGCAAGTGAAATTGAACTGATTATCTTTTGCACCACTACTCCTGATTTTACTTTCCCTGCAACAGCAAACGTCTTAGCAGATAAAATCGGGGCTAAAAATGCATGGGGTTACGATTTACAGGCCGCTTGTTCTGGCTTTATTTTCGGACTTGCTACAGGTGCATCATTCATCGAATCAGGTAGACATAAAAAAGTTTTAGTAGTTGGTGGCGATAAAATGTCGTCAATCATTAACTATGAAGACCGTACAACCTGCATCATTTTTGGCGATGGTTGTGGCTGCGCCTTGCTAGAACCAAATGAAGAAGGATTGGGAATCCAGGATTCGATATTAAGAACAGATGGTTCGGGTAGAGATTTCTTAGGCATGAAAGCTGGTGGTTCGGTTAAACCTGCAACACACGAAACCATTGATGCCAGAGAGCATTTTGCTCACCAGGAAGGACCAACGGTATTTAAATTTGCCGTAACCAATATGGCTGATGTAGCTGCAGAAATTATGGAACGCAATGGCCTAACCGCTGATGATGTGGCATGGTTAGTACCGCACCAGGCCAACAAACGCATTATCGATGCTACAGCAAGCCGCATGGGCGTTACAACTGATAAGGTGATGATCAACATCGAACGCTACGGAAATACAACTAACGGAACAATTCCTTTATGTTTATGGGAATGGGAAAGCAGGTTGAAAAAAGGTGACAACATCGTTTTAGCTGCATTCGGTGGCGGCTTTACCTGGGGTTCAGTGTACCTTAAATGGGCTTACGATACAAATTAGTCAGAAGTCTTTAGTCGTGAGTCAGAAGTCATAGACTACTCAGATAAAAAATAAAACAAAAAAAGTATAACTTAGTTAATTCAATAAACACTATTTTTTACATAAAAGCCTAAAAAATGGATATCAAACAAATACAGGAACTGATTAAATTTGTTTCTCGTTCTGGAGTAAATGAAGTTGCTATTGAGCAGGAAAACTTCAAAATCACGATCAAAACAAACCAGGCACCAACAGTTGTGCATGCTACCGTACCCCAAGCTCCGCTTGTACAGGCTGCTGCCCCTGTTGCAACAGCTCCTACTGCTCCAAATGCAGCAACACCTGCTGTACCTGCTGCAGAAGACACTTCAAAATACATTACTATTAAATCGCCAATGATCGGTACTTTCTATCGTTCAGCTAGTCCGGAAAAACCAATGTTTGTTAACGTTGGCGATGAGGTTAGCACAGGTAAGGTAGTTTGTATTATTGAGGCAATGAAACTTTTTAACGAGATTGAAAGTGAAGTTTCAGGCCGTATTGTTAAAATATTGGTAGATAATGCATCACCTGTAGAATACGACCAACCGTTATTTTTAGTAGAACCTATTTAATAATAACGTTACCTTACGCCTTGGTCTGTGTCCTCACTAACCGGAATACCGTAAAATTACGATGATCTTCAGTTTTGCATTTAACAAACTGAAAAATATAAATGGTTCGTGGCGACACGAACCATGGCATTTAATTTAAAATTTGAATATATCGGTTTACATTACGCTAAATGATCAGTGTAATCATATCATCGGTGTAATCATCAATTAAAAAATTATGTTTAAAAAAATACTAATTGCCAACAGGGGTGAAATCGCTTTGCGTATTATCCGTACCTGTAAGGAAATGGGCATCAAAACGGTTGCTGTTTACTCTACCGCAGATCGCGAGAGTTTACATGTACGTTTTGCTGATGAGGCTGTTTGTATTGGCCCCCCACCTAGTAAAGATTCTTATTTAAATATCCCAAATATTATCTCGGCTGCAGAACTAACTAACGCCGATGCCATACACCCAGGTTATGGTTTTTTATCAGAAAACGCTAAGTTTTCTAACATTTGCCGCGAGTACAACATCAAATTTATTGGTGCTACCCCAGAGCAGATTAATGGAATGGGCGATAAAGCTTCGGCAAAAGAAACCATGAAAATTGCGGGTGTTCCTACCATCCCAGGATCTGAAGGCTTGCTTAACAGTGTTAAGGAAGGTATTGCAATTGCCAATGAAATGGGCTACCCTGTAATTCTGAAAGCAACTGCCGGTGGTGGTGGTCGTGGTATGCGGGTAGTTTGGAAAGATGAAGATTTCGAAAATGCCTGGGATAGTGCCCGTCAGGAATCTGGCGCTGCTTTTGGTAATGATGGTTTATATTTAGAAAAATATATCGAAGATCCACGCCACATTGAAATCCAGATTATCGGAGATCAGTTTGGTACAGCCTGCCACTTATCGGAACGCGATTGTTCAATTCAACGCCGCCACCAGAAACTGGTTGAGGAATCTCCTTCTCCATTTATGACCGATGAACTTCGTGTTAGAATGGGTGAAGCTGCCATTAAAGGCGCTATGGCTGTAAATTATGAAGGAGCAGGTACCATCGAATTTTTGGTTGATAAACACCGTAATTTCTACTTCATGGAAATGAACACCCGTATCCAGGTAGAGCACCCGGTTACTGAAGAGGTAATCAACTTCGATTTAATTAAAGAACAGATTAAAGTTGCTGCGGGAATCCCGATTTCAGGCAAAAACTATACACCGGAAATGCACGCCATTGAGTGTCGTATCAATGCAGAAGATCCAGCGAACAACTTCCGTCCTTCACCAGGTAGAATTACTAATTTCCACTCTCCGGGTGGCCATGGTGTTCGTGTAGATACCCATGTGTATGCAGGTTATTCAATTCCTTCTAACTACGATTCGATGATCGCCAAGTTGATCTGTGTAGCGCAAACACGTGAAGAGGCTATTTGTACGATGGAGCGTGCATTAAGCGAATTCGTAATTGAAGGTATTAAAACTACCATTCCTTTCCATTTACAATTGATGAAAGATCCTAACTTCAGGGCAGGAAATTTTACCACCAAGTTTATGGAAACTTTCGAGTTTACGGAATAATATAAACGATTATAAAAATTTAAATCCCATTTTGATAAAACAGAATGGGATTTTTCTTTATTAAAAATTTTAGAATTATTTCAGTAATTTGAATTATGGAAACATTAATTGTACATCCGGAAAACAAGGCTCAATTAAATGCTGTAAAGCAGGTTTTAAAAGCCATGAAGATTTCTTTTGAAAAAGAGAATAAACCTTACAATCCAGAATTTGTAGAAAAAATTTTGCAAGGAGATAAAGATTTCAAAGAGGGAAAATTCACAAAAGTTGATTTAGAAAATCTATGGAAATAGTTTTCCTTCCAAGAGCAAATGATGATTTAGATTTTGGAAGAAATCAGGCAATAGTATTATACAAAAGAAAATTCATAGTCTTTTAGTCGCCATAAGAAATTCTCCATTTGAAGGCATTGGAAAACCCGAGGTATTAAAATATAATCTCACGGTAAGTAGTCGAGGAGGATTAATTCAGAACACAGAATTATCTATCAGGTTATGGAAGTTGAGCAAATTATTAAAATTCACTCCCTAATGGGAGATTATAAATAATTAACATATTGATCCACACAATATATCAAAGCATTTCTCATAATAATATAAACTATTTCTATATTTAACACGTAAATACCATTCTATTCAAATAGAATGGTATTTTTGTTTTCAACATGAGCGACACTAAAAAAAATCTACTTACAAAAGCTATCGGGCAAAAGAGCACCACATTAGAGGCAGAAATGTCTTTTTTCGATCACCTGGATGTTCTCCGTAAACACTTAATCAGAGCCGTAATTGCCATTGCCGTTTTTACCGGTATCGCCTTTTATTTCAACGAAGAAATCCTGGATAAAATAATCTTTGGCCCAAAAAAGCCTGATTTTTGGACCTACCGCATGATGTGTAAATTGGCTGAACATTTTCCATCACTGGGTAAAGATATGTGTATCACCAAAATTAATGGTGAAATTATCAATACGGAAATGGCTGGTCAGTTTAACCTGCAATTAAACGTTTGTGTAATGTGTGGTATTGTAGTCGGTTTCCCTTACCTATTATGGGAAATCTGGCGTTTTATCAAACCTGCGTTGCATGAGAATGAACGCAAATCGGCCAGTGGATTCGTATTTTCCGCCTCTGTTTTATTTATTATCGGGATACTATTCGGTTATTTTATTGTTTGTGCATTATCTATTAATTTTTTAACAGGCTACACCGTGAGTTCTGAAATAAAAAATACATTTACTGTTGATTCTTATGTATCTTCTGTAGCCACTTTAACTTTGGGAACAGGTATAATTTTCGAACTTCCTATTATTATTTTTATTTTATCAAAACTTGGTTTAATGACTCCGAAACTCATGAGATCAAGCAGAAGGTATGCAACTGTAATTATATTAATTATAGCGGCAATTGTAACGCCAACGCCTGATATTTTAACAATGCTAACAGTAGCTACGCCACTATTCCTGCTTTATGAGCTGAGTATTTTTGTTTCAGCTTACATTGAAAAGAAAAAGAAAAAGGCTGATGCTGCTTTCTACGCTAACTAACAAAAACATTACGAATAGATTTTATAATTCTCTATAAATTTGACAATGTCTGATACAAAAATTAAAATTGCTATTGGAGCAGATCACGCTGGGTTTGAATACAAAGAAATATTAAAAGATTTTTTACAGGATTACGAAGTAAAAGATTTTGGTACTTCCTCAGAAAATTCTGTTGATTACCCTGATTTTGCACATCCTGTTGCCAGCGCTGTTGAAAGTGGAGAATTTACCTATGGTATTTTACTTTGTGGATCGGCAAACGGTGTAGCCATCACCGCGAACAAACATCAGCATATCAGAGCGGGTTTATGCTGGGAAAATGAAGTTGCCTCTTTGGTACGCAAGCACAATAACGCAAACATTTTGTGTATCCCTGCCAGGTTTGTTTCAGAAGAACTGGCAAAAGAAATAACGACAACTTTTTTAACCACTGAATTTGAAGGTGGTCGCCATCAGAACAGGGTAGAGAAAATTTCGTGTTAACAAAAAACTCAACTAACTATTATCATAATGAACAAAAAGTTTTTAACCCTTGGTTTGGTATCACTTGTTTCAGCAAGTTCCTTTAGCCAGATAAAGCCCCTTATACCGAATAAGGATGCGATAAAATTCAGCAAGGCGATTAGTCCGGAAAATGCTTACAAACACCTTTCGGTTTTAGCGTCTGATGAATATGAAGGCCGTGAAACAGGCACTAAAGGCGCCTGGATGGCAGCAGATTATATCCGTGACTACTTCAAATCTTTAGGCCTAAAAGCCCCTGTAAATGGCAGCTATTTCCAAAAGATCGACCTTGTTAACGTTACGCTAAAAGAAAGCCATGTAACTGTTAACGGTCAGCCGAAAGAATATCAGAAAGATTATATCGTTTCGCCAAGCTTAATCAGCGATAAAGGTTTCACTTTTTCTACCGATCAGATTGTATTTATTGGTTACGGCCTCAAAAAAGACAATTACAACGATTTTGCCGGAACTGATATTAAAGGCAAAGTAGTGATGATGTTTAACGGCGGCGATCCGACGATTAAACCAGGTACCAGAATTGACAGGGCAGCTTACCGTGCTATGTTGGAAGGAAGAGCAAAATATTTTGCAGAGAATAATGTTAAAGCCATTATCCTGATCGATCCAAGTGTAGATAGAATTACCGAAAATAGCAAACAAGCTCAAAATAATGGCCGTGTAATGGTAAAAACCAATGCAGCTATTGAGGCTCAGAAGCAAAACGAAATTCCGCGCATTTCAATCTCTGTAGCACTGGCAAACGATTTGTTAAAAGCAGCCAATACTACTGTAGCAGATTTACAAAAGAAAATAGTAGATAGTCAGTCGCCTTCCTCTCAAGTTTTAGATGTGCCTTTTTCAGCAAGTGCCGCTAAAAATGAGGCATCGGTTAGGTGCGAAAATGTTTTGGGTTATTTAGAAGGCTCAGATCCTGTACTTAAAAAAGAAGTATTAATTTTAACTGGTCACTACGATCATATTGGTTTAGAAACTGATCCAAACGCAAAAGACAAAATAAACAATGGGGCAGATGATGATGGATCGGGTACTACTGGAGTATTATTGATGGCGAAAGCCTTTACCGATGCCAAAAAAGCAGGTAAGGGTGCTAAACGCAGTATCCTTTTCATGACTGTTGTTGGAGAAGAAAAAGGCCTTTGGGGTTCTGAATGGTACTCTGAGCATCCTGTTTTCCCGGTAGCCAATACCATTGCTGATTTAAATACTGATATGATTGGCCGTACTGGCGAAGAGTATTTGGGCAAACCAGATTCAGCAAACTACATTTATTCAGTAGGCTCTAGAATGTTAAGTAGCGACCTGGCTAATTTAAGTGAGCAGGTAAATGCTACTTATACCAAAATGAAACTGGATTACAAGTACGACGATCCAAAAGATCCTGAGCAGATTTATTACCGTTCAGATCATTATAACTTTGCTAAATTGGGTATTCCAATTATCTTCTATTATGACGGCATGTTACAACAAGACTACCACAAACCTGGCGATGAAGTAAGCAAAATTAACTTCCCACTTTTGGCTAAAAGAGCAAAACTGACCTACTTTACCGCATGGGAACTGGCAAACAGACCTAAACGCCCGGCAGTAGACATGGACGGGAAAGGAAATCCAAAGAAATAAAATTCAAAATACTTAGCCTCGACAAAATGTCGGGGCTTTTTTATGCACAATGCCTTTTAGCGCCTGCATAAATTCCTATCTTTGATGTTATAACGAAGTGGCTAAAAACTAAAAGCAGCTATTCTTCGTTACCCTATTACAAAATAACTATTGATGAATATTGCCGAAGAATTTTTAGAGAAGTCTGACGAGAAAGCTTTCGATCTACCGCATCGTAAAACCATAAATTATAATATTGGTAAATACAATGTGGCTGTTGAACGGGGCTTATCAAAATTCGAAAATTTAGAGGCATCCAAAAAAAAGGCACATGTAATTAAATGGCGTGTGATGGAAAATCTTGATAAGTTCTTACCCGAGTTCGAATCAAATTTTCAACGCCGTGGCGGTAAGGTAATCTGGGCCAATGATGCTGAAGAAGCCCAACAGGAAATCCTCAACATCATCAAAAGAAACAACGGCAAAACAGTTATCAAATCAAAATCGATGACCACCGAGGAAATCCATCTAAACGATTTCCTGGAAAAGAACAACATCGAATCTTTAGAAAGTGATCTGGGTGAGTATATTGTTCAATTGCTTGGTCAGGCGCCATACCATATTGTTACCCCGGCCATGCACCTAAGTGCAACAGATATAGCGCAGTTATTTCACGATAAATTTGGCACGCCTATCGATGCCACTCCTCCGCAGCTGGTACAAAAAGCAAGAGAATTACTTCGCGATAAATACCTGAATGCTGATATTGGCATTAGCGGCGGGAATTTTTTAATTGCCGATACCGGAAGTATTGCCTTAACGGAAAATGAAGGCAATGCACGTTTAAGTACTACTTTTCCTAAAATCCATATTGCCATAGTAGGTATCGAAAAGGTAATTCCTTCTATGGCCGACCTGGACCTGTTCTGGCCTTTACTGGCATCGCATGGAACGGGGCAAAACTTAACGGTTTATAATACTATTTTAAGTGGCCCGCGTCAGCCGAATGAAACGGATGGACCGGAGGAAATGTATGTGATTTTATTAGATAATGGCCGCACCAATTTATTGGCACAAAAAGACCAGAGACAAGGCTTGTACTGCATCCGTTGTGGTGCATGTTTAAATGCCTGCCCGGTTTATAAAAATATTGGTGGGCATACTTATAACACCACCTATAGTGGTCCAATCGGCTCGGTAATCACGCCTCATTTAAAAGGTATGGAAGAGTTTAAACACTTAAGTTATGCTTCCAGTCTTTGCGGTAAATGTTCTGAGGTATGCCCCGTAAAAATCGATATTCATAAAATGCTCTTACTTAACCGTAGAGATGCCGCTGCAGGTCACGAAAACGGCAAAAAAGAAGAAATTGGCTGGAGCATGTTCAGCAAAATGATGCAAAAACGCAAATGGATGGATTTCTTCGGTGGAAAGTTTAAAAACTTTATGCTCAAAAGTTTTTTCAAAAAAAGCTGGGGCAAATACCGGGAGATGCCTAAAGTTGCCGATAAATCTTTTGCGAAACAGTGGGAAGAGCTGAAGAAAAGTCGGGAGTCCTGAGTCCAGAGTCACTAGTCAAAATAACCAGATATGCAATTTAACAGAGGTGATAAAGACGACAAGTTCTTACTGAACTTATACAGAAAATTGCTTTACCCCCGGATGGTTGAAGACAAAATGCTCAAGCTACTGCGTCAAGGTAGAATTGGCAAATGGTTTTCGGGCATTGGCCAGGAAGCCATTGCTGTTGGCAGCACCTTAGCCATGCAAAGCGACGAGTATATTTTGCCTATGCATCGCAATCTGGGCGTTTTTACCTCCCGCGATATTCCTTTAAAAAAATTAATGGCTCAATGGCAGGGCAAAATTACCGGCTTCACTAAAGGCCGCGACCGCTCCTTCCATTTCGGCACACAAGATTATAAAATCATCGGGATGATCTCCCACCTCGGGCCACAAATGGCCTTGGCTGATGGCATTGCTTTGGCTAATGTTTTAGAGAACAAACAGCACGCCACATTAGTTTACACCGGAGAAGGGGCAACCAGTGAAGGCGATTTCCACGAAGCAGTAAATGTTGCAGCAGTTTGGAATCTGCCTGTTATTTTTCTGATCGAAAATAATGGTTATGGCCTTTCCACTCCAAAAACTGAGCAGTTCAGATGTAAAAACCTGGTGGATAAAGCCATTGGTTACGGCGTGGAAGGCATTCAGATAGATGGAAATAATATTCTGGAGGTTTATAATACCATTGATCAACTGGCGAAGGAAATCAGAAAAGATCCAAGACCGGTTTTGGTGGAATGCCTTACTTTTCGGATGCGTGGACATGAAGAGGCATCCGGCACTAAATATGTTCCGCAAGAACTTTTTGATGAGTGGGAAAAGAAAGATCCGCTAAGTAATTACGAAACCTATTTAATTGAGCAGGGTATTTTAACTTCTGATACGATTATCGGCATTAAAATTCAAATTAAAAGAGATATTGAGCTGGAAGTTGAAGAAGCTTTTAACGAGAATGAGCCCATTGCTAATGCCGATCAGGAAGAAGCAGACATGTATTTCCCCTACTCGCAACAGGTTACTCAAGCCAATGAATCTTCAACCGAAAAACGATATTTAGATGCCATCAGCGATGCACTTGATTTAGCCATGCAAAAGTATCCTAACCTGGTTTTAATGGGGCAGGATATTGCCGATTATGGCGGGGCTTTTAAAATTACAGATGGCTTTACCGCTAAATATGGCAAAGGCAGAGTGCGTAATACCCCTATTTGCGAATCAGCTATTGTGGGTGCAGGCTTGGGCTTATCCATAAATGGTTATAAAGCGGTTGTAGAAATGCAATTTGCAGATTTTGTGACGGTAGGCTTTAATCAGATTGTAAACAACCTGGCCAAAACGCATTACCGTTGGGGCGAAAAGGCTGATGTAGTGGTGCGTATGCCTACAGGTGCAGGTACGGGTGCCGGGCCATTCCACTCGCAAAGTAATGAAGCCTGGTTTACTAAAACCCCCGGACTTAAAATCGTTTATCCGGCTTTCCCTGAAGATGCAAAAGGTTTGTTATTGGCGGCGATTGAAGATCCAAATCCTGTATTATATTTTGAACATAAATACCTCTACCGAAGTTTAACAGCTCCTGTTCCGGATGGTTATTATACTACAGAGATCGGTAAAGCCGTCAGGCTTGCCGAAGGAAGCAAGTTCGCGATAATTACTTACGGACTAGGTGTACACTGGGCGTTAGATTACCTGAATCAATATCCTGAAAGTGAGGCAACCTTAATTGATCTGCGTACACTACAGCCCTGGGATAAAGAAGCGGTGAGGGCAGTTGTTAAAGCAACCGGAAGGGTTTTAATTTTGCACGAAGATACGTTAACAAATGGTTTTGGCGCCGAACTGTCTGCCTGGATTGGAGAGCACTGTTTCGCTTATCTTGATGCACCGGTAATGCGTTGTGCAAGTTTAGATACCGCCATTCCAATGAATAAAATATTAGAAGAAGATTTTTTGGCTAAAGCAAGATTAGCCGAAACGATTGATAAGTTATTAAAATATTAAGAGCGGTTTAGTACCCTATCGTCATGCTGAATTTATTTGAGCTTCTTTAAAGACCCTGAAATAAATTCAGGGCGACGACATCAAAAAACAGAAAAATGAGCAATTTCAAAGTCGAAGGGAATATCATTAACATCACAAAGCGGAATATTTTCTTTGGCGAAGTAGCCGTTGAGGATGGAAAAATAAAATCGATCTCCAAAATTTCTGAACAGAAAGAAGGAGCACATTTTATCTCACCAGGTTTTATCGATAGCCATGTGCACATCGAAAGCAGTATGTTAATTCCAAGTGAATTTGCACGATTGGCGGTTGTTCATGGAACGGTTTCTACGATTAGCGATCCACACGAAATTGCCAACGTTTGTGGGATGGAAGGTGTAGAATTTATGATTGAAAATGGCAATACTGTTCCTTTTAAATTCAACTTCGGTGCACCAAGCTGTGTTCCTGCTACCATTTTTGAAACCGCTGGCGCAGAACTGAATCATGATGATGTAAAAGCATTATTAGAGCGTCCGGAAATAAAATACCTGAGCGAAATGATGAATTTCCCTGGCGTACTTTATAAAGATGAAGAAGTTTTAAAAAAGATTGCTGCTGCTCACGCGCTCGGTAAACCTGTTGATGGGCATGCTCCGGGTTTACGCGGGGATATGGTTCAGCAATATATAGATGCCGGAATTTCTACTGATCACGAATGTTTTACTGCCGAAGAAGCTTTAGACAAATTACAGCGCGGCATGAAAATCCTTATACGTGAAGGAAGTGCAGCCAAAAATTTTGAGGCGCTGATCCATTTGCTGAACGATTGGCCGGAAATGATGATGTTTTGCAGTGATGATAAACATCCCGATAGTTTAGTCGAAAACCATATCAATCAGCTTTGTGCAAGAGCAGTAGAAAAGGGAATTGATATTTTCAATATTCTTCAGGCAGCCTGCATCAATCCTATTCTTCACTACAAATTAGATGTTGGAACATTACAACATAACGATCCGGCAGATTTTATTGTAATCGAGGATCTAAAAAACTTCAAAATTAAACAAACCTATATTGATGGATTGTTGCTTGCCGAAAATGGCAAAACAGTTGGAGATTGGGTAAAACATGTAGAAGATCGCGAATCGGTAAATCATTTCGATTGCAGTTTGAAAAAGGAAGAAGATTTTGTTTATCCCTTCACAGGACAAGAAGAAATCCTGGTAATCGAAGCTTTAGACGGACAATTGATTACAAACAGGTTATCTGCTAAACCAAAAGTTTTAAACCAAAATATTATTAGTGATCTGGAAAATGATGTATTGAAAATGGTGGTGGTAAACCGTTACCATGATGCTCCTGTTGCTGTATCTTTTGTAAAAAACTTTGGCTTAAAACAGGGAGCCATTGCTTCAAGCGTTGCTCATGATAGTCATAATATTATTGCTGTTGGTGCCGATGACAAGAGCATCTGTGAAGCGGTAAATTGGGTAATTAAAGAAACTGGTGGTGTAGTGGCGCTGGGAAAAGGAAAAAAAGAAGTTTTAGCTTTACCGGTAGCCGGGTTAATGAGTAATCAGAATGGTTATAAAGTTGCTGAAAGTTATACTTCTATAGATCAATTTGCGAAAGATTTAGGTTCTACTTTACTTGCTCCATTTATGACACTTTCTTTTATGGCTTTATTGGTAATTCCACACTTAAAACTAAGCGACAAAGGTTTATTTGATGGCGATGAGTTTAAGTTTGTGTAAATAAAGTATCAAAAAGCGTCATCTCGACTGAAACGCAGTGGAATGGAGAGATCTATCGAGACAGATTTCTCGACTGCGTTGCACTTCGTTCGAAATGACGATTTTTGAGAATTCTAATTGCATTCAGAATGACAGCAAATCAATCTTATTCTACCACAAAAACCTCAGCCAAAGGATTAAACAGATACAACCGCTTATCATCTAAACAAACACAACGGTATCGCTTTCTAATCCTTTCTCCTTTGGTGAAACGCCTACCATCCTTAATTTTAAAGTTGGTATTAATGGGTAATTGCTCTAAATGTAAAGTCTCCGTTTTATTGCTGTCGTACTTTTTTAAGGCACGTGATAAGTGTAGATCAGAACAGCTTGAGGCCGCCGGATTAGACATATAATTATCAATTGCTTTATGAATATCATCTGGAAAGATATTCAGCTCAAAAAAGGGAACCATCATCCGTTGGAAATTCTTTTTCCATTCTGATCCATGTGGCTTTACCTTATTCTTAAAATCGTTCCAGGTGAGTAAATGCGCAAATTCATGTACAGTGGTAACCAGGAAAGCATAATGATTCAGGTTAAAATTAACCGAAATGCGATGGCCTTTGCCCTGATAAGGATGGCGGTAATCGCCCAGTTTGGTAGAACGGGTTTTAGCGATTTTAAATTCGCACTGAAAATAATCGATCCATTTTGCAATTAGCGGTGCCGCTGGTTCCGGCATGTACTGCGCTAAAACTTTAACCTTTTCCATTTAACCGCAAAGTTCGCAAAGTTTTCCGCAAAGAAACAAAGAAAAGTTATAAGCCATTCACTACACGTTTTAATCCATCCTTTAACCTAATTACGTTAAAATTCATCAAAAGCCCCAATTTGTAATTTCCGAGTTTCATATAAGTTAGCGTTTGCGCCAAATGAATATCATTAAAAGCCTCAATACTTTTCAGTTCTAAAACGAGTTTGCGTTCCACTAAAATATCAATTCGATACCCGCAATCAAGTTTCACTTCCTCGAAAATTAAAGGCATTGCTTTTTCTTTTTCTGCAAATAATCCAGCTTTGATGATTTTATAATATAGACACTCCTTATATGCGCTTTCCAACAGGCCAGCTCCCAAAGCACTATGAACTTCTATTGCCAATCCGATTACAATTCTTGATAATTCATTCTCATCCATATCCTTGAATTTGCTTTTGCGCCCTTTGCGTTTTGTTCTTAGCGATCTTTGCGGTTAGATTTCGATCTGTTCCTCCGACGGGAACAACGATGCCAATACGAGCTTGATCTCGCCGAATGAGTAATCTTTCCCCAAAAACTCTCTTATCGTAGCCATCGACTTTGTTTTCTGGCTTTCCACCGCATCACTGATGTTTCTGATCTTATTGGCTTTTACCAATTTGGTTACATCCAATTGTTGTGTAGAAACATAATAGGCTAAATGGCCTTCAATGGTACCGGCAGAAAAACCGCGTTCTTTGGCTATTTCGTCAATGGTTTTACCCTGCTCATAAAGCTCGAAGCTGACCAGTTTGGTATCAATTTTTGGCTCTTTTTTCTTCTTCTCAGCTGCTGATTTTACCTTGAGTGTTTCTCCTTTTAATTGGATTGCTTTTTGGAGTTGGTTGTTTCTTTCAACCGTATTTAACAGTGCATCGGTATCAGCTTTGCTAAACTCTTTACCTGCAATGAGCGCTTGCAACAATGCTTTACTTTTATGCATTTTTTTTAATTGCTCATACACTAAAATTTCGAGTTCTAATAGCTCCGTAACATAGGTTTTAATTTGCTTTTCTTCTTTTATCACTTCGATTTGAGCCAGAAAACGATCAGAAATCTCTTTAACCAATGGATTAAAATATTTTAAGGCGGCCTCTACCCTCTTCGATACATTAAATAAAGTATGTTCAGTTTGTTGTGCGAAAAGGTTTTTCAGCTGATTAACGAATGTATCGGCCGTAGCAGTGATTTTTTGAAAATCCGTATAAACAGCATCAGTCCAATCTTCGTGCCTTTGCTTGGCCGATTTTTCGCTTTTATCAAAGGTCTGACGGTGTTCTTTTAAGTAGTAGCGGATCAGGTTCAGATCGAATGCCGCAAGCAGATAACTACGGATAAAAGTATAACTTTCTATACTAATCTGCTCGTTCAGCACTTCCGAAGGTTGTTTTGTTTTAGAAAAGTAATGTACATTCTGATCCTGTTGCAAACCACTATCGCGAAGATGAGAAGTTAAAACCAAACCCTTTAATGAGCGTAAACGAGATAAGGCGACATAGGCCTGACCAGGTGCAAAAGCATCACCTACATCAATAATGGCCTTATCGAAAGTCAAACCCTGACTTTTATGCACGGTGATGGCCCAGGCCAATTTAATGGGATATTGGATAAATGAACCAGCTACATTTTCCTTAATTTCGTTCGTTGCTTCATCCAGCTTATATTTAACATTCTCCCAGGTATATGGCGAAATCTGGATTACAACCTTATCCTCTGGTAATTCAATTTCGATTACATCCTTTTCGATATGATGTACCACGCCAATTTTACCATTGTAATACCTTTTCTCTGCCGTCATATCATTTTTAATGAACATTACCTGCGCGCCAACCTTTAACTCTAAACTTTTATCATTTGGATAAGCATATTCATTAAACTCTCCCTGAACTTTTGCTTCGAAAAAATATGATTTTGTTTTCAGTTGGGTCAACCTTTCGCGGTTAATGTTATCTGCTTTATGATTATGGGTGGTTAAAGTGATGTAATTTTCATCGGCAGAAGGTTTAAAATCCTGTTTAAAATGTTGCCTGAGCAATGCGGTATCCTCAGCGGTAATTTTATTGTTTCGTAGGTTGTTGAGCAGATCAATAAAAACCGAATCATCCTGACGGTAAATTTTATCCAGTTCGATATAAACCGGTGGATTATCCTGCAGGGCCAAGGCATCGAAGAAATAAATGCTCTTATAAAATTTGGCCATAATGCGCCATTCATCATTTTTTACCACGGGTGGCAACTGGTGCAGATCGCCGATAAACAATAGTTGTACTCCGCCGAACGGCAGGTTCCTGTTCCGCCGTACATAACACAAAGCGAAGTCGATGGCATCTAGCATATCGGCACGTAACATACTCACCTCGTCGATTACCAGCAATTCCAGTTCTTGTAACATGCGGCGTTTATTGCCCTGCATGTTTAAGTGTTTTACTAAAGTTTTGGGCGTATTAAAGTTGAAATTAATATTTTCGTTGATCAGCGCTCCCGCAGCATCAGGAAAAAAAGCGCCAAAGGGCATCTGAAATAAGGAGTGAATGGTTACTCCAGCGGCATTAATGGCTGCAATACCTGTAGGCGCCACAATTAAAGCCTTTTTATGTGTAAGCTGGATCAGTTTTCGCAAAAAAGTTGTTTTACCTGTTCCGGCTTTTCCGGTCAAGAAAACGTGTTTTGAGGTATAATTAACAAATTTAGCCGCAATTTCTGCGGGCATAGAAGTTTCTTCCAAAGTAGGCATCGGCAGTAAAATTTTAGTTAGCAATAAACGGAGGGATGAATAAAGCTAAACATTTTAGCACAAAACTAAAGAATGATTGATGATAAATTTTAATTTTTGGTCGATAATTTTTAAGTTTAAGCCAACAGCTTCACCAAAGAAGTCAAGTTTTAAAAACTTGACTTCTTTAAATTTCAGGCTATGGCAGGACTGCAATAACAAAAGAAGCGCTACAACTGCTTTTCAAAAAAACATATATCCAACCCAACAATAAAACAATACAACAACCTAACAATTAATGATAAAGCTTTTTATTATCTTTGCGTCCTGATGAAACAACAATATTCAAATCTTATCGCTGTTAAATTCCTTTAACCAGGTTTCATCATCTTTTACACCCAAAATTTTATTATGCTTAACCCTGAAATAGAAAAACGTAAAACCTTTGCCATTATTAGTCACCCCGATGCAGGTAAAACCACGCTGACAGAAAAGTTTCTGCTTTTTGGTGGTGCCATTAACACTGCAGGTGCGGTAAAAAGAAATAAGGCGAACCAGAGCAATACCTCCGATTTTATGGAGATTGAAAAACAGCGTGGTATCTCGGTTGCGACTTCGGTAATGGGTTTCGAATACAGCGGTAAACGTATCAATATTCTGGATACACCTGGTCACAAAGATTTCGCGGAAGATACTTACAGAACTTTATCGGCTGTGGATAGTGTGATTTTGGTGGTAGATTGTGTAAAAGGTGTGGAGGAACAGACTGAAAAACTGATGTCGGTTTGCCGTATGCGTAATACTCCGGTAATCATTTTTATCAACAAAATGGACCGTGAAGGTAAAGAGGCTTATGATTTATTGGATGAAATTGAAGAAAAATTAAATATCAGCCTATGCCCGCTTTCATGGCCTATTGGCCAGGGACATACCTTTAAAGGCGTTTACAGCATTTACAACAAACATTTAAATTTATTCAATTCCGACAAAACTAAAGTAACCGATTCGGTTGTGGCGGCAAGCGATTTAAATGACCCTTCTTTATTAAATTACCTGAAAGAAAACGAAATCAATACGTTGAAAGATGATGTTGAATTAGTTGACGGTATCTACGGCAAAATTGATAAAGATTTATATACCGATGGTTTGGTTGCACCAGTATTTTTTGGCAGTGCGATTAACAACTTCGGGATCAAAGAACTTTTAGATACATTTATCGATATTGCGCCAAGCCCACGTCATAGAGAAGCGGAAGAACGTGATGTATTGGTAGATGAGAAAAATTTTAGTGGCTTTGTGTTTAAGATCCACGCCAATTTAGACCCAAAACACCGCGACAGGATTGCTTTCTTAAGGATCTGTTCCGGCAAGTTTGAACGCAATAAATTCTATTATCACACCCGTCAGGATAAGAAATTAAAATTCTCTAACCCGATGGATTTTATGGCCAATGAGAAAAGTATTGTTGAAGAGGCCTGGCCGGGCGACGTAGTGGGTTTATACGATAGTGGCAACTTTAAAATTGGCGATACTTTAACCGAAGGTGAAAAACTGCAGTTTAAAGGCATCCCTAGTTTCTCTCCATCTATCTTCAAAGAGGTAGAAAATATGGACCCAATGCGCACCAAACAATTGGAAAAGGGTATTGAACAGCTAACCGATGAAGGAGTTGCACAGTTATTTGTGATGCAACCTGGAAACAGGAAAGTAATCGGTGCAGTTGGTGAACTTCAGTTTGAGGTAATCAATTTCAGGTTAGAGCACGAATATGGTGCAAAATGTCGTTTCCGTACCTTGAGCTATACCCGTTCGAGCTGGGTAACATCTACAGACAGAAAGAAACTGGATGAATTTGTAAAACGTAAACAACAGCACATCGGTTTCGATAAAGAAGCCAACCCGGTTTATCTGGCCGATAGTGAGTATATGATTAATTTAACAAAACAGGATTATCCTGATATCGAATTCCATAAAACGAGCGAGTTTAAAAGCTAATTCAAGATTGCCGGAAGAGCTTTTAATAACAACATAAACCTTGCTGGTTTTTCAAAACCTGCGAGGTTTATTTGTTTACGCAATGGCAACACAATCATAACCTAAAAACAACTTCCCGAACCTAAAAACTGTGTAGATTCGGGCGTTTACACTTAGCTTGATGAAAAATAAAATAAATTACTTTTTGGCTGTATCTATGCTTTTATTTGCTGTTTCCTGTAAGAAAACTAACGATACAATTCCTGCTCCTGTTCCCGATCCTGTCATCCCTACCGAAATAGACAAAACAGAAAGTTTAACCTGGGAGTTCAATTCTTTTATTGTTGATGACAGTAATGTAGCACAGATATTTCCCGGGGCAATATTTAACATCAAAAAAAACGGGAACGATCTTCAATTCGTTTCCCTAAAAGATAAATATACTCAATTACCCATAACGGCATCAACCTCAATTACTGGCACGGCAAACAAATTCTTTAACGATATTCCGTCTGCCGAAAAGATTTCTGCTTATACAAAAAATCTGGTCTTCAAAAATACCTCTGAAAGCCAGGCTTATTCGGAACAAGAATTTAAGGATTATAATGTAGTAAAATACTTCCTTTCAAACAATGAAGATGTAAAAGCAATCTTTGAAAAAATCGGAATCACTACATCCACCAGGATCGCCAAAAAGCATGCTACTTATTTTTTCTCCAATAATGGGAAATTTTCGCTTGATATGAACCTTCCCGGTAAAACAGAATTGTTATCTGTAGAAGATGCAGCCAAAATTAATGAAACAAACAATGCGTATTACATTAATAGTGTTGTATATGGCAATAACACCTTGATTTTAGCAGAAGCCGATGCCGATTTTGCCGCATTGAAAACTGCACTAAAAGCCGTGCTTTTAAAACAGGAGTTAACATCCGCACAAATTCAATCTTTAAGCACAGCAAAAGTTACTTTTTATGCCAGGGGAGGAAGCGAAAAGTCTTTTATCAGGATTGCTAAAAATCTGAACGAGATCAAAGCACTGGTGCAGGAATTTGAGGCATTTAACAATACAGCTATTGCTTATCCCGTATCTTATTCATTACACTCGGTGAAGGATTTTACCTTGTTTAAACATCAGATTACGGTTAACATTATTAATTAACGGTTAATGTCCGAATCTTAGGGGTTCAATATTTCGGCATTTGTACTTTCTTTCATTGCGTATTGCTTATAAGTTTGCGCCAATCTTCTTTTAATTTTCGAAATCAACAATCTTGGGGAAAGCACCTTAACACACTCACCAAAGCCCAGAATTTCACGCTCCAGTTCGTAGTTCAAAACCACATCAATCCTAAACGTTGTTGTTTTGTCGTTTTTACTTAACACCACCTGCGAAGAATGTAAAGGCTTGGTAACCACATAAGGCGCATGGTCATTGGTAAATTCCAGGATGACCTTTTGAGCCCGGTCGCTTTCATTTTTGGTTACCCCGATTAAATCATCGTAATAGCGGTCGAAATCTACCCCTCTGTAAGCAATGAATTCTTCATTGGGCAGTTCCTGAAATTCTATGATTCGATCTAGAGCTAAGTTTAAGATTCCTGATCTTTTTTTTGCTTTACAGATCAAAAACCATCTGTTTCTGTACTCTTTTAACAGATACGGAAAATAAATCCCCTGTTGCGATTGTTGCGCCTTGAACGATTTATATTCAATCAATAACGAACGTTTATTTAAAACTGCCTGGTAAAGTGGTGGAATACATTCCAATCCTTTTACCAACTTATTACTCTCCAACTGGATGTTATTACCGCTTTGTTTGGTTGATTTATAAAGGTTATTTTCCAAACGGGCAATCATATCGCTCATTTCGTCGAAATAATTAAAAGCATTAAATTGTTTCAGTACACCAACAATTTCTTTCATCTTATCTACATCAGCGTTATTGATCGGCGCTTTGGTAATACTGAAACCAGCATCCTCGTAAGCATAAAAGCGTTTATCCTTCACTACTATTGGTGCATTGTAGCCCAACTTATCGCTTCGCATCAGTTGGATATCCGCCTGGATGGTCCGCTTGCTTACTCCTGAGGTAATGCCTTCGAGTTCGTAGAGGGTTGTGGACACCTTTTCTATAAGGTCCTCCAACGTCCATTTACGAAAACGGTTTTTCAAACAATCGTCGATGGTTTTATACCGGATAAGTGCTAATTTATTTACTGCCATTTTTAATCAATTTGAGTTTCAAGCTAAAAATCTGATCGGAAAACTTAACTAAATATAGCAAAGCATTTATCATCTACGCAATACAACTGCGTAATTGGAGGATAAAAGAAATAATATAATGGAAAAATTAAATTTATCGCCCTAATTATCAAACAATTGATCCATTCAAGGCAAAATAAATTTTACTACGCAAATCAGCCGCGTAGTGGTAGTGGCATCTTTGTAATGTCGCCAGTCGATAATAAAGTTCTTTGAAAAATATTAATAATAAATAACTGATTTACAATACAATTAAACTGTTTCAATAATACGCGCTCTCCGCCATGCTGATCAATTAGAACAGCAAAACATGAAGCCCCTGTTCCGGATATGCGGAACAGGATTAACGGCGGCAATTAAATAGTTTAGGTAAATCAGTATATATAAAGAAATTCCGATGAATAATCGGAATGGCAATACTAAATAAAACTTATCCATTGTTGTGGGTTTCAAAATAGCCCCAAAGTATTCGGGCAATTTGCGTAGAATATGCTGACAAGAATTATGATAGACTGTCTAAACACGTTGTGTGTCGTGGGTTCGAATCCCACTTCCGAGCAATCGGAATAATTCAGGGGTAGAATAACAACACCAAAATGCAGGTTCGAATCCTGCTTCCAAATATCACTTGGAATAGCAAAATGGTAATGCAATGGACTTAGGATCCATCTAAAAAGAAGGGTAACTTTTCAAACCGCCCACCAGAATAAGCGTTGTGCAACCGCATTTGGCTTTATGATTTTTAGAAATCCAAAAAGCAAATCTGCATTTGCTCAGTGAGAATCAGTGCAACAAGAAGAGATTTAAAAATCAAACGGGTTAAATCGAGAAGGAAAAATGCTCCAAGGGAGTATAAAACCGATAAGACAAGCCTCCTTTCATTTTTCAACAAAGCTTGATAAACTTTTACTTCCGCAAAAAACAGGTAAATGTTCTTGTGCAACGCTTTTGAAAGAATAAATAATTAAACATACTCATTTAAGTCCTCCCTTTTAGGAAAGGATTTAGGTGGAACTAAAACCATAAAACATGAAAAGAGTAACCATTAACACCAATTATGTTGGATTGGTGTTTAAAAAAGGAAAATTAAAAAACGTTTTAACCGCAGGAACTTACTGGTTAGGTTTTGGCGAAAGCATGACATTGTACGATATGGCTAAAGAGTACTATTACTCAATTGCCGAATTGGATATTTTGCTGGAAAATGCAGACTTTGTGAATTTGATTCACTTAGTAAGCGTTGCCGACAACGAATTGGTCTTGGTTTACCAAAACAAAAACTTTAAATCTGTTTTAACCGCTGGCAGACATTCCATCTGGAAAGGTTTATCAGAATATACCTTCGTTAAGGTAGACATCAGTAACATCAAAATTGATGAAAACATTGATAAAAATTTATTAGAGAAAGCGCCATTATTAAATTACATCAGAGCCTATAAGGTAGAATCTTTCGAAAAGGCCTTGTTATTTATCGATGGTAAATTTGAAAGCGTATTGGAAGCCGGAAACTATGTTTACTGGAAAAACAGTACCACCATTCAAGTTTTGAAAACCGATATGAGGCAATTAAATATGGAGATTATCGGACAAGAAATCTTAACAAAGGATAAAGCACAATTGAGGGTGAATTTCAGCACTCAATATAAAGTTGATGACATCATCAAAGCCTTATTGGAGAACAAAGAATTCGAAAAACAATTGTATATCACCATGCAATTGGCATTAAGAGAATCTATTGGCCTTATGACTTTTGACGAATTGATGGAAAGCAAAGAAAAAATTGCAGAAATGGTAATGGCCATCACTTTGGATAAGGTTGAAAACTTAGGTGTAAAATTAACGAACTGTGGTGTTAAAGATATTGTTTTACCTGGTGACGTTAAGGAGATTATGAACCAGGTTTTAGTTGCCGAAAAAAGGGCACAAGCCAATATCATTACCCGAAGAGAAGAAACGGCCTCGACCAGAAGTTTGCTGAATACTGCTAAATTGATGGAAGACAATAACATGTTGTATAAGTTGAAAGAGATGGAATACGTGGAGAAAATCGCGGAGAAAATCAATAACATCAGCTTATCGGGCAGTGGACAAATTGTAGATCAATTGAAACAGATCTTCGTAAAATAAATTAAATTTAGAAACCCCTCGGTTAGGTGAATGTTGCCTGCCGGGGATTAATTAAGAATGAAATGAAAACTACCATAATAAACAGGCTTGCAGAAATCGAACGATCAAATGATATCAAAATATTATTTGCCTGCGAATCGGGAAGTCGCGGATGGGAATTTCCATCACCAGACAGCGATTTTGATGTTCGCTTTATTTATGTTCGCCCGCTTAACTACTATCTTTCTGTTTCAGAAAAGGATGATCAATTGGGTTTTCCGATCAACGACGAACTTGATATTTACGGTTGGGATATAAAAAAGGTACTTAAACTTATCCGGAAATCGAACACTACTCCTTTCGAATGGCTGCAATCGCCTATTATATACGGAGAACAAGATGATTTTAGAAACGAACTATGGACATTGTGCCAGTCTTATTTTTATAGAAAAACGAATATTAATCATTATTTAGGAATAGCACATAGTGCATTGGATACGATAATAAATGGTGACGAAATTAAGATCAAAAAACTTTTTTATGTGCTGCGACCTTTACTTTCGGCAAAGTGGTGTTTAGAGAAAAATGCGATTGCTCCAATGACCATTGGTCCACTTTTAACCTTAATGCCAGAGTATCTTCAATCATCGGTTAAAGATCTGATTGTACTAAAATCTACTTCTGCAGAGGGATTTATCATCCAAATAGACCCCAACTTGCGCAGTTATATTGATGATGAATTTAAAAGCTGTACTGAAGGGGCTAAAGATCTGCCAAAAGAAAGTTTTGATACCGAAATGCTCGATACCTTTTTTAGAAATACAATAAGCCGTTATGACGATTAAAGATTTAAAGGATCAGAACCTACTTTTGTTTGAATGTTTAAGCGGTAGCAAAGCTTACGGATTGGATACGCCACAGTCAGACACTGATATTAAAGGAATATATTATATGCCAAAAGACATGTTTTTTGGATTGAGATATATCCCTCAAATCAGCAATGAAAGCAACGACGAAGTATATTATGAAATCGGTCGGTTTGTTGAGTTATTGATCAAGAACAACCCGAATATTGTGGAAATTTTAGCTACTCCAGAACAATGCATTTTATATAAGCATCCCATAATGAATAGACTAAATATCGATATGATTTTGTCGAAACTATGCAAAGATACCTTTGGTGGATATGCTTTAACACAGATCAGAAAAGCAAAAGGACTTAATAAAAAAATTTTAAATCCAATGCCAAAAACGAGAAAAACGGTCTTGGATTTTTGTTTCATTACAGAGAATTATTCATCGGTTAAAGCGAATACATGGCTTAAAAAACACAATATTTCTAAAGCGGATTGCGGCTTATCGAAAATTCCAAATGCGAAAAACCTTTATGCACTATTTTATGATGCAGAAAATAAATTTGGCTACAAAGGGATTGCAAATAAGGAGACGGCTAGTGATGTATCAGTATCCTCTATACCTAACGGAGAAAAAGAAATTGGGTATTTGTTTTTCAATCAGGATAGTTATTCCTCCTATTGCAAGGAACATAACGAATATTGGGAATGGGTAGAAAAGCGGAATGAAGAACGCTATAAGTTAAATAAGACACATGGCAAAGATTATGACGCGAAAAACATGATGCATACCATAAGGCTTTTGCAAGTGGCACTAGAAATTGTGCGTGATGGAAAACTTACTGTGAAACGACAAAACAGAGATGAACTTCTTTCGATAAAAAGAGGAGATTTTGATTATGATGAAGTATTAAAAATGGCAGAAAAACTGATGCTACAAATTGAGCAAGAAACGTTTACAAGTAAACTTCAGGATAAACCAGATGAGCGACAAATTGAATGTTTACTTGTAGAAATGCGAGGAGCACTTTATGCCAATTAAAAAAACAAAACAATGAACAACAACATAACAGGCAATAACCTGATCGAAATAGGTTATACCGAAGGAAAAATAGTAGGCCTGGCTTTAGCTATCGTGAAAGAAAATTTTGCGGATATTGAAGAAAAAGAATTATTGGCCTTATTTAAAAAAGTAAAAGATTATCCGGAAAGTTTTTTGGATGACGAAGTATTAAACCCACTTGCTACTGCTGTGATTGAAGAAACCAATGCACCAAAAGATGAAACTATCAAACTGGTAAACCATGTGAAACCCTACGCGGTATTTGGCCCTGATTACATTGAAGAAGGCGCAAGAAACCAAATGGATATTGCCATGAAATTACCGGTTACGGTAGCAGGTGCATTAATGCCTGATGCCCACCAAGGTTATGGTTTGCCCATCGGCGGCGTATTGGCTACCAGAAATGCGATTATCCCCTACGGTGTTGGAGTAGATATCGGTTGCCGAATGGCTTTGAGTATTTTCGATATTCCAGAGAAACATTATTTCGGGAAGGATGCAATGTACAAACGAGAATTGATTGCTTTTACGAAATTTGGTGCAGGACAAAACTATAAAGGAACTGAAAAAGCAGACCATGATGTTTTAGAAAACGAAGCTTTCAATTCCACTCCTTTTCTTAAAAACTTACACGGAAAAGCCTGGGCTCAATTGGGAACCTCTGGCGGGGGTAACCACTTTGTAGAATGGGGAATTATTGATTTTGCTGAACGCGATGAGATTTTAAATATTGATAAGGGCCGTTATGTGGCTTTATTAACCCACTCTGGTTCCCGTGGATTTGGTGCGACTGTTGCAGGACATTATACCAAACTGGCAAAAGATATCTGTAAACTTCCTAAAGAGGCTGCAAACCTGGCTTATTTGGATTTAAATTCTGCAGAAGGACAAGAGTATTGGATTGCCATGAATTTAGCCGGTGATTATGCTTCTGCCTGTCATGAAGTGATCCATAAAAGGTTGACTAAAGCCATTGGTGCTAAAGTTTTGGCCAAAGTAGAAAACCATCATAATTTTGCCTGGAAAGAAATGCTTGATGGCGAAGAAGTGATTGTTCACCGTAAAGGTGCTACACCAGCTGGTAAAGGCGTAATGGGGATTATTCCAGGGAGTATGACCGCACCAGGATTTCTGGTTAGGGGAAAAGGCGAAATGAATGCAATCAATTCAGCATCACATGGTGCGGGGAGACAAATGAGCCGAACAAAAGCGATTCAATCGATTACGAAATCGGATATGAAAGCCATTTTAAAAGATCATAATGTTACTTTAATTGGAGCCGGCTTAGATGAGGCACCAATGGCTTATAAAGACATCCACCAAGTAATGGCCGCACAAACTGAACTTGTTGATGTTGTGGCGAAATTTGAGCCTAAAATGGTAAGGATGGCTGATGATGGAAGCAGGGAGGATTAGTTTGGAGTCCTTAGTCCTTAGTCCTTAGTCCTTAGTCCTTAGTCAAAATTCTAATTTAACCTCGTTGGTTTTAAAACCTGCGAGGTTTTTGTCTTATTTTAAATAAAAATTTAGAAGAACATTGGTTCTTGCCTATTGTCCCAAAAGAAAAGAACTTCAATTCTATCGGGTTTAACCTCATAAAATACAGAAGAAAGCTTTTTAATTAATCCTTGTCGGATATTAGGATCAAATTCAGTCTCTTTATAGATGAATGGCGAATTGCCAATTAACTCCAATGTTTTAATGGTATTCTTTTTAAAATCACTTAATACTTTTTGCCCCTAGTCTTTCATTTATCTGAGCACATATTGACTCAAAAGTTTTTAATGCTGTTTCTGATATGACTACAGGCAGGGGCGCCATTAGATTGTAGAGATTTTCTCTTTAAATTCTGCTAAAGAAAAGCTTTTTCCTGCTTTGATATCATCTTGTCCTTGCCTTATTCCTGACTTAACATGCTCAGGCAAGGCATCGTTCTTTTTTATTTCATAAGGAACATCAAAAGCTTTAAGAAATGCCTTTAAAGCCTTTTCTTGTATTTTATCCGGGCGTACAAGGTAAGTTTCCATATCAATGTGATTTTAAACTAATATACAAATTTAAAGATTATTAAATAAACGTATCGAACTTAAATAGTCGCTGTCAGAGGATTCAAAATAAATTATGCTGTCTCAAAGTCATTTTTGATAAAAAAGAAAAAGACTGAAATTTAATTCTGTTTGAGAATTATGGTTTTGACCTGAAATAGCCTTGTTTAAATATTCGCATTCTGAAGCGGATAATATTTAACTACATTTTTCACTTTTTTATCTTTTGGTTTACCGGTTAGGTTGGTCACGTTAATTATATTGATATACTTTGTCGAATCTCCTGTTGATTCGAAAATAATTACTTCTGCATAATTTGTTTCACTATGCAAGGAAGGATGATCATTCAAGACCGTAAAATCTCTTTTACCAAGCTCATTTAAAATCTCTTCTTTATTTACAACTACAGGAATACGGTTATGGATTTTACGCCTTTTCATCCACTGGTCATTTATTTCCGAGTATGGCATGCTTGCCTGATCATTGAGAACGGCAAAAATGGCGCCCCCAAGAATAACGACAAACTCTCCAGCCCAAATAATCCACAACAATACGCCACTAATGGTACCTGTACTTTCGATGCGAAATGTACCTATTTTATTCAGATTAATAATTTCCTGAATCAAAATATTAGGATGGGTAAAAAGGAAAAAGAAATCAGAAGCCAAAATCTTTAAATCTGCACTATCCAGGTTAAAGGTAAAACCCTTATTACTGTAGGCTAAAGTATCGAAGAATACCCATTGAATATAAAAGGCGAATAGTCCACAGAAGATAGCAATGATGGTAACGATCTTTTTATTCCTGAGCTTTCCGATTCTGACACCAATATCAATACTAAAACCCAATCCCATTCCCAAAAACACAGCGATAATAGCGATGAACCAAATATTGGGAATCAGCCTGCCAAGAATAATATAAAAAAGAGGCAGAATAAAAGATGCCAAAATACCGATGGCAAGTGAGGTAAGAATAGCTGATGGGGAAGCGTATCCTTGAGGCGTGTATTTGGGTTCCATAAAGCGTAAAATGAGATTTTTATTTGAACACCCATCTCCCGCAATTGTTTGAATGGGTGTCCAATTTTATCTATTTTAACTTGCTTAATGCTTTTTTAATCCTTGGCAACATATCTTTAATATCTTGTAAAGTACAAGCCCCTACTGATGCCCTGAACCAAGGCATACTATCTTCATTCCCAAATGCAGAGAATGGAACTAAAGCTGCCCCAGCTTCTTTAATCAGATAGAAATTCACATCTGCACTGTCTTTTAAAACTTGACCATCTTCAGTAGTCTTTCCGATATAATCGATTTTAATAGTCAGATAAATAGCGCCCATTGGCTCAACAGCATCAACATTAAAACCCTCCGCTTTTAATTCGTTAAAACCATTATACAGTGCATTTAAGCTATCTTGAATTTGACCTTTAAAACTAGTTAAGAAAGTATCAACCTGCGCTTTATCGTTAAAATAATTAGACATGGCCACTTGCTCGGCTTTTGGCGCCCAGGCCCCCATGTGGCCAACCAAAGCTTTCATTCTATTGATAATATCTTCCGGACCAAAACCCCATCCTACACGCACACCGGTTGCCGCTAAACATTTCGAACTGCCATCAACAAAAACGGTAAATGGTCTCATTTCCGGGCGCAAAGAAACTGGATTTACATGCTCTTTTCCGAAAGTTAAAAGCGAATAAATCTGATCGTACATCATGTACAATGGCTTTTCGTCGGCACCCCGTGAAGCATTTTCTTCTAATACAGCATCACAGATTTCAGCCAGCGAATCTGCATCGAACATGGTTCCGGTTGGATTTAATGGCGAACATAAAGCCAATAAAGTTGCTCCCTTTAAATGCGGTTTCAATTGCGCAGCTGTTGGCATAAAATTATGCGCAGCATCGGTTTCTACTGCGATGGTTTTAGCAGATGTTAAATGAGAATAATGATTGTTGTTCCAGGATGGAGCAGGGAAAACCACGGTATCTCCCGGATCAACCAACGCCAGATAAGTAGCATAAATTAAAGGGCGCGAACCACCAGAAACTAAAATGCTATTGGTGCTGTACTCCAATCCAAATCTATCCTTCAATAATTCTGACACCGTTTCGCGTAAAGGCAAAACTCCGTCAGCTGGTGGATAATTAGTTTGGTTGGCATTGTATGCATCAACGATTCCAGCCTTTAATTCGGTTGGGATCGGATAAATATTTGCATCAAAATCGCCGATGGTTAAGTTGGCGATTGAAGCGCCTTTGCGTTTCATTTCGTTAACCTCGTTTCCAATTTTTATAATTTCTGAGCCGATTAATGAACTGGCCAATACTGAAACTTTCATTTGTTTATAGTTTATTTATCTGGTGATGAAACGATCATGATTTGTAAATTATTCCTTGTGGAAATCATGATGGTTTCATGTATATTAAAACTGCTATTAGGAGATTTATAATGCTTTAATTATTTTCTGAAGTTCTTTTTTATCAATAGTACTTTCTTCTGATTTATCATATAGGGTAAGCATATTGATAATGACGCCATCTGCCATATTTGAAACTAGATAAGTTATTATCCTAAATCCACCACTTTTGCCTTTACCCTTACTTTTATACGGCTAGCCTGATTTTGTACAGCCCTGCGCCCAGATCATTTCCCTGTTCAGGATTTTCCAAAAGTTTTTCTTCTAGTTCGTAGAGATCGTCTACTAAAGAGATATATTTCTTTTTATAGACTTTGGCTTTTTTGATAAAAACGTCTGAATAAATAAATTCATTAGCCATTAAATATCTTTTAGGCTTAAAGGCTTACGTTTTCCTTGCTGCATTTCCTTAATTTCTTTTAAAGCCTGAGCAATTTCAGAAGTAATCTGACTTGCTGGTTCCGATTTAACTTTAGCACCAATCTTGCTCAAGAACTCTTTTACGAAACCTGCGTCCTTATCCTTAATTTCTATTGTTAAAGTTGTCATAATTACAAAATTAGCAAAATTTATTTAACCAAATCTTCTATTGCTTTATTCACCTTTGCGAAACCAAATTGCGATAAAACATCGTGCATTGCTGCAGTAATCTGCTCGTTACAAAGGTTGCCGATGCTTCCTTCGTGTGTATGATGTATCTGGCCAGAAGGTGCAAAAGTACCATTTTCTATCTGTTCGCCAACAATTTTATAAGCCTCTCTGAATGGAACACCTTGTAGCGCCAGGTCGTTCACCACTTCAACGCTAAACAGGTAGTCATATTTTTTATCTTTCAAAATATCATCCTTGATGGTGATGTTCTGGAACATAAAAGTGGCAATTTCCAGACATTCGTTTAAAGAAGTAATCGCCGGGAACAAATTTTCTTTTAACAGTTGTAAATCGCGGTGATAACCCGACGGTAAATTGGTAATCATCATGGCTATTTCATTTGGCAAAGCCTGAATTTTATTACAACGCGAACGGATCAGCTCGAAAACATCCGGATTTTTTTTGTGCGGCATAATGCTCGAACCTGTGGTTAGTTCTGCCGGAAAACTGATGAAGCCAAAATTCTGGTTGATGAATAAACAAACATCCATGGCCATTTTAGCCAGCGTTGCGGCCACAGCACTCATGGCCTGAGCCAAAATCCTTTCGGTTTTACCACGGCCCATCTGTGCATAAACCACATTGTAGTTTAAACTTTCAAAGCCCAATAATTCGGTTGTTAAAGTTCTGTTTAAAGGAAATGATGAGCCATAACCAGCTGCAGAACCCAAGGGATTTTTATTGGTGATTTTCCAGGCGGCAAGCATCAGTTCCATATCATCGGCAAGGCTTTCTGCATAGGCACCAAACCACAAACCGAAAGATGATGGCATCGCAATCTGTAAATGCGTATAACCTGGCACTAATTTGTCTTTATGCGTATTGCTCAGTTCGATCAATTGATTGAACAAAGTTGAAGTTTGGTTAACCATATCTTCAATACAAGCCCTGAAGAACAATTTTAAATCAACCAAAACCTGATCATTACGCGAACGGCCACTGTGAATTTTTTTGCCCGCTTCGCCAATGCGTTGGGTAAGCAGCCATTCTACCTGCGAGTGTACATCTTCTACACTGTCTTCGATGGTAAAATTTCCAGCTTCAACTTCAGCGTAAATATTTTTCAACTCTTGTTGAACAGTTTTCAATTCCTCAGCAGTTAGCAAATTTATGGTTTCGAGCATTTGGGTATGTGCTAAAGAGCCCAAAACATCAAATTTTGCCATTTGCAAATCCAGTTCGCGGTCTTTTCCTACCGTAAAACTTTCTACAAACTGATTAACATCTATATTTTTTTGCCAAATTTTCATTATAATCTATTTAACCGCGAAGGGCGCTAAGTTTTTCGCAAAGCACACAAAGCTATTTTATAATTTTACCACAGCGTTCACGGAGTTTTTCACAGAGAACACAAGGCTATTTTTACCACAAATACACTAAGCAAAGGTTTTTGAATCTTTTAAAAAATAAAGGGGCTTTTAAGTTAAACATCCGAACCTTCCGCCCTCAACCTTAAAACCCTCAACCTTAAAACCCTAAACCTTGAATAACCGGCTTGAGCATATTTATATATCCTTCTACACCTTCAGCTACTTCGCGTACATATAAAAACTCATCAGCCATGTGCGAGCGGCCAGAAAAACCCGGTCCACATTTTACTGAAGGAATATCCAACAAAGCTTGATCGGATGTAGTTGGTGAACCATAAGTGGTTCTTCCCAATGCAACACCAGCCTGAACAACCGGATGGTTTTTATCAATCGACGATGGTTTTAAACGGATAGAACGCGGGGTAACGTCGCAATCAACATTTGCCCGGATAATCTCTAAAACTTCTTCGTTGGTGTAAGCATCAGTTACACGTACATCAACTGTGAAAGTACAGTTTGCAGGTACAACATTATGCTGCGAACCTGCATTGATAATCGTTACCGTCATCTTCAACGGACCAAAAACCTCAGATACTTTAGGAAACTGATAATTTCTGAACCACTCAATATCTTTTAATGCTTTGTAAATGGCATTTTCTCCTTCTTCACGGGCAGCATGACCGGCTTTTCCATGCGATACACAGTCCAAGACCAGCAAACCCCGTTCAGCAATGGCTAAATTCATTTCTGTTGGTTCGCCTACTATGCCAAATTCCAGTTCGCCTAAATCGGGCAGCACCAGTTCCAAACCATTATTACCCGAAATCTCTTCTTCCGCTGTTGCGGCTAAACAGATATTATATTTTAAATTTTCCTGTTCGTAGTAATATAAAAACGTACCAATTAGCGAAACTAAACAACCACCTGCATCGTTACTGCCCAAACCAAACAGTTTGTCTCCTTCAATTGCCGCATCATAAGGATCGCGGGTATAACCAGAATTTGGCTTAACCGTATCATGATGAGAGTTTAAAAGTAAAGTTGGTTTAGCTGCATCGAAATGTTTGTTGTAAGCCCAAACATTGTTCATTTTACGCTGGGTCTTAACCCCTCTCTCCTCCAAAAACTGGGCAATTAAATTCGCCGTCCTATCTTCTTCTTTACTGAAAGACTGGATGCGGATCAACTGTCGCAATAAATCCAGGCTTTCTTTTTGTATATTTTCTAGTAACATAGTATCAAGTAATTGGTAGCAAGTATCATGAATAACCTCATCTTTAAACTTTCTACCTTTTATTTTGCTTTCAATTTTATGTTTGCGATTAAGACCTTATGCCCTAAACCTTACACCTCTAACCTTCTTTAGTGTATAAATTTCCTGCTTTTAAAGCTGAAAGTTTAATACCCTTTATTAAGGAAGAACTAAAACCATTGTGTTCCATTTCGTTTAAACCGGCAATGGTGCAACCTTTCGGCGAAGTTACCTTATCTATTTCTGATTCCGGGTGTGTTCCGTGCAATAAAAGCAAATCGGCTGCTCCTTTAGCCGTTTGAACGGCCATTTTCAAAGCCTCATCGGCATGGAAACCAATTTCAACGCCACCTTGCGATGCTGCTCTGATTGCCCTTAAGAAAAACGCGATCCCACAAGCGCATAATGCCGTTGCAGAAGTCATTAAATCTTCATTAATTTTAACAACAGAACCAACCGTTTCAAACATTTTCGTCACATCTGCAATGTGCTCTGCTGAAGCATTATCGCTGGCCATACAGGTCATGGATTGCCCGATGGCAATTGCCGTATTCGGCATTACACGAATCACTTCAACATTTTCGCCCAATTTTTCTCTAACTGCAGCGCAACTTACACCCGAAATTACCGAAATAACCAGATGTTTAGCTGGAATAATTGAAGCCTGGATTTCATCTAAAACCGTATTTAATTGTTGGGGTAGAACGGCTAAAATTACAACATCAGCATCAACAACCGCTTGTTTATTGTTATTGCTGATATTAAAACCAGCTTCTGCAAATGATTTTAAATGATCGGTATTTCTACGGGTAAGCGTAATGTCGCCTGCCTGAGCAAAGTCGGCCTTCACCAGACCTTTTGCTAAAGATAAACCAATATTTCCGCTACCAATTATGGCTATTTTTTTTGTCATGATTACTAATTTTCCTGCGGTTTGATTGCACAGATTACTTGATTACACAGATTTATATTTCTTTCTTCGGTTTTTGAAAAGCAATTTCAGTAATTCTATTGATGTTCAGTCCTGCTATCCACTTCAATCTTTTTTAACTTCAGCCATTCCAACCATTTATCGTCATTGCGAGGAGGAACAACGTGGCAATCTTTCTCGTTTTGAACACAAAAAGTATTTCCGTTTCTATCAGGTTTAGCTGGCAAAAGCCGTGGTTAATTGGTTTCTCCCCCCCTCTAAATGCCTATATAATCTATTACCAGAAAGCGAAAACTAAAGAATTATAAATAAACTTAGTGCCTTTGTGTCCTAGTGGTAATTTTTTTTAAGCATTAAGTTTATGCCACTCGCCAAAACCTTCCGCCATCAACCTTCCTGCCTTCTCCCTTTACTTCAGCATCTTGGTTCCAAATGTGCCTTCTGCAAGTTCAGAAAGTTCATCTGCTTTACCGATGTATACTGCTGAAACTCCTTTTTTAATTGCTTCAAAAGCGTTATGTAATTTGGGGATCATTCCACCCTGCACCGTTCCATCTGCTTTTAAACCTTCAAACTCATTAGCTTTGATTTCTCTCACTACAGAACCGTCATCATTCACATCTTTAAGTACACCTTTTTTCTCAAAGCAATATACCAAACGTGTTTCATATAAAGCAGACATGGCCACCGCAACAGAAGATGCAATAGTATCAGCATTGGTATTTAAAAGCTGTGTAGCACCGTCGTGTGTAATGGCACATAAAACAGGAACCAATCCGGCCTTCAGCAAACTATCTAAAGTTGTTGAAGAAACAGAATTTTCATCCAAATCGCCCACAAAGCCGTAATCAATTACGGCTCCTGCCATTGGTCCAGCATCTGCACCATAAGTTTTGGTACTAACCGGCCGTTTTTTTGCTTTGATCACATTACCATCAGCTCCGCTTAAACCAATAGCATTACTACCCTTGGCCTGTAGTTGGGCAACCATATTTTTATTGATCAGTCCGGCATAAACCATGGTCACAATCCGCAATGTTTCAATATCGGTAATTCTTCTACCCTCAACCATCTTTGCTTCAATGCCGAGCGATTCGCCTAATTCAGTTGCAATTTTACCACCACCATGAACCAGGATTTTATCTCCCGGCAATGCAGTAAAATCCAGCAAAAACTGATGAAGGTTTTCTGAGTTATCGATTACATTTCCACCGATTTTTATGATTGTGAGTTGTTTCATAATTTAGTCTTACCATGGTTCGTGTCTCCACGAACCTGTTAATAGTTAATAATTTCGGTTCATGAGGACACAAACCCAGGCAGAGGGACATCACTTATAATTTCTCCAACATTGATTTAATCACCGCCTGTGCTGCCCATAAACGGTTTCCGGCTTCATGTATTACTAAGGAGTTTGGTCCGTCCAAAATCTCTGATGATAATTCTAAATCACGACGAACCGGCAAACAGTGCATCACTTTAGCATCATTTGTGAATTTTAATTTTTCATTATTCATCATCCAGCCATCAGGATAAGTTAATACTTTTCCGTACTCTTTATAACTACTCCAGTTTTTCACATACACGTAATCCGCTCCAGCCAAAGCTTCTTCTAAATTATATTGAATATCGGCATTTGGTGTAAAATCTTCCGAAAGTTCATAACCTTCTGGCTGTGCGATTGTAAAATCGATCATACCTTCTGCCTGGGCTTTGCACATCCACTCTGCAAAAGAATTTGGCACCGCCTGAGGTAATGCCTTAACGTGGGGTGCCCAGGCTAAAACTACCTTAGGTTTTCGGCCATCGGGTTTCTTTGTCCAGGTTTCGTGAATGGTAATAATATCGGCGAAGCTTTGTAAAGGGTGACGTGTTGCGCTTTCTAAACTCACCACAGGTACTGCACAATATTTCACAAATTTATTGAAGAAATCTTCGCTATAATCCTCTTCACGGTTATTCAGTTTTGGAAAAGAACGCAAGCCCAAAATATCGCAATACTGACCCATTACCGCAGCAGCTTCACGAATATGCTCAACGGTAGAACCATTCATTACCACTCCATCCTGCGTTTCTAATGCCCAACCTTCTTTATCCATGTTCATTACCATCACATTCATACCTAAGTTTAAGGCCGCTTTTTGGGTACTTAAGCGGGTACGTAAACTAGGGTTCATAAAGACCAAACCTAAGGTTTTGTTCTTGCCTAAATTTTGGTACGCGTAAGGATTTGCTTTTAATGCAAGTGCATCATTTACAAACTGTTTGATGCTTGGAACATCGTGTACGGAAGTGAAAAGTTTCATTTTTAATATAAATTAATTTATCCCGATCGTCATGCTGATCCGATAGCTATCGGATCAGCATGACGATCGACCAGATACACAGTATTTATTTTACCAATTGTTTAAAAGCTGTTAAAAACTCGTCAGCATGCACTTTCGTTAAATTTAATGCCGGCAATAAACGGATTACATTGGGTTTTGCCTCCCCGGTAAAAATAAAATGCTTAAACAAAAGTTCCTTTTTAACATGGGCAAGTTCTTCTGGCAATTCGATACCAATCATTAAGCCACGGCCACGAACTTCTTTCACCTGCTCAAATTTCTTTAATTCAGTGATGAGATAGTTCCCAACTTCTTCAGCATTTTTGATCAGGTTATCTTTTTCCATCACTTCCAAAACAGCTAAAGCCGCAGCGCAAGCTAAATGGTTACCACCAAAAGTTGTACCTAGCTCTCCATGCCAAGGTTTAAATTTTGGCGCAATTGAGATTCCTGCTACCGGAAATCCATTACCCATTCCTTTTGCCATGGTATACACATCTGCTTCTACACCTGAGTAATCATGCGAGTAAAACGAGCCTGTACGTCCGTAACCGCACTGCACACTATCAGCAATATAAACTGCATTATATTCATCACAAAGCGAACGTATTTTTTGCAAGAAACTTTTAGAGGCTTCTTTAATGCCGCCAACACCTTGGATACCTTCAATAATTATCGCTGAAATATCATTACCCTGTGATTTGAAAGTTTCTTCTAAAGCGACTTCATTATTGAAAGGCAAAAAGATTACATTTTCGGTCTGATTAACCGGTGCTACAATTTTAGGATTATCGGTTACGGCAACCGCTAAAGAGGTACGTCCGTGGAAAGCGCCTGTAAAAGCAATTACCTTTTTTCTTCCGTTATAAAATGAAGCCAGTTTTAAAGCGTTTTCATTTGCTTCGGCTCCGGAATTACATAGGAACAATTGGAAATCTTTTTTGCCTGATACTTCGCCCAGTTTCTCAGCAAGTTGAACCTGTAAAGGAATTTTCACCGAATTAGAGTAAAATCCAACTTTGTTCAACTGCTCAGTTAAACGGCTTACATAGTGCGGATGGGTATGACCAATTGAAATCACGGCATGACCGCCATATAAATCTAAATATTTTTGCTCATTGGCATCCCAAACATTGCTGCCGGCTGCTTTAGTAATTTCTATATCATTAAGTGGGTAAACGTCGAATAGTTGCATTTTTTGAGGTATAAGGTTTGAGGTGTAGGGTTTAAGGTTTTTTCCCTCCACTTCTCAAAAATTTTAAAAATGAAATTAGCATAGCCCTAACTTCGTTAATTGATTGGTTCACTTTTAAATAATCATCTTCACTTATATACTTTAATTCAGAAGCACATAAACAACAATAATCTATCTCGTTGGCAGAACCTAAAGCATTATCAAGAAAATGCGCAAAATCTTTATCTGTAAATCTTCCGCATCCCTCAACAATATTCAAAGGAATGGATAAGGAAGCTCGGGTAAGTTGTGAGGTTAGCTCAAATCGCTCTTCTTTTGGAAATTGAGTCGCAATATTCTTTTTGATGAACATATTCAACTCATGTGCTTTTTTCCAAACGTCAAGTTTTTTGTAATCTCTCATTGTTTTACCTTACGCCTTAAACCCTACACCCTTTACCTTCATTAAAAATTCGCGGCTTTTAACTTAAGTCCCGCTGTTTCATCTAAGCCGAACATTAAGTTCATATTCTGAACCGCTTGTCCGCTGGCACCTTTTAACAGGTTATCAATAATGCTGATGATAAATAATTTGCCATCATGTTTTTCTACATGAACCAAGGCTTTATTGGTATTAACCACCTGTTTTAAATCGATATTTTTTCGGCTAACATGCGTAAAAGGATGCGTGCTGTAATAATCTTCGTAAATGGCTTGAGCTTCTTCTAAACTTAAATCACTTTCCAGGTACATGGCAGCTAAAATACCTCTGGTAAATGCACCACGCTGTGGGATAAAATTTAAAGCTTCAGATAGTGAGGGTTGCAACTGCAACAAACTCTCGCTGATTTCGTTTAAATGCTGATGCTCAAAAGCTTTATAAATGGAAAGGTTATTATTTCTCCAGCTAAAGTGCGAAGTAGTAGATAAACTCTGTCCCGCACCGGTAGATCCGGTAGTAGCATTGATGTGAACCTCATTTCGAATCAAGCCTTTAGCGGCCAATGGCAACAAGCCCAATTGGATACAAGTTGCAAAACAACCCGGGTTTGCAATATTTTTAGCTGCTTTAATTTTATCATGGTTCAGTTCTGGCAATCCATAAACAAATTCGCGGTTTTCGAATTTAGCTTTTTCATGTAACCTAAAGTCCTGAGATAAATCTATAATTTTAATGCTTTCGTTGATTGGGTTAGCAGCCAAAAATTTCTTAGCATCACCATGGCCAACGCATAAAAATAATACGTCAATATCTTGTGGAATATCGCTTACAAATTTTAAATCTGTATCACCGATCAGATCAGTATGTACATCTGAGATCAGGTTTCCGGCGTTACTGGTACTATTTACGAAAGCAATTTCAACATTTGGATGGTTAACCAAAATGCGCAGCATTTCGCCGCCAGTGTAACCCGCTCCGCCAATTATTCCTGCTTTAATTTTATTCATCTCTATGAGTTTAATGCTATTTTATAAAGAAAAAATTCTTCGTCATTGCCTTGTTTTTCAAAGCCTATGTTTTCGTATAAGTGCTGTGCGGTGTAATTATCTACAGCAGTTTCCAGTTGTATAAATGTAGCACCAGTGGTTTTGGCAAACTCCCTGGCGGTTTTAATCAATTTTTCGCCGATTCCATGCTTGCGGTAAACCTCATCAACATACAGATCGTTCAGAATCCAGTTTTTACTTAATTTTACCGACGAGAATTTCGGGTATAACTGCGTGAAACCCGCTGGTTTTTTAGTATCCACGTCTATCGCCACAAAAATGACCGATTCGTTATGTTCCAAACGTTCATCAATGAAAGCTTTAGCCATTCCGATATCCGAAAACTGCCTATAAAACATGCGATACTGGTTAAACAGGCCAACTACAAGATGGGCTTCTGTTAATCCTATTTGTTTTATCGTTATATTATTCACAATCAGTTCTGTCGTCTTGGGTTGATGGATAGGAAAAAAGAATAAATTCCAGGTCATCTAACCCGTTGTTTATAATTTTATGTTTGTCACCGGGTTTAATCTGTAAACCTTTGTTGGCATCAACAGTAAATGTTTCACCTTCAATTAAAAATGTAGCCTGCCCTTTCAATATGAAGAAAAATTGTTCTGCATAGCTATGAAAATGTAATTTCTCAGCAGTTTGAGGCGGCATTAATTCTTGTTTAATTGCGGCATCTGGCTTGCTTACAAAATTCCATCCATCACAATTATCGCCCCATTTATAGTGGCTTAAACAATTTTCTTTTGAAAGGATTTCGCTCATTTTTTAAGTATCAAGTAGTTAGTACCAAGTATCAAGAGAGGATATGGATTTACATTTTACCTCTTCCATCATACATCATACATCTTACATAAAACTAGGCTTCTTCGCCATTCACCTTGTGCCAGATCATTACCTGGTTACCAAATATTTTAGAGAAACCTTTAACGTCTTCTCCGCTCCAGGCATTGTTCATTTCACCGTAGCTACCAAATTTATTGCTCATTAAATCGTGGTTAGATTCAATACCAATAATCTGGAAACGGTATGGCAACAATTCAACAAACACTTTACCGCTCACAAATTTCTGGGTATCAGCTAAAAAAGCCTCAATATTCCGCATAATCGGATCGTGAAACTGACCTTCGTGCAACCAGTTGCCATAGAAAGATGATAATTGTTCTTTCCAGCTTAACTGCCATTTGGTTAAGGTATGTTTTTCTAACGTATGGTGTGCTTTGATAATGATAATAGGACCAGCAGCCTCAAAACCTACGCGACCTTTAATACCAATGATGGTATCACCCACGTGGATATCACGGCCAATGCCAAAAGGCTGAGCAATGGCCTGTAATTTTTGAATTGCCCTTACAGGCGCTAATGTTTCACCATCAATCGCTACCAGTTCACCTTTTTCGAAAGTCAATTCAACTTTACGCGGTTCCGTTTCTGAAACCTGGGTTGGCCAGGCGCTTTCCGGCAATGTTTCGTGGGAAGTTAAAGTTTCCTTTCCTCCTACTGAAGTTCCCCATAAACCTTTATTGATCGAGTATCTTGCTTTTTCAGCACTATATTCTACACCATGTTGTGCTAAATATTCAATTTCCGCTTCGCGGGATAATTTTAAATCTCTGATTGGCGTAATGATTTCAACCTCTGGAATAAGGATATTGAAAATCATATCGAAACGTACCTGGTCGTTACCTGCACCGGTACTTCCGTGAGCCACATAATCTGCACCGATTTTTTTCACGTAGTTGGCAATTGCAGTAGCCTGACTTACGCGCTCTGCACTAACAGATAATGGATAAGTTGCATTTTTTAGTACGTTACCAAAAACCAGGTATTTAATACAACCTTCATAATAACTTTCAGTTTCATCTACAACAGCATGCGATTTTACGCCCAAAGCATATGCTCTTTTCTCAATTTCCTGCAATTCTTCGTCAGAGAAACCACCAGTATTTACAATTACCGAGTGAACTTCTAATCCACGGTCTTGTGCAAGGTGAATACAACAAAATGAGGTATCTAAGCCTCCGCTAAATGCTAAAACAACTTTTTTCATGCTATTTATTAAATAAAAAGGTAAATAAAAATAAAAGGGCTTTTAAGCCTGTTTTGGGCTTAGGTTTAACAACTAAACGTTGTTTAATGCGCATAAAGCGCTCGTATAACTTGGGTTTCTTTTGCAGTTCTTCAGCAAATTGTTTGGCTACTTCGTGTTTTTTCTCAGCCGGATCGTAAAGCATGGCTGTACACATGCAGTTTTTACGTTCCTTCATTTTTAAAATTTCGAAGTTTACGCAGCTCTGGCAGCCTTTCCAAAATTCTTCATCCTGGGTAAGTTCGCTGTAAGTTACTGGTTCGTAACCTAGGTCTGAATTTATTTTCATTACCGCTAAACCAGTTGTTAAACCAAAGATTTTTGCCTTGGGATACAACTTTCTCGATAAACCGAAAATTTCATTTTTAATGGCCTTTGCTAATCCGGCTTTACGGTATTTAGGGCTTACTACCAAACCACTATTGGCTACAAACTGGCCGTGGCTCCAGGTTTCGATATAGCAAAATCCTGCCCATGAACCATCTTTGTTGAAAGCAATAACCGATTTACCTTCTTGCATTTTATTGGAAATGTATTCAGGCGAACGCTTAGCAATGCCCGTTCCACGAGCTTTTGCCGATTCGGCCATCTCGGTTACTATTTCTTCTGCAAATACACGATGTTCAGGAAGTGCAACCTGCACTATAAATTCGTTAATATCCATTCGTTTTCTAACGAAAAATTATAAGTATTCTTGTTAATTGGGTTTTTAGAGAGGATCAATTCCTCGTTACGTTTAGTGTAGGTACTAAATACGTGGAGTGAAATTTTGCCGGCTTGTGGGACAATAAAATACGGGTTGAAAATGATTAATAAACAAACCTTTCCCAGACACCATTTGTGTTGAGAAAACTGAAAGTTTATGTAAAATCTGTTTAATCATTTCTTGCGTATTAAAACGGCTTTAACTCTATTGAGGTGCAAAGGTTTAAATAAAAATCGAGTTACACAATATTTTTTAACTTTTTTACACTTTTATAATTATTACGGGAAAAGAAAAAGCCCCGAAATTTCGGGGCTTGGATCTGTTATTTTTTGGATAGGCCGACTGAAACCCTTGTTCCGTCTAAAAAGAAATTTAATTTTTTAGGGCTGGAATTTGGCGGAAGCTGAAACGACCATACCGCTTGTGATGATGCTTCAGGTTCAGGATTGGTACTTCCTGAACGCTCTGTTCCCGTTATTGAAGTTCCATTATCCAATTCTAATCTTGCATCAGAGCTCGATACGGCAAAAAATTTCTTAGCTTCTAAAGTGCTTTTATTTGTTACCTGCAAGTTAATTGTCAACTCTGCACCTGTAGCTTTGCCTTCTGCATCCTTTAAATCAATAGATGATGCAGAAGTAACCTTAACTAAGGCCTCTTTTGATTTACCTAATATTGCGCTATCAGGAGAAACAGTGAATTCAGTACCGTCAGGCGCATTTTCTTCTTTTGCCGGAATACTAACTGTTGTTTCTGTCTTGGTAATGGTTGTGTCCGCCGGTTTATCTTTTGACGAATTGCTGCAAGAAGAAAATGCAAATACGCCAGCAGAGATGATTGCTAATTTTGAGATGTTCTTTATCATTTTTAAAAGGTTTAGTGGTTAATCAAAATTAAACTTATAAGTGTTATTTAACATTAAAATTATTAAACGTTTATGTAAACTCCATATGAACAGTTAATTCCATTTTTTGTTTTCATCTCCCCTTCATCATTCCGTTAATAATTTTAACATCTGTTTAACAACATTTAACATCCTTCTATGCTGCTTAAATCCAATATTTACATGCTTGTAGCGAATGCGGTCTGACCATCGTTTTATGGGTACTCCTTAAATATTAAATAAAATTTAAACCAATGAAGAATTTTACCACATTTCATTTCAAACCGATCACTTTATTTGTTCTAATTGCTTTCACAGCACTAACTTCATGTAAAAAAACCGAAACTGCCGATCCTACCATCTCTTATTTAAGGATAATCAATGCATCACCATCTTTGGCAACATACAATGCTTACTTTAACGGTAATATGGTTAATTCAGCAGCTTTACCATTTGGAGGCGCTGTTAATTATCTTTCCTACGTAGCTGAAGCTTACAGTTTAAAATTTACAACGGCCAGCAGTGCGGAGAGTTTGCTAACCAAAACCATTACTTTGAATGCAAGCACCTATTACTCGTCTTATTTGATTAATAAACCTGTTGCATTAGATGTTTATACCATTGGTGATGATCTTTCCACTCCATCAACTGATAAAGCTTACGTCCGTTTTATTAACTTATCGCCTGATGCCCCTGCTCTGGATCTGGCAAAAACCAGCGCAACTACCATGCTGGTTACCAATAAAGCTTACAAAAATGCAAGCGGTTTCGTTGCTGTAGATGCCGGAACTTACACATTGGATGCAAAAGAAACTTCATCGGGAGCAGTTAAAGCTACTTCCGAGAGTACCAGTTTTACAGCAGGGTATCATTATGACATTATTTGTGGTGGTTTGGTAGCACCTGCAAATGATACAGAACGACCACTAAGTTTACAGGTTATTCCGATCAAATAAGAATGATTTCTGTAGTATTCGCCTTCATAAAAACGGCAATTTTCGATATGAAAATTGCCGTTTTTTAGTTTGTATTTAACAGGAAGCTATCTTCCTATCAGGAAAAATGATATTCTTCTCTATTTTTTAGTTACATCAGGGAATTTAACCTCTATAACATAAGTACCTTCCAATTTGAGTCTCCAAGACCACCTTGGGTTTACAGAGAAACCTGGAGATGATGGAAAGCCATCTATTGATTTTATAAAGGTACTCGGTATTCTGTAATACATTAAGAAACCCCAGTCGGTAGTTGGTGTAACATATTTCGTTAAAGGAAACGGTGCTAGCTCAAAATCGCAGATCATGGCTGTATCAGTTTGAATAACCGGGTTGAATTTAGCATAGTTTTCAAAAATTGGCCTATCTCCCCTTGCTATAATTTCTTTTGCTTTCGGATTAAATACTTTTCCGTTTTTATCTACCATTTTCAATATAGCCCTTGCACCTGCAGATGAAATTTTTGTACAGGTAATGGTTGGCCTTTTCATGGGTGTCGCTACGCCAGTATCATCATTAAATGCATTAGCTACATTATCAGTAATCTCGAATAGATCATCTATTGTTGGATCCACCACATTAATAGTCGCTAACTTAGGAAATAGCTTAGTACCAGTACCATTGGTCATTTCTACATCATAAACATATCTTCCCAGAGGTAAGAAACCAGATGCTTTGTTAAAGGTAAGCTGACCGCTCAATTCATTAAACTCCATTGGTTTCTTTTTAACCACCTCCCTTTTCTTATTCAGCAACTCCAGGGTTACATCTGTTTCAGGATCAAAATTGGCACCAGTTTTAAAAACAGTGATTTCATATTCTTTAGAGAACTCTGCAGGTGCAGGTGAACCATCTTCTTTTCTCAAATTGAGCAATTTATAGGTAAAAGGTGGCGTAGAACCATCTGCATTAATTCTATCTGATTGAAAAAGAGGCAAACCTCTTTTCGCATAAATATTATTGTCTTTATATCGAATGGTATCACTTAGAAAGCCATTTTGTATTTTTTTACATGCTACTACGCCTAACAAGAGTAATAAGCCTAAAATATATTTAATTTTCATAATTAATTGCGATTAAATTAATTGCCCAACGATTGCGCATTAAAAAACAACCTGTGGTATCCATTTAATACATGGACGATACCATTAGTAGTGACGATTCCTGATGTTTGGCAATCCACAGCCTTGTCTTTTTCTGAGTCGGGAATAGCACTTTGATCCGTTTCCTTATCATCACGGGTTCCGATTACTTTAGTATAAGTTACATAATCTACATAATTAACAATCTGTGTGTAGTCGTAAGAACGTCTCAATTTAATCATGTATTGAACATTTGGAATAGCACCCAATAAACTATTATAAAGTTTACCACCAACTGTCATCTGTTCTCTGTTGATCTTGCCCGCAAATAAATAGGTCTTTAACGAATCATTCAGTTCCTGTACCGGAATGTCTTTGATGCCAAAATCAAAATTTTCCTCTCCAAGTTCGATCGATTTCTGATATTTTTTGGCTTTTACATACTCTGCTATTCCATAATTTGTTGTTGCAAAAAAGGTTACATCACCATTTACAGCGTCTTTTAAACCTGCCCTGTCTATCACTTTCACTAATGAATCAAAATTGCGGTTAGACTTTAAGTAATCGTAAGTACTTAAGTTTACTTTGGGATCACTTGGGCCACCATCCCTTTTATAATCATTTTTTTTACAAGCCGTTAGCGCCAGTAATAGTAATGAAAGATATACTAATATATTATTTTTCATATTTTTTAAATCTCTAATAAAAACAACTTATACTTTCCCCAACCAATATGGTGTTTGTTTCAATAAGGTATTGTTTCTAAACAATGCGGGATCTACAGGCCAATAAAAACCTTCTCTTCTGAACCTGCTTTCTGTAAGCCAATCCACAATGAGGGTATATCTTCTAGTCCTAAGCAAATCATAAAACAAATGTCCCTCCAGGTACATTTCTTTACCACGCTCATAGGCATATTCATCCATTACCTGATCTACAGAGCTTCCTGCCGGAATTAATACCGGATCTGGATCATTTCTTTTTCTAAAATCATTGATAATACTGGTTGCTGTAGCCGCATCCTTTTTGTAAAGCGCAATCTCTGCCTTAAGCAGTTTCATATCACTCAATCTGAAAATGATAATATTATTACTCAGATAGGGGTTTAACTTCTGACCAGGATTTCTATATGTTACATTACTGTATTTTATACTCATTGGCTTATCTGGTTGAGTTAAGTCAAAGCCTTTTTTGTAACGTATATCGGTAGTGGTTTCGAAATGATCTTTAAGATACGAAGGATTGGTATAAAAACGTGGGTTGTTTCCATAACCTTTAATGTAATTCTCATTTAAAAAATACGACCCTATAGAACTATTAGAACCTTCTAATGTATTCTCACTAATGTTAATTTCAAATATTCCTTCTGAAGATCGACCAATAAAAGTATTTTTATAATTAGCCGTATCTGTTAAAGCATAACCTCCCTTGCTAATTAATGTATTTATCGTCGTATCAGCATTATTTACATCAGTCAAATTAGGGGCATCAACTGAAACATCAGACATTGTTGCTCTCCAAAGGTACAAATGCGCTAAAAGGGCATATACCGAACCTTTATTTGCAGTAACTTTTGCATCTCCGCTATTCTCATAATTCCAGCTTAATAGATTAATAGCTTTGTGGCAATCATTTTCAATCAATTTCATGATCTCAGCTTTCGGACTTCTTGGCAATTGAGGCGCATTGATCGGATCTTCATAAGCCTCTGTAACCAATGGTACATCACCCCATACCCTTACCATCATAAAGTAACTTAATGCACGAAGGAAATATGCCTGACCAATTGCCGAATTTCGGAATTGAGCAGGATCGCCTTCAGTTGACAATTGCGCATCGCTCATGGCATTAACTTTCTTCAAAATCAGATTAGACATGGCAATACTTTTATAGTACAAGGTATAATTTGCCAGCGTATTGATATTGTATTGAAAGGTAAAATCTCCGCCCTGAATCCCTTCTAAGCCGTCTCCTCCATATTGTATCGTAAAATAGTTTTTGGCAACAGCATCACCATACATAAAATAACGATTGTTTTTGTAGGTAATAGCACTACGCATTAGTGCATAATTACCGGCGATGGCACTTCTTACATCCCTGGATGATTGCCAGAATGTTTGCTCATAAGGTGCATCTTTAGGTTCTTCATACAATAACTTTTTACAGGAACTTACGGTAACCATCGTAGCTATTGTAATCAGTACACCGATTTTTGTGATTATATTTTTCATTTATTGACGATATTAAAATTGAACTTGTACACCTAAAGTATATTTTCTTGGAATAGGATATCCGGTTCCATTATACTCCCCATATCCGCTAACAGCTTCTGCATCTGGTAATTTTTTTGATTGCTGGAACATATATACGTTATCAGCAATAGCGTATAATTTCAGCTGACTTAAGCCTAATTTTCTTACGATTTTAGGGCTGAAATCATAACCAAGATTGATACTTCTGATCCTTGCATAGCCACCTTTTTCGAGGAAAAAGGATTGTGCAGCCGTATAATAATATCGATAGGATCCCAAATCGAGTTTTGCATATTCAGCCTGATCTCCAGGGTTTCTCCAGATGTTAAGGCGACTTAGATCCGGTGAAGAGACACTGGCAAAATTATATACCGCATTAGCATCAGTTGCGTTCGTAAAACGATCTGAATCAAATAGATTTAGTACGTCACGCTTGAGAGTGAATGTTACGAAAATCCCCAAAGAGAAATTTTTGTAAGAAAAGTTATTGGTAAAACCACCGGTAAAACGTGGGTTAGGATCGCCAATTGGAGCTTTATCCGGATTGATACCATCATTAAAAACATCTATAAAATAATCTCCATCCAAATCTGCCAGATAAAAATCACCTGCATTATACGTTCCGTTACTATTTCTATACCTTTCTCCGGTATAAGGATTCTGGGGAATATCTGCTGAAGTAGAAAATACGCCTTTTGTACGGTATAAATAGAACGCATTGATTGGACTACCTACAGAAAGCACGTGGTTTTTATCAAAACGATCTCCACTCAAAATAATATCACGGCCACCATTCGGCAAACTCATGATCTGATTTTTGTTATAAGAGATATTAAAAGAGCTATTCCACTTAAATTCCTTACGGATTGGATTTGCAGTTAAAGTCAACTCCAAACCTGCATTACGTACTGCAAAAGCATTGGTATAGGCACTGTTATAACCTGATGTAACCGGCAAATCAATATTAAAAAGCTTTTGTTTTACTTCTTTATTGTACACATCAAACGAAATGGCATATCTACCGTTATCAATTTCCATATCGGTACCGATATTCCATTGGGTCGATTTCTCCCAGCTTAAATCCTTTTGTGCTACACCATTTACAAAATTAGGAGTGATAGCGGTAACACCGTTGTAAGAAGTAGCTCCCGTAATGCCATAGAACACACCGTTAGCAATCCCGTTTCCCTCAAATCCACCATTATTTACAAGATAGCGGTTGTATTGTACATAAGCATTTCTGCGATCTTCGTTACCTGTGGCCCCATAACTTCCTCTAATTTTAATTAGCGTAAAAGGGTTATTGGATAAGTTTTTCATAAAATTTTCTTCTGAAAGAAGCCAGCCTGCTGAAATGGAAGGAAACACCCCATATTTATTATTTTCACCAAAGCCAGATGAACCATCCGTCCTTATTGTTCCGGATAAAAGATACTTGCCATCATAATCATAATTAAAACGACCATAATAAGCTACCAGTCCATGTGCCGCATAACTTGAAAATCCGAAAATATTCTCCTGTTTAAAACCCGTAACCGTCTGAATATTATCTGATGCACCACCAAAGCCAATGGCCTGGGTAGTTTGAAACAGATTATACTCAATGTCCTGACCCGCTACCGCACTAAAAGAATGTTTTTTGATCGAACCATTATAAGCGAGATAATTCGATGTTCTTAAGCCCATTGCACTCGAAGAGAAACTGGAAGAACTGTTGCCAAAACCACTGTTTAGCACATTACTCATGCTCACATCTCTTCGGGTGTTGTCATTAGTATAAGAAGATTGTGAGTTTAGAGTGAAATTTTTGTTAAACTCATAGGATAAATTCAGATTTACACCAAACTGGTTTGCCACATTTTTATTTAGGTTTTCACCATCTTTACTTACATAATAATCCAATTTTTCCGGAGATATATTGAAGAGCGAGGAAGGTAAATTCCCCGAACCAATTTTAGTGGGCTTGGAAGGATCGTTTGGATCTTCGTTGCCTCTACCCCTGCTGGAACTTGAATAATAAAATATTGGGTTGATCATCAATTTTTTATTCATTGCTCTTGAGGTAAGGTTTAAGCGTGTAGTGTAACGTTTATAGCCCGTTCCTTTTACAATACCATCTTCATCATAATAACCACCACTAAAGCGATAAGTTGTTCCATTATCGCTACCACCGCTTATACTCAGGTTATTATCGTTGATTTTACCCGTCTGATAAAATAAATCCTGCCAATCGGTATGACCATTAAAAGCCGGATTTAAGCTATCTGTGAGTATATAAGGCAGTTGTACACGCTGATCGTAACTAAGCTGTCTTTGAAGCACCTCCATTTTTTGCCTGCGTTCTGTAGTTCCCATGGTAGCCTGCCTTAAGTTAGGACGTTGCACCATACCGTAATAAGAGTTAAAGCTTACTTTCGTATCACCTCCAACACCTTTTTTTGTAGTAATTAAAATTACACCATTGGCCGCTCTTGAACCATAAATAGCTGCTGCTGAAGCATCTTTTAATACGTCAATAGATTCAATGTCACTCGGATTGAGTCCGGCCATGTAGTTGGTTCCTGTACCGGTTCCTGGTGGAACATACTCGTCAGATGATTGAGGAACACCATCTACCACATAAAGTGGTGATCTCACTACATTAAACTGATCATAACTTGTACTACCTGTAGAGTTACCCCTTACAGATACTGTAGGTGCCACACCCGGCTGACCAGTAAAGTTTTGAACGTTTACACCGGATAAACGACCTTGCAGCAACTGATCAAAACTTGCCGCAGGTAAGTTAGCCAGCTCTTTACCTGAAATGCTGGAAATCGCAGCTGTACTTTTCTTCCTGGTAATTTTTTGATAACCGATCGTAACCACTTCATTCAGTGTATTATTATCCTCTTCCAAAGAAAAGTTTAATGTACCACTTGCAGATACTGGTTTTTCGAGTGAACGATAACCTACAATCCTGGCTGTGATAATTGCATTATCTTTTTGTACTGTTAAGCTGAACTTCCCATCAGCATTAGTAGCAGTACCGTTCTTGGTACCCTTTTCGATGATCGAAACCCCTGGTAAGGGTTTGTTAGCTTGATCTACAACTGTTCCCTTAATTGTTTTTTGGGCGAAGGCCAGCCAGGGGATAAGTAGATAAAATAATGTTGCCGTTAAAAATTTCACATAGCAATGTTTTGTAGAAGTTTTTTCCATTGATGATTAGTTAGTGGTTAGTTAGTTTGATTATAACCTAAAAGTATCAACATTTTTACTTCGTATTTAGCTACTTTTTAGCTAACTAAAACCATATTTTAACTTAAAAAATTAACATTAATTAACATTAATTAACATTTAACTCTTCAACACCTGACTTTTGCAATTTAAAATATGGCGTTATTGCATCAAACGGCATATTTAAATCAAATAAAGTCACATTTTCAGGCATTTTTAGAACAGGGAGAGCTAATTACTTAGCAGATAGATTTTAATAAAGAAAATATCAAGAAAATCTGCGGGGGAATAGCAGCTAAAACGTTAAACTGTTTTTTTAACACAAAAAAGTTCCAAAAACTAAAAATTCCCATAAACACCTACTATTTCACCCTATTTAGAATAGTTCAAAATAATTTGGATTATACAATTTTCTAACGTTATTTTGCATCTGTTTAGAATTAATCCAAATAAATATTATCATGTTTAAAATCAAACTATCCAGTTTAACATTTCTATTAACCTTTATTAGCATAATTTCTTTCGCCCAGCAGTTTTCGACCATTAGGGGTACGATTACCACTTCTAACGGAAAACCAGCGCCCTATATTTCAATTGGATTAAAGGGCAAGGGTCAGGGCACTATATCAGATGATAATGGTTTATACACCATAAACCGCATTAAAGCCGGCACTTATATAATTAAAGCTTCAGCAGTTGGTATCGATGCCTCAGAAAAAAGTGTTACGATCGCTGCAGGAGAAACGAAAGTTATCAATTTCGTATTAAAAGAAAATGATCAGGTGCTGGAGGAAATTACAATAGCAGGTATTAATCAAAAATACAAAGTTAGTTTACCTTCTGCTACACTTAGGTTAAACGAACCATTATTGGAGGCGCCACAAAACATTCAAATCGTAAGTAATCAAATCCTTAAAGACCAGCAGATCATTAGCATGAGTGATGGGTTGATCAGAAATGTAAGTGGTGCAGTTCGCCTTGAACACTGGGGAGATATGTACACCAATATTTTAATGCGCGGATCGCAAATTCAGGCCATGCGTAATGGTTTTAATGTAGTTTCTTCTTCCTGGGGACCATTGACGGAAGACATGAGCTTTGTTGACCATATTGAGTTTGTTAAAGGTCCTGCCGGATTTATGCTGGGCAACGGCGATCCAAGTGGAATGTATAATGTGGTAACCAAAAAGCCTACTGGTTTAAACCAGGGAGAGGTTTCGTTTACTGCCGGAAGCTTCGATTTATACCGTACAACAATTGATCTTGACCATAAGCTAACAGCAGATGGTAAATTCTTATTCCGGTTAAACGCTGCGGCGCAAAACAAAGCTTCATTTAGACCATACGAAAAAAATGACCGTTACAGTTTTGCACCTGTACTGAGCTATCAGATCACGCCAAGCACTAAGCTAACAGCAGAATATACTTTGCAGAATGCAAAAATGACCGAAGTGGGTTCTTATTACATTTTTAATACCGCCGGGTATGCGAGTTTACCAAGAGAATTTACATTAACGCAACCTGGGGTACAGCCTACCCGAATCAACGATCATAGTATAACATTGAACCTAACACAACAACTAGGTCAAAATTGGAAATTAACTGCTCAGGCAGCTTATTATAAATATTTACAAAATGGTTCAAGCTCATGGCCATCGGCGGTAGATCCAAATGGCACCATCATTCGGAATGTTGGGATATGGGATGCCGAAAGCAGCATGAAATTAGCGCAGTTGTTTGTGAACGGAACAGTTAAAACCGGAGGTATTGTACACCGGATTTTAGCTGGTTTTGATGGGGGTAAGAAAAATTATATAGCCGATTGGGGTCAATCTCATGATTTAGATCTGGCCGGTTCTCCATTTAATTTATACAACCCTGATTATGGCTTCCCATCAAACGGTTACCCAAATTTCGACCGTGTTACTCCGTTAGAAGAAAGGGCAATTGCAGCAGGCGGTTTAATGGATCAAAAATACCTGAGTGGTTATGTGCAGGATGAATTAGGATTTTTCGATAATATTGTTCGTTTAACCCTTGCCGGCCGTTATACCTATGTTAACCAATCGGCATACGGAAGCCCGGCAGATAAAGCAAAGCATGTTACCCCAAGGGTAGGTTTAAGTGTATCAGTTGACAAAAACACCTCTGTTTACGCGGTTTATGACGAAGCCTTTACTCCACAAACCGGCTTTTTCCGCGATGGTGGTACCGCAAAACCCATTACCGGTAACAATAAAGAATTTGGCATCAAAAAAGACTGGTTTGATGGCCGTTGGAACACCACCCTATCCCTTTACAGGATTACCAAACAAAACGAGATTACCGGGGATCCTACCAATAAGGCAGGAGAAACTTTTAGCATCGTAATTGGCGAAAAAAGAGCACAGGGCTTAGAGTTTGATATTCGTGGCGAATTGGCTAAAGGATTAAACTTAATTGCAAACTATGCCTATACCGATGCGAAAGTAACAAAGGTAGCAGATGGAGTTGAAGGCGTTTTTGTTGGTCAGGTGGTACCGGGTTTTTCAAAACATACCACTAACGCATGGTTAACCTACTCATTACAGAACGGAGCGCTTAAAGGATTCGGCATCTCAGGAGGCTTCACCTATCTTGTCGACAGGGCTGTTGGCACCTATAGTGGTGAAAATGCAAATGAAAATCTTCCCGACTATTTTAAACTTGACGGAGGTTTATTCTGGTCGAATAAAAAAATAAAAGTCACTGCAAATGTATTTAACATTTTGGATAAGTATTTATACAGCGGTGCGTATTACACCAACTATTGGAACGCGCCAACTTATAACCAACCTGTTTACTCATGGCAGGCCGAAGCACCAAGAAACTACAGAGTAAGTGTAGCCTATAAATTTTAAATTAAATTAATCAGGAGAAGCTGGATCAGATCAATTTCTCCTGGTTTTAAAACCCAACCAGAAAACATGAAAACTAAAATCTCATTACTATTTTTATTTCTAGCCCTTAGCATTTCGAGTGCATTTGCACATGCTTTATGGATAGAAACAGCTTCAACAGGCAAAAAAGGGCAGGTACAGGAAGTGAAAGTTTTTTTCGGAGAATACGAAAGCAACGAACCTGATTCTGCCGCAAAATGGTTTAGCAACTTAAAAGAATTTAAACTGGTTCTAACTGCTCCAAACGGAACAACGAAAGTTTTAGCTACTGCTGCCGATGTAAGTTTCTTTAAAGCAAGCTTCACTCCAGATCAGGAAGGCACTTATAAACTTTCTGTGGTTCATGAAGTTGCTGACATTTATGAGAAAGCTAAAATTGAATATTATGCTTTTGCAGATGTTGCCGTAGGAAACGCAAAAATTAACACCGCTTTCCCAGCTACCGCAGCACTAACCATCAGACCAGATAAACATGCTTTAAGTGTAGGCGAAATATCAATTCATCAGGTAATTTACAACAAAACACCTTTTGCAAAGCAGAAGTTAACGGTTGTAAATGCTGAAAGAAAAGCACAGCCTACCGAAACCGATGCAGAAGGAAAATTCACTTTCAAGCCAGAACAAAAAGGAAACTATTTCCTGGAAGCCTTTACAGAAGATAAAACACCTGGAAAATTAAATGGAAAAGATTACGACAAAGTTTGGCATTTAGTAACCTATACTACTGAGGTTAAGTAGTCGTAAATTTTACAAAAAATTTAAAGCTAATTTTCGTCTCGAAAAAGCCTAATTGGTTCTTTTATTCAGCTTGCTAATGACACTAACAAAAATATCAATAAAATCAAAAAACAAAAAATCGCGACTACGACGGATTAGTGACTGGCTGCACCTGTGGTTAGGTATCGTATCGGGTCTGATCGTATTGATGTTGGGCATTACCGGATGTATATATGTTTTTCAAAAGGAAATTACTGAGCTGATCCACCGCAAAGCATATTTTGTTGATTTTCCATCAAACCCTAAAACCCTGCCATTAAGTTTGCTGCAAACCAATGCCGAAAAAGCATTGGGAAATAAAAAGAAAATTAATTTTATTTCTACCTATAAAGCGCCGGAGCGGGCATGGGAATTTGGCACTTATAAAGCTGGTGATGCTAAAGCCTTCTGGTACTTCGACTCAGTTGATTATTACGATCTGGTACTGGTAAACCCATACACAGGAAAAGTAACCCTGGTGGCCGATCATAAATATGAGTTTTTTGCAGTGGTTAAAATGATTCATTGGAGTTTGCTGATCAATCATCCCATTGGTCAACAGATTATCGGTTGGTCTACTTTTATTTTTGTGTTCCTGCTCATTTCAGGCATGGTGATGTGGTGGCCTAAAAATCTCAAAAAATCAAACTTTGATAAGAGTTTTAAAGTAAAGTGGAAAGCCAAATTTAAACGTATTAATTACGACATGCACAATGTACTGGGCTTTTATGTCATGATCATATGCCTGATGCTGGCTTTAACTGGCTTGGTGTGGGCATTTCAATGGTTTCAGGGAGCAGTTTATGTTGTCGCATCAGGAACCACTACCCCGCCAAAAGTGGTAGAAATAAAATCTGACTCAACAAAAACCAGTAATGCTGTTCCATTTGATATTGCCTTTGATCAGGCCAAAAAGATTTTTAAAAACGAAGATCGTATTGGTATGTCGCCGACGGGAGGCGGTACAGCAACTATTTATGCCACAGGTTACCGTGGTGAAGAAACTTACTGGAATTATGATATTTTACAGTTCGATCAGTACTCGGGCAAATTATTACATAGAACAAACCAATCAGAAAAAAACGGAGGTGAAACTGTAATTGGCATGAACTACGATATCCACGTTGGAGCTATTTTAGGCCTTCCCGGAAAAATAATGGCATTTTTTGCCAGTCTTATTGCAGCAAGTTTACCTATAACCGGATTTATTATCTGGTGGGGAAAAGGAAAAAAGAAAAAAAATCCCGCAATGGCGGAAAAATAAGTACATCCTAATTAATAATAAACATGAAATTTTTAAATCTATTTTTAGTCTTAAGCGGTTTAATTACCCTTAATGCTAATGCGCAAACAAAAGTTGACTCGCCTGAAGAAATGTTGGAAAAGGATCGGAAAGCAATAAAATCTTTAGCCGGTTTCTATGAAGTGAATTTCAATTATGGCGAAGTAACCGCACCTGATCCAAATTACAAATTTAGCAAACCTTACGAAAGCCATGGTAACGAATGGGCCGAAATTATTGTTGACGAACCTAAAAAAATTGTGATACAACATATGCTGGCCATTAACGATACTACGGTTATTAAACACTGGCGCCAGGACTGGACTTATGAAGATACCGACATTATGCTTTATACAGAAGGTAATGCATGGAAAAAAGGCAATTTAACACCAGCAGATGTAAAAGGCAAATGGACCCAAAAAGTTTATCAGGTTGATGATAGTCCACGTTACCAGGGCTATGGAACATGGAGCCATGTTGGTGGTCACGATTCCTGGTCTAGTGAAACCGATTCTCCACTTCCAAGAAGAGAATCTACCGTACGTAAAGATTACAATGTGTTAAACCGCGGCAGCAGAATAACGATTACCAAAGATGGTTGGATGTTTGAGCAGGACAATAAAAAAATTGTGCGCTCTGCCAGTGGCGATAAACTTTTAGCCGTTGAAAAAGGTTATGAGGAATTTACGAAAATAGACCCTAAAACTTTTGCCAATGCACAAAAATGGTGGAACAGCCAAAAATCTTACTGGGCTGATGTACGTGGCGTTTGGGCCGATATCATCGGATCTCAAAACACCTTCAAAGTACAGACCATGGCCAATGGCAAATTGCTTTACGAAACACTTTTTAGCTTGGGCGATCAATCTATTAAAGAAAAATGGTCAGCAAATCAGAACAAAGAAAAAATTAAAACCGCTTTACAGCCTTATCTGGTAAAGTAAAGCAGTCAAATTATAATGAATGGTTGATGGTTAATGGCAATGGTCTATTAACTGTCAGCCATTTTTTTTGTTAAACGATGCCGTATCACTTGGGTTTGTAGTTCTTTGGATTAAAGGCCAAACGTAATGTTAGTCGAGATTTGTAATCTCGACCGGATGAATTTTTTCAAAATCGGGATTACAAATCCCGACTAACAACTACTTTATTTTATTAAATTTCGGGATGAAAAAATTTGGCTTCATTTTCTTTTTATTTCTAACCGTTAACAGCTTCGCTCAAGATTCTACCTATACCAGAAATGTAGTAAATACCCTTACCTCAAAAGAATTTTGGGGTAGAGGTTATACCAATAACGGGATGAAAAAATCTGCAGATTACCTCGTAGCGGCTTATCAAAAAATTGGACTGTTACCGATGGGTACAGCATATAAACAAGTTTTTAATTTTCCTGTAAATACTTTCCCAGGAAAAATGATGGTAGCCATCAATGGACAAAAACTTGTTCCGGGTAAAGATTTCATTGTAAATAATGAGAGTCCGGGTATTAAACAAGTAGCAAATTTAACTCCAAATGATAGCCTTAATTATCGGGCTTCGTCATCACTACAAGTTTCACGAAAAGATAAATTAACCTGGTCTGTAGCTACTGAAGTTGGAGAAGTAACCACCATCCAGCTCAATAAAAAGAATTTTACCGCAATACCAAAAAAAATCAGTGTTGATATTGAAAACAAATTCATTCCAAACTTTGAGGCGGCAAACGTTTGCGGTTTAGTAAAGGGTACTAAATTTCCCGATTCCATATTAATCATTACCGCACATTACGACCACCTGGGCGGAATGGGTGCTAATACCTTTTTCCCTGGCGCAAATGATAACGCGGCTGGCGTGGCTACCTTATTGAGTTTAGCCAAATATTATGCTGCCCATCCTCAACCCTACTCCATTGGCTTCATCTGTTTTGCAGCTGAAGAAGCCGGATTATTAGGATCAAGATATTTTGTAGAGAACCCTTTGGTTCCCTTAAATAATATAAAATTCCTCCTTAACCTCGATCTGGTTGGAACTGGCGAAGCTGGGATGACCGTGGTTAATGCATCTGTTTACCCTAAAGCATTTGCTATGCTCAACGCCATTAACAATAAAAATCAGTATCTCTCAAAAATAAACCAGAGAGGTAAAGCAGCCAACAGTGATCATTATTTCTTTACTGAAAAAGGTGTTCCTGCATTTTTCATTTATACCCAGGGCGGCCCTTCAGCCTATCATGATATATTCGACAAACCCGAAACCCTGCCCCTTACCAAGTACAAAGATCTGTTCAAATTAATTGTTGGATTTAATCAAAAACTGATGGAATAACTGCTTCTTTATTAATCAAATGTAATTTTCCTTTAGTATTTGCAGAAGCATTTGAATCAGACTATTTCAGCCTAAAAATTAGTTTTTGATTATGCCTTTAGCGTTAGTTTTACCAAATACTGATCTTCTCCATCATCAAAAATCAATTCAGCATTCCATCCCGTTTCGTTTGCAGTACGTTTAATGGTTTCTTCATCTATATAAATCCAGTTGAACCAATTTCCTTTTTCGCCCTTATATTCATACTGGTAAGATACCTCACCATAGTATTGGTTTTGCGGCTTGGGCATATCTTCATATAAATAAGCAATATCAGAAGAATCGAAAATAACCTGTCCATTAGGGTTGATAAGGTCTTTTAACTTGATCAGAAAATTTTTAAAACCAGGCAAATTTCCTGTTAAACCGATACCGTTCATCAGCATAATAATGGTATCGAATTTCTCCTGATAGGTAAAAACATCCTGAATGAATGCTTTTTTCACACCGCGGTCTTTCATAATGTTCACTGCTGCTTCAGAAATATCAATAGCCGTAACATCAATATTAAATGCCTGTAGAAGCAATGCATGACTACCTACACCAGCACCAATATCTAACACCTTGCCACTGCACATGTGCAAAGCCTGAAGTTCTAAAACAGGCATATCTTCATCATCACGAAAGAAAAATTCTAAAGGCATTTCTTCTGGCTCACCATACGAATTGTGCAGCCAAAGAGTTTCTGCCTCTCCCGTTCTATAAATATCTGTTAGCGCTTTACCAAAAACATCCATGGGGCAAAGATAGGGAAAATGGAAGAGGTATGAGGGAAGATGGAAAATTGCCATGCTGTGCATTGTCCGCAGTTGGTCGGGATTTGTAATCCCGACTAGGAGATTTGTTACCCTTATAAAATCAGATTGAAAGCAAACGGTCTGGATTATAAATCCAGACCAACGATTAATAGTTACTCAATTTCAAACACCTGATGGTATTCTGGTATGGCTACATGTTTAAAACCATTATCTTTTAACCTCGTGGCGAAATGCTGTTGTACCTCATACTCCCCATGAACCAGAAACAATTGTTTCACTTTCGACGGATCCTGGCAAGATAAAAAGTGTAATAAATCTTCATAATCGCCATGTGCGCTCATCGATTTTATCGATTGTACTTCAGCTTTCACTTCGTATTCATCACGGAAAATTTCAACTACTTTTTGTCCGGCGATTAACCTGCCGCCAAGTGAATTTGGCTCACAATAACCCACCATTAAAATCGTATTTTTCTGGTTACCAATATTGTTTCTAATGTGGTGTTTTACGCGACCAGCCTCTGCCATGCCCGATGCCGAAATAATTACACATGGCCTTGGATCTTCATTTAAAGCTTTCGATTCCTCCACACTCTCAATAAAGCGCAAGCCCTTAAATCCGAATACATCATGGTCTATTTTTAAGGTTTCTTTAACCCCATTATTATACACTTCTGGGTGATTCCTAAGAATTTCGGTTGCTTTTGACGATAACGGACTATCTACATAGTAAGGAACATCAGGTAATTTGCCTTTTAATTCCAATCCGTTTAAAGCATAAAGCAATTCCTGTGTGCGGCCTACGGCGAATGCCGGAATAATTACTTTACCTTTTTTTACTTTGCAGGTATTGTTGATGATCTCCAACAGCAGATCTTCGATCGGATCGAGATCTTTATGCAGTGAATCGCCATAAGTAGATTCCATTAAAATATAATCGGCCTGATCAAACTGCTGGGGATTTTTTAAAAGCAGATCACCATAACGGCCAACATCGCCCGAAAAGGTAATGCGGGTTGGTTTGCCATCTTCGGTAATCGTAAGATGGACTGCAGCACTACCTAAAATATGACCAGCATCCGTAAATTTCAAGCGTATCCCCTGTTCAATTTCAAAATCTTCTTCATACTCCACAATCTTCATCAGACTAAGTGTTTTGATAACATCTTCTTCTGTATAAAGTGCTTCTTCCATTTCTTCGCCGTGGCGGAGGTGGCGGTTTGCATATTCAGCGTCCTGCATCTGGATTTTGGCAGAATCCATCATTAAAATGCGGGCGAGATCCATAGTGGCCGGGGTACAGAAAATCTTACCGTCAAAACCTTCGGCAACCAATTTGGGTAATAAACCGCAATGATCAATATGGGCGTGTGATAAAACGAGATAGGTAACTTTTTTGGCATCGAAACCAAAGTAATCGTTTAATTTATCGGTAACATGACCCATTCCCTGGAATAAGCCACAATCTAATAATATCTGGGTACCGTTTTTTAAGGTAATAAGGTGCTTACTCCCCGTAACCGTACGGGCGGCACCATGAAAAGCAATGTTCATCAAGATGTTGGTTAGAAAATATATAGAATAAAAATGCCGGATATTTCCGGCACTTCCAATTCTTTACGCATTTATTTCTGCTACTTTATCTTTAACCTTATCTGCAACGCTTGTGGCTTTATCTGCCAAACCTGCTAATTTATCTTTAGAAGCATCTAAAAGATCAGCAAAAAAATCTGATACTTTACTTTTCAGATCGCTGGTCGAATCTGATGATAATGCCAATGCGATGGTTGCTCCTAATGCTGCTCCGGCTAATACGCCTACTATAATTTTTGTCTCTTTTTTCATGATCTTAGTGATTTACTTATTAAACATATTTAACCCACAGGTGTTTTTATTTTTTTCATCTTACAAAAACCAATCCACAATGAAGCGCATATTTTTTATAGACCTGGACAATACCATTTATTTTACCAAAGCGAACGAAGAACAGTTGATGGGCGAATTATACCGTTTATTGGAAAGTGTGGATTTAGGGATCAGCAAAGAAGATTTTCAACTTGCCAAACAGGAAATGTTAAAAACGCCTTTTCTAAAAGTGGCAAAAAAATACGGTTTTAAAGAAGAAGTAATGCCTGATGTGATTTCTTATCTCCAAAACAGAGAAGTAACAAAGCCTTTAAAGCCGAGCAACGATTATCACCAAATCAAAAGTTTAATCGGACGGAAATTTATTGTAACGGCCGGTTTTCCAAAACAACAGCTTTCAAAAGTAAAGATGCTGGGCATCGCAGATGATTTTGAAGAAGTACATGTGGTAGATGTTTCTACTACCAATAAGAAGAAAACTTTTGAAATGTTGATTGATCTACATCACTTTAACAAAGAGGATATTTTAATTATTGGCGATGATGCCGAATCGGAAATTAAATTCGGACTGGAACTGGGAATCAGCACTTTTTTACTCGATCCGGAAAACCTGCATCCTAATGCCGAAAGCACTTTTAGGGGGAATGATTTGAGTAATTTACATGCAGCGGCAGTGCAAGCTTAGTTACGTCATTTCGAGCGGAGTGCAACGTAGCCGAGAAATCTAAATATCGAAACTAACTTACATAGATCTCTCTATTCCGCCGTACTCTAAGGATGATGATCGCACTTAAAACTTAAATGTTCTAAGGTGACTCAGGTGGTCAACATAAAATGAGATGGTTAAAAACCAGATGTTACTAAAAAAGTTTCTAATTGTCATGACAACCTAAGTCACCTAAGCACACCTTAGAAAAGCTCATCAATAAAAAAGTTCCGACTTTCATCGGAACTTTTCATTTTATCCTCTGCCACCTCTTGATGGTCTTCCACTTTCACCGCCACCTCTTTGTTGTTGAGGCGGAGCTTCTCTTCTTTGTTCTTGTCTTTGTTGCTGCTGTTGAGCTCTTTGTTGTTGAGCCTGAGCATCACGTTGTGCACGCTCTTGTTGCTGTTGTTGCGCTTGCTGGGCACGTTGCTGTTGTGCCTGTTCATTACGTTGTTGTTGAGCCTGTGCATCGCGTTGTGCTCTTTCTTGTTGTTGCTGCTGGGCTTGTTGCGCACGCTGCTGTTGCATTTGCTCATTACGTTGTTGCTGAGCCTGAGCATCGCGTTGAGTCCTTTCTTGCTGTTGCTGCTGTACTTGTTGTGCACGTTGCTGTTGCACCTGTTCATTACGTTGTGCCCTTTGTTGATCCATTTGAGCACGTTGTTGATCATTCTGACCTTGCTGCTGTGGCTGCATATTACGTTGGTTACGTTGTTGATCGACGCTCATGCGGTCTTGATTACGCTGCTGTCTGATCTGATCTAAACGTTGTTGATCCTGGCCACGATTTGCATTATTCTGCCTGTTCCCATTATCAATTCCGTTAGTGCCACCACGACTAATACGTCCGTTTGCATCCCTGCTATAAGCTTCGCCCCTGTTATTTGGCTGATTGTTATCTCTGCCTACAGTGCCATTATTTCTATCTGGTTGTGTAGAAGTACGGTTATCTCTTGATCCAAAACGGTTATCGTTATTGCCCAGGTTACCGCCTCTTTGATCGCGATTGGTATACCCTTCGTTTCTTCCGCCTCTGCCAATACCAGCATTACCTTGTTCAAATCTTCTTGGTGCAGCATTACGATTATCTACCGCATTACGTTCAGGTCTTGGTCTGTAAATAGAAACCTCTCTGCCACCAACCCTGCTTGCGCCCGGTCTTGAACTTTGTGCATAACGATAAACTGTTACATCTCTATTGGTTGCACGTCTGATATCTTCAACCCTAGGACCGCCATAATAAGTTCTTCTGTTATATACATAAGTATTATTGATGATGGTGGTGTTGCGGATATATACATTATTGCGACCGTAATCATATCTTGGGAAAGTATTGATATAAATATTACGCTGTGGAATAAAGTTCCAGCAGAATTCCGGTACCGCATAACGGCGGCCAAAGCTTAAATTAATGCTGATACTTGGTGCCATTGGCGCCCATCCGTAATAACCATCGCCACTTCTCCAATCTACCCAGGCTGGTCCCCAATTGGTATCAGGTAACCAGATCCATTGCCTGTAACTGTTAATTACCCAACGGCCATAGTGGAAAGGTGCCCAGCCCCAATCGTAATTAGAAACCCAGGTATTGCCATATTCTGTCATTGCCCAACGCCCGTTTGTGTAATATGGACGAAAATCGCTTTGATTTACATCCGGACGCCAAACATAACCATATTGTGGATCCTGAATCCAGGTACCATAAGGGGAAAGCTCATCGTAAAAAGTCTGTAAAGAGATATTGCCAGTACTGTAACCATCATTCTGGTAATCGTTTTGATAGTCTTGTGCCCTGACAAGGGTTGTGGTTCCGGCAAGGAGCGCAAAGAGCCCCAGCACAAGTGCCGTAGATTTCAGTGTTTTCATTTGTGTGTTTATTTTAATAACCTAATGTGTGTGTATCAATTAGAGAACCAAAATTAAAGAAGGTTTAATATGCAAGCATAGTTTTAGCGTTTTCCTTCAAATATTGCGTTGCAGGGCATATTTAACTAATATTTAACGTTTTAAGTGAAGTTTAATTGTGCAGAAAATTAGTCAGTTAGAAATAAAATTTGCTACACCTTTGCTTACAAAAGAGATTATATTGCTAATACAACAAACTTTAGAACTTAAATTCTATTTATTGTGAGTATTTTTGTAGCATGCAAAAAGGCACTTTATACCTTATTCCCGTACCATTGGCTGAAGAGGTAGCACACAAAACGTTTACTCCTTATTTGGTTGATACCATTAACCAGATTGATACCTACATTGTTGAAAACAGTAAAACAGCCCGTAAGTTTTTAAAGGAGGCTGGATTAAAAACCCCTCAAAAAGATCTGATCGTACACGATTACGGTAAACATAACCGCACCGATTTAGGTCAGTTTTTTGTAGAGCTTAATGCGGGTAAAGATGTAGGCTTGATGAGCGAAGCGGGTTGCCCTGGCATTGCCGATCCAGGAGCCGATATTGTTGCCGAAGCACATAAACGCGGGATTAAAGTGGTACCATTAGTAGGGCCTAGCTCGATTTTACTTGCCTTAATGGCATCGGGTTTTAACGGACAAAGTTTCGCCTTTTGGGGTTATTTGCCAATCGATAAAGAGCAGCGCACCAAAAGGATTAAAGATTTAGATTTATCGGCCAGCCGCTACAAACAAACACAGATATTCATCGAAACACCTTTCCGCAATAACCAGCTTTTTGAAGAAGTGCTGAAAAGCTGCAAGCCCAATACACAGGTATGTGTAGCCAGCAACCTTACTGCTACAGATGAGTTTATTAAAACCCAAAGTGTTTACAACTGGCGAAAAGAAGAAATAGACCTGCATAAACAGCCAACTATATTTTTGTTGTACTAAGTTGTTCATTCGTTCAGTAGCCATTGGCTTATTGGTGATTGACATTGGTCACATATGCCTTTCACATCGTCGTCATCTCGATTGAAGCGTAGCGAAATGGAGAGATCCATTCTTCTTAGATTTCTCGGCTGCAATGCATTCTGTTCGAAATGATGATTAATCGAAGTATAATAACTCAAAAAAATCAAAACATATCCCGCACCAGATTGGTTGTTAATTTAGCGTTCTGTAATATTATTCACTAAATTTTATAATTATGAAAAATACGGGCACACCAAAAAACAACCCCACAGTTCAGGGCAGTTCAATAGCAGATCGGGCAAATCATGATGTTAAAACCGATAAAAAAATCCAGGGCATTACCAACGGTGGCGGACAACGATCTGATCAGACTTCGAACAAGGACAATCAGCGGAAATACGATAATAAGAAATAATGAAAAAAGGTGATGGTCTTGCAAGATCATCACCTTTTTCATTATTCATAAATCTCTAATCCATGGGATGTCCGGGATAATAGCCCTCTGTAGCAATGATATATATTGCACCTTCTACCGACGGAAGTTTAGGCAGGACAAAATTCGACCTGCCATAATTTACTTTGCGCAATACCAATCTTATCTAATCACCCTGTCAGGAGAAAAGGCAATAAAATATTCAGACCCGGCTTGGATACTAACATTAAGATTGGGCACATTAACTTTGGGCTGCTCTTTAAGCTGCGATAATACACTCGCTGTAAAATCGTGTATCTTTTTGGGATCTATATGACAGGAAACTGTAGGGAAGAAATCGTGCTCTATTGCGGCCTTTCCCTCCTCACTCACCTGGCTAAATTTCCACGATTCTGTAGCCCGAAAACCATTCTCGTTGTTAGCGTTATTTAAATGGTATAAAAACACTTTCGCCTGTAAGGCTATACTCTCATTTTGCATACTATAAAATTTGGGCCTTCCTGGCCATAATTTGGTAAGGTAAGAAGAATAAACTGGTAGTACCCTTTTTAATTGGTGAGCGACATGGAATTAACTATGTTTTTTCTTCAAAACTCTTATTTAAATAAAAAAACACCCATAAAACAGACTGTTCGTGTAAATTTTTAAATACAAATACAACTTTAAAACATTACAAAGCATATTAGTTAAGTCTTGGTGTAAAATTATCCTACAGGTAAAAAATAATGTAACACGTTGGGTTACATTTGTTTCATCAGCTCTTAAGGATTAACTAACCTATATCCCATGAAAAAAAACCTAAAAAGAATCGCGATCGTAGCGATGGTTGCAGTGGTAATTGCAGCATGTAAAAAAAACCAGGAAACATTAACACCAGAACCACAAGAAACTGTAAAAAATACCGATAAGGTTTTACAGCACATTAAAAATTTAGGCTTCCCTGAATCGAGTATTGTTGATAATGGAAATGAATATGTTGTTGAGGAAGATATTATATTTCCTAAAAACATGGAAATTCCTGCTAATACGGGGCTAAAAACCGAACAGTATTATACCGGAAGTATCGTAAATGCAACGAAAAAATTGAATATCAGGATTTTTGTAGATGCATCTATGACCTCTATGAGCAGTGAGATCAATAGTGCTATTGCGCAATGGAATGCTGTTCCAAATTCGACCTTACGCTTTAGCGTTGTAACAACAGCACCTTATGACATTCTGATCAAAAATGAAAATTTAGGAAATGGTGTTTGCGGCCAGGGACAGTTCCCTTCGGGAGGAAGTGCAGGTGCTTTGATTAAAATCAATAAAAATTACATTGCCGGTAACTCTTTTGCACAACGTGCCAGAACAATTTGTCACGAGTTTGGTCACTGTATCTCATTCAGACATACTAACTGGGCTGCTATCGGTGAATCAAGTGCAACAAATGTACCTGGCGTAACCGGAACCGATGCATCATCGATCATGAATGGTGGCCAATGCGGATCAGGCGCCACAGTATTATCACAAAAAGATAAAGATGCTACTGCTGTATTATATTAATATTTGCTAAAAAACAACTAAACAAACCTAAACTAGTCTTTAAGGAGCTGATCATTAATAAGCCCGGGTGCTCATTGTAGCACCCGGGCTTGTTCTTTTGATAAGGCAATAATGTCTTTCCCTTCTAAAATCCGCCGCTCATTAGTGTGGCTCAAAGTATTGATCATCGCATCGCCCAGTTCAGCCATCGTGCAAAATCCACCCGGATAAATAGCCCTTCCAAGCGGAAATAACCAATTGATATAGGTATAAAATTTATGTGCATATTTCTGGCCTGGCAATGGCTTGATAAAACCCGGGCGAAAATTAAACACCTGTTCAAAAGGTAATTTTGTTAAATCACTTTCCGTTTTGCCTTTTACCTGTGCCCATTTCAAACGGCTATGCGCATTGGTTCCTCCACCAGAAACATAACAAAAAGTCATATCGCTATTGAGTTTGCTCAATGTTTCCGCAACATGCATGGTAAGTGTATAAGTCATTTTATAATAGGTTTCCTGATCAGCGCCCACTGAAGTAATACCTAAACAGAAGAAACAGGCATTATAACCAATTAGCTGACTTTCTATCGCCGAGAAATCGAAAAAATCAGCGTGGATAATCTCTTTCAGCTTTGCATGGCTATAACCAGAAGGTTTGCGATTGATGACTAAAACCCTATCTATTTCAGGGCTATTTAAGCATTGCATCAATACCCCTTCTCCAACCATCCCAGTAGCACCGGTAATAATAACATTATTTTGATCTCTGGTTTTTCCCATGGAAGTCTGTTTAATAATTAAAACGAATGTAAGTTAATCTTTGTTTGCTAATAAGATCCAGATAGATTCTTTTCACCTGATTATGCCAAAAAAGAGATATTTTTATGATAAATTAATTCTTATTAAGAACACCAGCCATATGAAGAGTCAGAACCTGCCGTGCATTAAAATAATGGTGCTTACCTGCTTATTATTTATTTCCTGTCAGTTATTTGCACAGCAGGAATTGAGTCCGAGGCAAACCTATCCTAATTTATTTGAGCAAGTTCAGATGGCAGGAATTTATCCTGATAGTAAATCTTTCGTGGATGCGATCCCAAAAAGGAAGCCTTCAGAAATCATGAACGCTTATATTACGCACAAAAATGACAAAAATTTTGATTTAAAGGCATTTGTAAGTGAATACTTTAACCTGCCTGAAAACCATCACGCAGCGTACCATTCGGATATCAATGCAGGTATCGAAAAACATTTAGACACGCTGTGGACGGTTTTAAAAAGAAATCCGGATACGGTTTCCACTTTTCAAACTTCGTTACTTCCATTACCAAAATCTTACATTGTTCCGGGTGGCCGTTTTAGGGAGGTTTATTATTGGGATTCTTATTTCACCATGTTGGGTCTGCAAAAGGCAGATAAAACAGAAACCATAAAAGATATGGTTGATAATTTTGCTTTCCTCATCAATAAATATGGTTTTATCCCAAATGGGAACCGCACGTATTACTTAACACGCTCGCAACCCCCATTTTTTGCTGCTATGGTTCAACTGCTAGCCCAGCATAGTAAGGATGTAAAACTTGGGGATTATAGGGATGCATTGGAGAAAGAGTACAATTTCTGGATGAAAGGTGCCGGAGCGATAGGTAATGGAAAAGCCATTAACCATGTCGTAAAATTAACAGATGGCACCATTTTAAACCGCTATTACGATGCCGGCGATCAGCCACGTGAAGAATCGTACAGGGAAGATTTTGAAGCAGCAAAATCAACAAAGCAAGCTCCATCCACATTTCTGAGAAATGTACGTTCTGCTGCAGAATCGGGTTGGGATTTTAGCAGCAGGTGGTTTGCCGACGGTAAAAACTATAGCCAGATTATTACTACAGATCTGCTTCCAGTTGATTTAAATACATTGTTGTACAATCTGGAAACTACAATTTCGGCAGCAAACAGAGAGGCTGGCAATAATACAAAGGCTGCTGTATTTGCTAAAAAGGCGGTTAAGCGTAAGGCAGCTATCCTTAAATATTTCTGGAACAAAAACCATGGCTTTTTTACCGACTATAACTGGAAAAAACGCTCTTTATCCAATCAGCTTACGCTTGCAGCAGCTTTCCCTCTTTATTTTAAGCTGGCAACAAACGCACAGGCGAAAGCTGTTAAAGAGAAGTTAGCAAAGGATTTTTTTAAAACCGGCGGTTTAATTACAACTTTAACCACAACAAAACAACAGTGGGATGCGCCAAATGCTTGGGCACCGCTACAATATATCAGCATTATGGGGTTGCGCAATTATGGCTATGATAAACTGGCCGATACCATTAGTACAAGGTGGATAAGCCTTAATATTTCGGTATTTAAAGAAACCGGAAAATTAATGGAAAAGTATAATGTGGTAGAAACGAACAGTAAGGGTGGTGGTGGCGAATATCCACTACAGGATGGTTTTGGCTGGACAAATGGTGTACTTTTAAAACTGATGAAAAAATAAGTATTGAGATGAGAATTCCTATTCTCATCCATTTTGATGAAATACAATCGGTTTTAATAAAAAAGAGGCCGAACCCTTAACAGAAATAATTAGCCTGTTAACGGTTCGGCCCCTCGGTGTCTGCTAAATTTTAATATCCTGGATTTTGTATAAGATTTGGATTACCAATTTGATTATCGGGGATAGGAAAAAGTAGGTATTTAGCCTCACTTGCCGGCTTTTCCTGCCATGCAGCAAGGAATTTACCAAAACGGATTAAATCCTGTCTCCTAAAACTTTCCCAATATAACTCACGGCCACGCTCATCCAATAATATATCCAATGTTAAACTTGGCAAAATTGAAGCACCTCTAACCGTTCTGATCGAATTTACAATGGTTAAGGCAGCTGCTGGCTGCGATGTTCTTAACAGGGCTTCGGCTTTCATCAATAATACGTCGGCATAACGGAAATAAACCCAGTCGTTATCAGGTTTTTTAGATCCGGAGTTGGCATAATCAATCGGATATTTAATCACACGGATACCTGCCACTTCCAAATGGTTGGGGTCTCTTTCTATAATACTTACCTCTGGCGTAAAGGCCAATGGATTGCCTTTTCTATCTTTTAAGGCAACCCCATTCTGGTTTACCTGTTGACCAACTAAAAACCCTACCCTAACACCTGCAACATTGGTTTGGCCAGCATAAGATCCCCCTCTTCGTTTATCAGCAGCTTCAAATTTTGCATAGAAGTTTGATAGGGTCGAAAAACCGTTGTAACCACTCGGGTCCTGGTTATAGTGTGTGGTACATTTCCACTGACCATCCAGATCGCTGCCATTTACACCACCTAAATTTTGTGCGGTAAAAATGTTTTCGGTTGAAAGCACATCATTTGTTGGGGCAAAATTATCAAAGTAGTTTGCCGTGAGTACATAACCTCCGGCTGCTATTTCATCGGCAAGCGAAATTACCCTGGCCATATCTGCAGCATCAAAAGTTGGTGTATTGCGGTTCAGGAAAGCTCCTTTGTTAAGGTAAAGTTTCATTAAAAGTGTTCTGGCCGCATTTTTATTGGCAACATTTGCGGGTCCGGCAGGCAGATCTGGAATTATTGCCGTTAACTCACTAATGAGGTAGGTAATTTCATCTGCTGCATTTCTTACACGGGATGGTTTGGTAACGCCTTCACCGGGATCCCTATAAGGCACCTGCCCCCAGCCATCCAGCACAGAAAACTGGGCAAATGCACGTAAAAAACGCGCCTGCGCAGCCTGCCCTGCATTTGGACTTGCATTTAAAACACTTGTAGCCACATAAGAAATACTATTTAAATCCCTGAACACATCCGAGATCCGGGTATGATCTGGTGCCCATTTATGTAAATGTAATGCGCGCCATGCACCATTGTCATCCCAATCGCCTGCACGTGTGGGCACTATAATTTCGTCAGACGTTACTTCCTGCAGAGCGGCCCAATTCCATGGTGCCTGGTAAGGACCGATCATTGCGGCGTATGTGGCACCCAATACCCCGGCAACATTATTTGAGGATACTGCTCCACTACCAACCTGGCCATTCAGGTTTTCATCCAGCTTGGTACAGCCTGAAAAACTTAAGGCAACCACAGCGAAATTGAAAATATATTTATTTTTCATGTTATTATAGTTAAAAGATTAAAGGGAAAAATTAACACCAAAATTGAAGGTCCTTGCTGTTGGATAAGCCGTATAATCTATCCCGGCAGAAGGAACCCCGCTAACACCTTTGTTTACATTCACCTCTGGATCAAAACCGGTGTATTTTGTAATTACAAATAGGTTCTGTCCGTTAACATAAACGTTTAAAGATTTTATTGATTTACCGATATTCCCGATATTGTAGTTAAGGGTGGCATTGGCCAACTTTAGGTAATTACCTTTTTCGATATACCTTGATGAAGCCGCAATTGGATTTGCAAGCGACTCTTGAATAGGTGAGTTAACCAAGGCGGCAGAAATATTCCGCTGGGCACCCAGGTTGGAAATGGCCAATACAGAATTTGCGGTGTTGTTATAAATATCCTGGCCAAATGAACCATTAAAGTTTGCCGTGAACGAGAATTTCTTATACCTTAAATTGGTACTTAAACCTAAAATCACTTTCGGATTGGGATTACCTACATAATAAGCGGTAAAGCCATCATCGGTATATTGCGAAAAGCCACTCGCATCCAAACCATTATACTGGCGGGTAACCATGGCAAAAAGTGGTAAACCATTTTGGATCACTTCGGTTGTGACACCACTTAAACCCTGGCCATTTAGCGAACCTGTTTTAATAATGCCATTTATGTTCTGAACTTTATTGTTGATAAAAGTAGCATTACCTCCTAAAGACCATGTAAAGTTATCTTTATCGATAATTGTACCATTTAACGTTAACTCCAATCCCTTATTGATGATCTGGCCTGGTAAATTTACCCAGGTAGGCACATTACCACCAACTGCCGGAGAAAATGCAATTTGCGGGAACAATAAATCGTTGGTTTTTTTATTAAAATAATCTATTGATCCCGTTAACCTGTTTTTAAACAGTCCGAAGTCGATACCCACGTTGGCCTGTTTATCCGATTGCCACTTTAAATCGGCATTTTCATTATTGATCGGCGTTAGGATAGGCGAACCGTTCGCATTTCCAAAATCGTAACGGAGCTGGGCAGAACCAGATGGAAAATCCTGATTACCTGTTTTACCATAACCTAACCGTAATTTTAACTGATCTAACCATTGGATATCAGACATGAAACTTTCTTTTCTGATGTCCCAGGCGGCGGCAAAAGAAGGAAAATAACCATAACGGTTAGATTTACCAAATTTGGTAGAACCATCTGCCCTGAAAGTGGCTGTTAAGATATACCTGTTATCATAATTAAAAATTGCCCTTGCAAAATAAGATTGTAATTCTGTTGTAGGGTTATTAAAGGTAGAAAATGTACGGTTAGCTGGTGCCGTGGTTTGAAAAGCATCCGTATAATCGGCAGCGATATCGCCAAAACCGGTTGCGGTATTGGTTGCCCCTTTGTTGATAAAGTTTGAATACTCATAACCTAAAATTGCGTTCAGGTTTAGCTTGCTTGCAATTTCTTTATTAAAGTTTAAGGTATTGGTAAACTGCTGGGTAATCAATTCGTTGTTGGAGTAGCTGGCATAACCACCAAGAAAAGTTCCGGATGGCTGGATGCCCTGCAGGTTTAAAGTGCTCCTGGTAGATGCCCTTCTGATACCCGTGCTATAATTTACACTGGCAAGCATGCGGTACTCTAACCAGGGCGTAATTTTGTAATATGGAGAAACGCTGCCCAAAATGGTAGACACTTTCGATTTATCGTTATTTGCAGCCAGGGCAGCTAAAGGATTGATGGTGGTAGAACCGTAATCTATAAATAAACTACCATCGGGATTATAGAAAGATTGGGTGGGATTCCACGATAATGCCTGCGAAATTAAACTTCCTGTAAACCCCGCATCGGTCGTAATTGGTGCTACACTTTCCAGGTACTGGTTACTGATCATGTTAATATCCACTCCCAGCTTTTTACTTTCCAGAAATTTGAAATTACCATTAAAGCCAGCACTGTATTTTTTAAAATCGGTCGTTTTGATGATTCCCTGTTGATCCTGGTAGCCAAGTGAAACACGGAAGGTATTACCATTGGTGCCGCCGCTAATACCAATTGAGTAATTTTGGTTATATGCTGTTCTGGTAATCGCATCCAAAGCGTCAACACTGCTCCCGAAATTACCGGTTGTAAGGCTGTATTTCTGCAGTGCTGCACGGTATTCGTCGCCCGTTAAAACATCAACCCGCCTTGCAATGTTACTTACGCCTGCAGATGCACTTACATCGATTTTGGTCTCCCCGGATTTTCCTCTTTTAGTAGTAATTAAAACCACACCATAGGCAGCACGCGAACCGTAAATTGCCGTAGCCGATGCATCTTTCAATATCTCCATCGACTCGATATCGGCCGGATTGATAAAGTTTAAAGGATTGCCATCTGGCGCTGTACCGATACCGGCGCTTGTTGATGGCCTGGCCGATCTTCCGTCCAGTGCTACCCCATCTACTACATAAAGGGGCTGCCCTGTTCCGGTAATGGCAGAATTACCCCTTATCCGAACAGTAGAGGCGCCACCCGGTTGTCCACTGTTATTGATCATCTGTACACCTGCAACTTTACCCTGTATCAATTGATCGGGCGCATTTAGCGGGCCTTTATTAAAATCTTTGGCTGATACGGTTGTTGCGGCACCTGTTAAATCATTTTTTCTTACGGATGCATAACCGATAACCACAACAGCTTCGAGGTTATTGAGCGAACTTAAGGTAATGTTAAGCAGGATTTGATTGTTGATACTTACCGTTTGCGATTCGTAACCTACAAAGCTTACCGTTAGCCGGCTTGTTCCGTTTGGGGCAGTGATCTGATACTTACCCTCTGCATCGCTTTGTGTTCTGGTATTTGTACCCGTTATTTGTATGGTTGCGCCAGCTAAAGGCGTTTTATCGGTATCGTATATAATACCTTTTACAGTGATCTGGGCAAAAGCTGCCGTACTGGATAAAAGAATTAAGAGACTTAAACTGATGAGTTTCTTTAGTGAATACAATTTCTGTTTCAAAGACAAAACAGACCAATTGCCTGGTAAAGTGATGTTCATAGCGATTTATTATAATTGGTTAGAAATTAGGTTTTTAAGCGATTTTAGTACTGGAATTTAGGGCGGACTCTTTTTCATGGTTTTCGGTTTTATATTCATATTTAATTGATTATACTGCTATTGATAACTGGTACCAATGAATAACTCCATTGATAAATGCCCGCTCCTGATTGGGCAATTCAAAATCTCTGGGATCGTTCCCGACATTTATGACATCAAAACAATAAGCTGTTTTTAACTCATATCGGTCCCTATTTATGGGCGAATAGGATTCCGCGAGCACATTTTGGTAATCGTTAACACCATTTCGATGGACTTTAAAACTTATCTTGTTAAGGCAATAAATTACGGCATCTTTCTGCCAGGCTGGTATTTTTGTTTTTGGATATACTATATTTTTGGCTATGGCTTGCAGCTGGCCTATAATGACATATAATGGGGGATATAAAATGATAAACAGTTCTTGTTGTCCCATAATTTTTTGATACAATAAGTCCGGTCCATATAATGGCTCCAAAGCTATTGTCATTTAGTTTAGTACTAGGTTAGTGTAATGATTAATCGTCAAAAGCGAGCAGTTAAACCTACCCGAAATATCAAATTTATAGTATGAATATAACTCATAAATCATATAAAACCATAAAAATGAAATTATTTGTAGCTATAAATGGTATAATGTATCCTTTACGGCCCGCAAGAAACTGATTTAGGGATTGAAACACGTTGCCTGTTTTTGGCCAACAACAGTTAAACGATACGGATAGAACTGTTTACAAATTGAGAAATATCTATTAAAAGCTTAATAGATGATTGGGAAAGGAGAGTATTGGCCAATTAGCCTGTTGAGGAGATTTGGGATAACATCTTTAATTGTACATTTAAATTATAAATGGCCCTTTAAAAGGCGATGGTTATATTTCAGAAAATTCTGTTTCATGAAAAATAACCGAAGAATCTATTTTAATGGAGAGCGGATTTGGGTGATGTTAAAAACATTGAGGCTATATGTAGTTACATACAGCCTCAAAAAAATTATCTTGCTGTTGGGCCTTTCATCTGGTAATCTTTAGGTGGTTCTGCACCTAAAAGGTTCTGTACAAAGTAATCCCAGCGGCGGCGCATCATATAAGGCGAGTAAGCACCGTAACTATGTGCACTGTTTGGAAAAATAACGAGATCGAATGATTTGTTTGCTTTTTCAAGCGCCTCTACTACCAATAACGTATTGTATGGTGGCACATTATCATCCATCAAGCCGTGAACCAGCATCAATTTACCTTTTAAATTTTTAGCATAATTTTGATTCGCCTGAACTTCGTAATCTGAATTTTCTACCAGGCCGTTATAGCGTTCGCCCCAATCGTCCTCGTAATTTCTGTTGTCGTGGTTTCCTGATTCAGAAATACCCACTTTAAAGAAATCCGGATAACGGAACATTGCCGCAGCAGTAGCAAAACCACCACCAGAATGCCCCCAAATACCTACTTTTGTCGTGTCGATAGGATATTTTGCAGAAAGTTGTCTGATGGCCGCAATCTGATCAGGCAAGGTGTTCTCGGCCATGTTGCCGTAGCTCATATCGTGAAAACTTTTAGAGCGGTCGGGGTTACTGGTTCCTTCTATTACCACAACAATAAAACCCAGTTCGGCCAAGGCCTGATTATCGCCACGCGAAGCTGCAAATGCCCAGCTGCCTACACTACCACCCTGTGGCCCAGGATAAATATAATCGATAACAGGATATTTCTGGTTGGCATCCATTGTTGTTGGTGTAAAAACCAGACCATAGATATCTGTTTTACCATCTTTGGCTTTCACCGAAACCGGAATGGGCGCTTTCCAACCTGTAGCGATTAATCTCGAAACATCTGTTTTTTCTAAAGTATTGATTAGTTTTCCGTCAATGCTTCTCAAAACGGTAACTGCTGGTACATCAGGCTGCGAATAGCTATCGATAAAATATTTTTCTGAAGGAGATAGTGATACAATATGATTTCCTACTTCAGGAGTTAGGTTGGTTAAATTTTTCCCGTCGAAACCAATTTTATACAGGTAACTGAAATAAGGATTTCCTTTCTCACGTCCGTTTGCAAAAAAGTAAAGTGTACGTGTCTTTTCGTCAACTTTAATCAAACGAGAAACTACGAAATCGCCTTTGGTAATCTGGTTTTTCAATTTTCCGTTACTTGAATCGTACAAATACAAATGTCCCCAGTTATCTCTTTCCGAATACCAGATAATTTCTTTTGAAGCAGGAAGATAACGCCAGTTGATGGATCCTTGCCCCGATTCGTACTGTGTTTTTACAGTCTCTTCGAAAACTTCGCGAACAGCACCTGTTGTGGCGTTGGCAATACGGAACTTTTCATTTTTATGATCTCGTGAAGTCGACACGAAAGCAACTTCCGATCCATCTGCTTTCCAATCGATATCATCAAAAGTACCACTGCTTGATATATCATCACTCAAAGTTGCCCGATGTTGATCTGCAGGAATGTTAAGCGAAATTACTTTCGGGTTTTCTACATCGATAACCACTCTACGGATGGTTGCAATCTGCTTATCGCCAGGCAAGGGATATTTCCAGGCTTTTAGTACCGGTGCACCCACATTAGTGGTTACGAGGTACATATCTTTTGAATTTCTTTGATCTTGCTGAAAGGTCGCTATCTTTTTTGAATCGGGCGACCAACGTAAAATTGTGGCATCACTGTGTTTCCAGCCTGCGTTATCGGTAGCATAACCATAGTCTTTAATGCCATCGGTGGTGAGCTGTGTTAATTTGCCTGAGGCCGCATCTTTCACAAAAAGATTATAATCTTTAATTAAAATGGCTTTTTTCCCATCAGGTGATAATACCTCGTTGCGGCCACCCAAGCGTCGCGATGGCATTTCGCCACCTTTATAATCAGTAGTGGCTGTTTTGGTTTTATTTGCGGGATCTACCAGAAAAGTCTGTTCGCTACCATTCGTTTTTGTGCTATACCAAAATTTATCACCTTCGAGCCAGTTCGGCTGCACGTTGGCATGGTCGATATACTTTGCGGTGTTATAGCTCATAAAACTTTCCGCTCTTTCATAATCGCTAACGGTTAAAGCCTTCTGCTGAGCATTTGCCGTAATGGCCAAAGTACAAGCCGTTACGGTAAGCCAATATTTATTCATCATGTTAGTTAATCTTGCGATAAAAATAATACTGTTTTGGCAAACGATAGGTATTAATCGTGATACAAAATGGGCATAAGGCTTGGGGGAAGGCGTAAAGAGCCAGACAAATTACCTCAGACTTTTGGACACCTGACCTGATACTAGACTACACTTTCTCTTGTTAACCGCAAAGAATGCAAAGAGAACGCGCAGCGTTTACAATGTAGACAAGTGATATCAAAAAAGATACTGCACAAAACTCCTTGCTACATATTACTTTTTGGTTCAATTATCCCCTTTGCATTACTTATATCGTAATAAAAATCAAAATCCTCAGTACTTCCCAAAAAAATCGAGTGTTTGTAAAATTCAGCCGTAACCACATCATTAAATGGTAGAGATACTTTTATTGAAGTCATTTTGGTGCTGATATGCCTGTCAATACTGGCAATTTTAAAAAATCCTACTAAGATACATGAGCTCAAAAATAGGTGCATGCAGACACATTTCAGTTGAAATAGCCTTACATGAAATACAACAATCCACAAAAACAAGAATAACACCAAGGCAATAAGGAATGGAACTAAGATCTCTTCAAAACCAGACTGAAAGGATAAGCAGAAAAAAAGTATAATTGGAACAAGTCCGATAATTAAGCATAAATTTCTAAAAAACCTATCAGTGCATGTGTCTTTAGCCCAACTGCATCCAATAAATATCAAACAAATAACAAAGGGCATTAAAAACGAAATTGCTAATTCTTTTGCTATGGAGAAAACCCTTTCAGAGATCAAAAGATCAGTGGTGTCGGCAAAACCTAGAATGTCGATTTTAAAACTTCGGAAATAATGTAACTCTCCATAAAAATTTAGTGCAGCCAAAAACACTATGTATAAAAAAAAATAGGTAAAGAATAGCCGGGTCATAGTAGATAATATCGATTACTGGAAGTACTTCAGGTTATGTTAATTAGCCATTAAAACAAAGTAAAATTGTCATAGCGTATAAAGAATCAAATTTGCTTTTTCCAAACTCACGACCAAAGGTCTGGCTGAATGAGGTAAGTTCTATAAATCCTTTCAGGCACCTGCTTCCAGACCTTAGGATAAATCGTTTTGAAATACCTTAACTTGTTTTCGGGGCCATCCAGTTTAGAGAGCAGTGTTATGTTGTTGAGATCTCTTATTGCATTTGGAAATAGCAAATGACTAAAAAGGCGGTTTAATATTGGGTAATCATCACAGCCCTTTTCAAGTTCTCTGCGGGGTATTATCAATAGCCAAGAATCTTCCAGAGCCTCAAGATTGAATCCCTTAGCTTCGTTTACCTGGCTTTCGTTAAAGTATACACTACCGGATACTCCCAACCAAACATCACGTCTTGGCATCGGAAACTCAAAAATATATCCACTCACAAATCCCTGTAATACGAGAATAAAGCTATCTGAATAACCCAAAAAGGTACTTACAGAAATTTTATTACCGGTCGAAATCTGTGCAAAGAAAGAATGCCTGAAAACATAACGCAATGCATGGCGGTGGGTATTGTTTATAATTGGCAGAAAAAAATTGAGGAATAATTTAATTTCTTTTATTGATTTTATTTTCATTGTATTTAACCTATCTGTTAACATGCTCAACAACTGCAAAAACAATTCTCTTGCCTTTCAATATCTATGGGCGTTAAGTCAATTGGTCTAAGTTCCCTATCTGGCAAAGGCGATAACATGACCATCGACAATTGAAACCTTGATTGTTTTCAGAATTACACCTGCCTGGAAAATTTTGGTTAAACCCTGTAAATATGTCCCTGATTCTACTACCTATTTACTTTCCGAAGTTTCTCTATACTATTAAGGAGAATGTCATTCGCGTCCTTTTCTATCAGTCCATCCCTGGCAAAATCACTAAGAATCCTACTCAAAGTCTCTGAAGCTATGCCAACAATATTTGCCAGATCAGTTCTAGGGAGACTGACACGAATTTTATCTGAAGAGTTCTTCCCCTGCTTTGCAAGTCTGATAATGGCAGCTGCCACCCGCTCTCGTACTGAGGCATGAGCAAGTGCCATTGCCTTTTCTTCCATATCCCTTACCGACACTGCAAGTTTTTTAACAAAAACTCTTAGTATATCTGGATATTCAACTATAAGCTCATTAACATCTTTCAGCGGAATTGCGATTATTTCAGCGTCTGATATCGCCTTTGAGGTGTGAAAAGCATGAGAACCCAAAGCAAAATCCTGAAGTCCAAAATACTCTCCAGGTCCATAGATGTCGGTGATTAAAAGATTTCCTGAGCTATCTGAGATAAATGTCTTAACATTGCCAGATACCAGATAGTAAAGACCTGAATGATATTCGCCCTGATAATAAATAGTCTGGTTCTTTCTAAAGAAGCGAGCCTTCAGCCGGTCCAATTTCTCATCCAGCCAAAACATTTCGTTGCTAGATTTAATCATGCTTCTTTCCTGAAAATGCTGTTTTAAAAAAAGTTCTTGCTGAAATCTCTTTTTCTTTAACCTTACCTCCACCTGGTTCAAAAGTTCAGCATCATCAAAACTAGTTGACAGATAACCGTCCGCACCGATTTCCATTGCCCTGCGTAATGCGGCCTGATCCCCAGTTTCTAATAACATAATCAGCCCAATCCCTGCAGTATCCACAAATTTGTTTAGCATTCTCACAACGCCATATCCATCAATTCCATATAACTCAATTCCACAGATAATTAAGTCGACACGGTGGCTTTTAACTATCTCCATCGCTTGCTTTCCACTATCAGTTAATTCAACTACATACTTACTGAACAGCAGTATGTCTGAAATTTTGGACCTTAGCCCGGAATCTTTGAGAATAATCAATATCTTAGATCCTTCCATTCAATATTTTTTTTTTATCTTTTGGACCGCCAATCACTTTGCGATATCGGTGATTGTTTATTACTGATCAAACTACCTGATTAAGAGCTTTTTTGCCGACGACAGCAAAGTTCCTTTGAATAGGCAAAACCCTAACAGAACTACTCCTTTCAGTATCAAAACAACTCACTTTAATAAGCCTGGCGTGATGATAGGATTTCTTTAAAACGACTTCAGACAATCTAACATAGCATGCCTACAATATGCACTTTTGATGTGAAAATTTGGGCATTTAACTCTGTTGAGAAGTGTCTTTGACGGGGTAGACTAAAAATCGGAGTTAAAGAGTATCTGTCTATCTTGACTGGTGCGCATTTGATAACTTATTTTTTTGATGTGGAGCTATTTTATTTAAACTATCCATTTGGTTAACTCAGTTTTAATGATAGTTATTCTCAAAGGTTGTCAATAAAAAACCAATAGATATTGACTTATATCAAAGCAATTGTTGATAACAATCAATAGCCTTCATAAATATAATCAAATACAGCATACTAAATCGATTTCATTAAAATTAAAATAATGAAGCATAAATATTATTTCAATCTTGAATATGCACATTCCTGAGAACTGATCAGATTTTAAATAAAATCAAGCCATTAAAAATTCCTATTTAATAGAATCATGCGGAGCGGAAATCAGAAAAAATGATGCAAAATTTTGAGAAATGATAAAGAAGATGATTATTGCCTGGTAATAATTAATAAATCGCTTAACAACCAAACTAATTAAAATAAGACAAAAACTGAATTTGTCCAATAAGAAGGTAGCTTAAAATAACCTTTTCTGTATATATCTATCATACAACGCATCAAACCCCTTACACCATCCTAAAATCCTTAAGCATAAAGTCTAAAGCATTTTTGTGTATTTTGATTATACATTTGCGGAGAGGGCGGGATTCGAACCCGCGGTACCTTGCAGTACACACGCTTTCCAAGCGTGCTCGATCGACCACTCTGACACCTCTCCGTGTTGGATTGCAAAAGTATATTTTTTATTGATAAAAAAAATGCTCCCGGTTAAAAATCGGGAGCATTTTACATATGATGTTAGAAAAATTAATCTATAACTGTAATTTTTAACATATTGGTCTTTCCTTTTGCTTCCATCGGGATAGCAGCGGTATTAATTACGATATCGCCTTGTTTAACCAATTTTTTGCTTTTTAAGAATTCGTTCACCTCAATAATGGTGTTATCGGTACTTTCCCACTTATCGTAGTAGAAACCTCTAACGCCCCAAAGCAAACTTACTGCATTTAATAAGGCCCTGTTACTGGTAAAAATAAAGGTTAAAGCCTCCGGACGGTGACTCGAAATTTCGAAAGCAGTATAACCGCTTAAAGTCATCGATACTATACCTACTGCATTGGTCTGCTTCGCTAAGAAACAAGCCGAATCGCAAATTGCGTCGCTTAAGAAAGATGGTGATTTTGGTTTTAAAAACTTATCAGGATTGAAAGGATAATTGTTTTGCTCAATGTTCTGGATAATTTTTTGCATGGTTTCGATAACAATCAGCGGGAATTCACCAACTGAAGTTTCGCCACTTAACATTACCGCATCAGCACCATCCAAAACAGAGTTAGCTACATCATTTACCTCTGCACGTGTTGGCCGGGGCGTAGTGATCATACTTTCTAACATCTGAGTAGCCACAATTACTGGTTTAGAAGCTGCTCTACATTTAGCAACAATCATTTTTTGTAACAATGGAACTTCTTCCATCGGACATTCAACACCTAAATCACCGCGGGCAACCATAATTCCATCAGAAACAGCGATAATTTCATCAATGTTAGCGATAGCTTCCGGTTTTTCTATTTTAGCAATTACACGGGCAGTTTTGCCACGCTCTGCAATAATCTTTTTAAGTTCGATAATGTCATCAGCTTTGCGCACAAAAGATAAACCGATCCATTCTACATCATTTTCTAGAACAAATTCTAAGTTTTCACGGTCTTCTGGTGTTAATGAAGGGATAGAAACTTTAGTATTTGGCAGGTTTACACCTTTTCTTGAAGTTAAGATACCACCGTGAACGATTTCGCAAACAACTTCATCCTTTAAGTTGGTAGAAATTACTTTCATTTGAAGCTTTCCATCATCCAAAAGGATAATTTCGCCAGCCTGAACATCCTGAGGGAAGCTTTGGTAAGTGATGTAAATCCGTTCTTCATTACCTATACATTCGGTAGTGGTAATTACGGTAGTTTTACCATTGATCAGGTTAATCCCACCTTCTTTCACTAAACCAATACGGATTTTAGGCCCTTGTAAATCGGCAAGGATACCTACATTATATTCGTATTTTTTATTTAAATCGCGGATGGTATCCAAAACAGCTTGATGATCTGCTTGTGATCCGTGTGAAAAATTCAGACGGCAAACGTCTAAACCCGCGTTAAACATACTATATAATACATCTGGTTTTGCTGATGCAGGCCCAAGCGTGGCAACAATTTTAGTTCTCGAATGAAAAGGTTTCATTTATTAATTGATTTTAGCAATGCAGTTTAAGAAAGCATAATTATTATCTAAAATAATCAAACTGCATTAAATTTTATATATTTTGTTTTTTTGTTCTTTGTTTGTAACCGTCAAATATAGTGTATTTAATACACCATGTATATAATTTTTATATTACCAAATTCTCCCGGCTTTTTAATTTAGTTGGATCTATCTTTGCAGCCACCTGTATATCAGGCAGTTTATTCAATCCGTTAATTAAATAATCCAAATCTTCCTTATCAATAAATTCTTTAATAATAATAAAAAAATCAACCTTGCTCATCTCCGGAATTAGAAAACCATCGCTGCTTTTATTACAAATTAAATAGTATTCTACCTCACCTTGCTCTACAAAAAAGTAATATTTAGAGAAAGACCAGGCGGGTTCGTCGATATTAAAAAATATTTCGTGGTCTTCTATTTTTTCAAATTGTGTATTTAACCGGGTATTAATTTTGTGGCAAAGCACATAGTCTTTTAGGGGTGCTGTGATCGCAATTAGTATAAAATCAAGGTCTAAGGTAAGTTTTAGGTAAGTCTTATTCAAAGCGAAATAAATTATTTACAGAACGAAATTAAAAAACTAATTCTATATTCGCTGTGTTATTGAGATACCAAAATTACGTATCGAAATAAAAACATTTGAAAATTGTAAGAATTTATTTTTCTTTGCACAGAATTATTTAACCATTAAATTATAAAATTATGTCTGATATTGCTTCAAGAGTTAAGGCTATTATCGTAGAAAAACTAGGTGTTGACGAAAGCGAAGTTACGCCAGAGGCTTCATTCACCAACGATTTAGGTGCAGATTCTTTAGATACCGTAGAGTTGATTATGGAATTTGAAAAAGAATTCAATGTAGCTATTCCTGATGATCAGGCTGAAACCATCGGTACAGTTGGCCAGGCGATTGCTTATTTGGAAAAAAACGTTAAATAGAATTACGCTTTTTCAGTATAAATGGAATTAAAAAGAGTAGTAGTAACAGGGTTGGGTGCGCTCACTCCTATAGGCAATAATGTTCCCGATTTTTGGGAAGGATTGACTAACGGGGTGAGTGGCGCTGCTCCTATTAAGGGTTTTGATACTGAAAAGTTCAAGACCAAATTCGCATGTGAGGTTAAAAATTTTAATCCTGAAGATTTTTTGGAGAAAAAAGAAGCCCGCAAGCTAGATCCATTTGTACAATATGCTCTTGTAGCAACAGATGAGGCTGTGAAAGATGGTGGTTTTGATTTTGAAAAATTAGATACCAATCGGATCGGAGTAATCTGGGGTGCGGGCATAGGTGGATTGAAAACTTTTTTGGATGAGATCTCGAATTTCGCCAAGGGAGATGGTACGCCAAGATACAATCCATTTTTTATCCCTAAAATGATCGTAGATATTGCCCCAGGGCATATCTCTATCAAATACGGCCTGCGTGGGCCAAATTTTGCAACTGTTTCGGCATGTGCTTCTTCAACAAACGCAATGATAGATGCATTTAACTATATCCGTTTGGGTATGGCTGATGTAATTATCAGTGGCGGTTCTGAAGCGATCATCAATGAGGCAGGTATGGGTGGTTTTAATGCCATGCATGCATTATCAACACGTAATGAAGATCCGGCAACGGCATCGCGTCCTTTTGATAAAGACCGTGATGGCTTCGTAGCTGGTGAAGGTGCAGGAACCATTATTTTAGAAGAACTTGAACACGCAAAAGCAAGAGGTGCAAAAATTTATGCAGAACTTGTAGGCGGTGGAATGAGTGCAGATGCAAATCACATCACAGCACCTCATCCTGAAGGTTTGGGCGCTAGAATGGTAATGACCAATGCACTGAAAGATGCTGGTTTAACAACTGCTGACATAGATTATATCAATGTACACGGCACTTCTACGCCACTAGGTGATATTAGTGAAACCAAAGCCATTGGTACATTATTTGGTGAGGATGCTTATCGTTTAAACATCAGTTCAACCAAATCAATGACTGGCCACCTTTTAGGTGCTGCCGGAGCTATTGAGGCTATTGCAGCAATTCTTTCTGTTAAAAATGATATTGTTCCTCCAACAATCAATCACTTTACAGATGATCCTGCATTTGACCCTAAATTGAATTTTACTTTTAACAAAGCACAAAAACGTACTGTTAGAGCTGCTTTAAGTAATACATTCGGTTTTGGTGGCCATAATGCTTCTGTTATTTTCAAGAAATACGAAGATTAATTTAGAACAGCACTGCTATATAATTTTGTATGCTAATTAAAAATAGATAACTTAGTTAAATATGCTGATTAGCCGTTAATTGTGTTATTTATTTAATGCCGATATTAAAATTATATAAACTTTATCTCTCTCCTGAAAAGGAGTTTGTTAAAAAGCTGAAAAACATTTTAGGCTTTGTTCCAGGCAATGTTACGCTCTATAAAATGGCGTTCAGACATCGCTCTGCAGCAAAAATTTTAAAAAATGGAAGCAGAAGCAGCAATGAGCGCCTGGAATTTTTAGGCGATGCTGTTCTGGGTTCGGTAATAGCAGAGCTGCTTTTTAAACATTATCCCTACAAAGAAGAAGGTTTTTTAACAGAAATGCGCTCGAAGATTGTAAACCGGGCTAATTTAAACCAGCTGGCAAAAAAAATTGGTTTTGATAAACTCATCCAGTTTGATCAACGATCAGTGAGTATACAAACCAAACACAATTCGATGTTGGGCGATGCTTTTGAAGCCATTATAGGTGCCATTTATATGGATAAAGGGTACAATTTTACCAAAGAATTTTTATTGCGCAGAATTGTAAAACCACATATCGATATTCATACCCTTGAACTTACTGAAACCAATTTTAAAAGTAAATTAATTGAGTGGTGCCAACGCCATGGTAAGGATGTATTGTTCGAACTGGCAGAAAATGGTGAAGGCGAAAGTGCCAAACTATTTACCATTAGCGCAGTAGTAGAAGGCGAAAAAGTGGGTACCGGAAGAGATTACAACAAGAAAAACGCAGAAAAATTAGCAGCTGAAAAAGCTTGCGAAACATTGAGTATATAAAATTTCACTGAATCACTTGCCATTGGGTTAGCTGTTTACGATCTTAAACTTAATTGCTTTATTGCTGGGATTGTTAAATTGTTGGGAATAATCGATTAATTGTCGATACGGGTTAAAACTTCAGACCTCCGACACCGGACTTCGGACTTTATTCTATACACCCAAAACTCCAAACGCCCAACTCAAAACTCAGGACTAACCCCTACTTTCCTTTCCCCAGCGTATCTGTAAATTTCTTTGAGGATTCTTTAATGTATTTAATATAATCGTAACTGTTCCAGTATTGCGCTTTATCAAATTCGGGCCGGCAGTTTAGCATGTACTTTTCTAAGGTATCGCCTCTTAATTCTGTATTGTTTTTAATAATGCTCTGATTAAAATACACATCAATCTGCGATTGCTTGATTTCATTATCGGCATACCTGCCAAATCTCCGTGCATTTTTAGGATCGCTACCAAGGAGGTTATACAAAGCATTTAAGGGGCTAAATATGGCAGACAAAACCGTTGTTTTTCCACCGTTGTAAACCCCCTTGTTTTTAAACTCCTGCTTAATTTCATCCAAATCCTGTTTTTTTGTATTTCCTCTGATAGTTACATCATCCAGGGTGGTGCTTCCTCTAACCAGGTAAACTACCAGATCTTTTTCGCTGTTTACCACCACACGCTGATCGATCAGGTCTCGTTTAATTACCAGCAGCGTATCACCGATTCTCGCTTTTAACTGAAATAGACCAATATCATTGCTTCCTACACCTATTCCCGTCCGCAGGTTGGTAATTTCTGATAATGCAATTCTGATATTTGAGCCTTTTTCAATTACCACACCTTTCACAATAAAATCCTGCGCGTTTGCGAAGAAACTGACTGAGGTAAAAACGAAGAGTATAAAGGCAAATTTAAAATTTTTCATGGTATGTTAATTTGTGTGTTTCAAAGTATCGGTATATTTCTTAGCCGATTCTTTGATATATTTAACAGCATCGTAATTGCTCCAATTAAGAGTCATGCTGCGTGTTGGGTAATAATCAAGCAAAAACTTGTCCAGATCTTTCCCGGTTAAGGAAGTATTATTCGACACCAAACTTTTATTAAAAAATTTGTCTACCTCGATCAAACTTAGTTCTTTTTTATAATAACGGTTAAAATTACGTGCTCTGGTTGGCGTTTTTCCAAAAAGCTCATAAAAAAATGTTATCGGATTTCCTCCAAATGGGTTTAGCAGAATTAATGGAGGTTTACCGCCATAAAATGAACCATTTCTTCTCAGGTCTCTTTTTATGCTCTCCATTTCCTGTTTTTTGGTCTGCCCTTTAACTGTAACCTCGTCTAGCATGGTACTTCCCCTGATCAGGTAAACAACCAGGTCATCATTTGTTTTAACCACTATCTTTTGCTCATTCAGATTTCTTTTTTGAATGAACAGTGTATCTCCAATCCGGGCATTTAACTGAAATATGCCAATATCGTTACTGGTTGCGCCCGTCTTACTACGGATGTTCGTAATACTGGCCAGAGCAATCCGCACATTTGAACCTTTTTCGATTACCACACCTTTCAGCACAAAATCCTGGGCCTTTATTTTTAGACCTTGCATTAAGATAATTGATAGAAGAATAATTTTTAAATGCTTCATTGTGTAAAATGGCAAGTTAAATTATCTGATAGCGCAGATTAGGTTTCTATTTTAACAGCAGATAGGTTTTTGTTGTTTGTTTCCAGCCTTACTTGTTACATCTTAACCATGAAACTAATATATTCCTTAATGAAGATTAAAAAATACAACCCTATCTACCAATATTTTTTGTAAAATTAACATTTATTAACCTTGCAAACTGTTAAATAAACGTTAAGAATCATAAGAAATGAGCAGGTAGATTTTTATTCATTTATTCAACATTATATTCTTTATGCCCATAATTATCGTTTTCCACATTTAGGGAAAGGTTCTGCATCCTTTAGGTAACAGGTCCTGCCAAAAACTACTCCACATTGTACATAAGCCGATCGATAACTATCGGATGCAGCAGGCATCCAGATTTTTCATCGGTGTAAAGTGCAATGTTATTAAGTTAAGCCATTAGGCATAAGAAATAATTTAACCACAGATAGGAAGGATGCACACAGATATGAAAATCCGTGTTTATCTGTGCTCATCTGTGGCTAAAACCCTTAATTTAATGAAATTGGGATAAAGCATGGCTGCGATTCTCAAAGAAACACTAAAAGCTGATTTTCTAAATAAAAAATGTTTTATTATATGAACTATAGCTCTGCACCTTAACCATTATTATTTCTCCTTTCGGCTTAAAACCCTATCTTTGCGCATGATAAAATCCATGACAGGATACGGCTTAGCAACAGCCGATTATGCAAACGCAAAGTATAGTGTCGAAATCAAATCGCTCAACAGTAAATTTCTGGAGCTGAATTTAAAATATCCTAAAGCTTTTTCCGATAAAGAGTTGATTCTGCGCAACATCTGTAGTAAAGATATCGAAAGAGGAAAAGTAAGTTTAAGCATCAATGTAGAACGCACCAATGGTGAAGTTACAGGTGCAACCATCAATACCGCACTATTAAGTCATTACTACAAGCAGCTTATTGCTGTTAATAACGAATTAGGGGCTGACAGCAGTAACTTATTGCAAACTGCATTAACTTTTCCTGATGTAATCAGTTACAAGGAAGAAAGTGTAAGTGAAGATGAGTGGAACCATTTATTTCAGATTTTCAACTCGGCTTTGGCCAATTTTAACAAATTCAGAGAAGATGAAGGCTCAGTTTTAAAAGCCGATTTAGAACTAAGAATTAAAAACATTCTTTCTTATTTCAAATCAGTTGAGGAATTAGAACCTAAAAGGATTACTGCAATCCGCGATAAATTTACCCAGTTTTTAGACGATGCGGTAGGCAAAGTAAATATAGATCAGAACCGTTTCGAACAGGAATTGATTTATTACATCGATAAAATCGACATTACCGAAGAAAAAACACGTTTAAAAAGCCACTGCGATTATTTCTTGCAAACTTTGGCAAGCAAAGAGGCAAATGGTAAAAAAATGGGGTTCATTTCACAGGAAATTGGACGTGAGATTAATACTATGGGAGCAAAAGCAAATGATGCCCAAATGCAACAGTTTGTTGTAGGTATGAAAGAAGAATTAGAGAAGATAAAAGAACAATTACTGAATGTGTTGTAGCGTTAGGCGGAAAGCGATAAGCGCTTAACGCCAAACGCCAATCGCAAAACTTTAAAAAATGCAAGGCAAATTAATCATATTTTCGGCACCATCAGGAGCAGGTAAAACCACTATAGTACATCATTTATTAACGAAATTTCCTGAGCTGAGCTTCTCTATTTCTGCGACTACCCGCGAATTGAGGGGTGCTGAAACACATGAAAACGATTATTATTTTATTAGCAAGGAAGAGTTTTTACATAAAGTAGCCCGCCAGGAATTTGTGGAGTTTGAAGAGGTTTATAATGGAACTTTTTATGGCACCTTACGCTCCGAAATCGAGCGTATCTGGAATGATGGCAAACATGTAATTTTCGATATTGATGTAGAAGGCGGTATCCGTTTGAAAAGAAAATATGAAGAAGATGCTTTAGCCATTTTTGTTCAGCCACCCTCATTAGATGTTCTAAAAGAACGTTTAAGCGGCCGTGGAACAGATAGCCCTGAAAAATTACAGGAACGTTTTATCAAAGCTGAAAAAGAACTGCTTTATGCAGATAAATTTGATGTGATTTTAAAAAATTACGACCTGAGTACAGCTTGTGCAGAAGCAGAGCAGTTGGTAGGAGATTTCTTGAAAAGTTAGCAGTTTATAGTTTCCAATTCTCAGTTTTGGGCGCTCTAAAATATTGTTTGGTTAAATATTAAAGTCACTTTATGGGCGATTTTTCTGATTTATGATCGAACTCAGCATTACAAAGCGACGAAGTTGGAAAAATTGCTAAATCGCATGATAAATTTCCCCGAGAAATATGGTGTTGTTTAATTTTAATTGGCATATTCAACTGAAAACCGCCAATTGAAAACTGTAAACTAATAAAATGAAAACTGGTCTTTTTTTTGGTTCATATAACCCCATCCATGCCGGCCATTTAATTATTGCCAATTATATGGCCAACCACACGGCGCTTAATGAAATATGGCTGGTGGTATCTCCCCATAATCCTTTGAAAGATAAAAGTGGCTTAACCAATATGTACGACCGCTTGGAAATGGCCAAACTGGCTACTGAAAATGCAGAACATATCCGCGTAAGTGATATTGAATTTGCATTGCCGCAGCCTTCTTACACTATTGATACACTTACTTATCTTCATGAAAAATACCCTGAAAAAGAATTTGTGCTGATTATGGGTGCTGATAACCTCGCTTCATTTAAAAAATGGAAAAATTACGAGGTGTTATTAAAAAATTACCAAATTTATGTGTACCCCCGTCCTGGAGCAAATGTTAGCGAATGGGAAAACCATCCTGCAATTACTTTTACCAATACCCCTTTAATGGAAATATCCTCTACTTTTATCCGAAAGGCCATAAAGGAGAAAAAAAACGTTCAGTTTTTTCTTCCTGATAAAGTAATCGACTTCATAGAGGGTAAAGGAATGTACAGATAGCATCAATCTTTATTACCATAAATCAACAGGCTTACAACAAATTGTATTAAATCGATTACTTGGTTTGGTTTTTGTTTAATTAGGCTTTAGATGATTAATTTAGCAGCTGATACAACAAAACACGTGAGAAAAAATTTATTTATATTTATTGCCCTTTTCGGCACTGCATTTTCTGTAAGTGCGCAACAAAAAACCTATTTAGAATTATTGGCCAACCAACCGAAATGGGTTGATTCGGTTTTTAACAGACTTAATCGCAGAGAGCGTATTGCGCAGATGTTCTTTGTCAGGGCGCATACCAATTTGGGGAAAAAATATACTGATTCTGTTGGTCAGGTAATTAAAAAAGAACAATTGGGCGGTGTGATCTTTTTTCAGGGAGGTCCTGGCCGACAGGTTTTAGCTACTAATGCTTATCAAAAACTGAGTAGGGTACCTTTAATTGTGGCAAATGATGGCGAATGGGGTTTAGGTATGCGTTTGGATAGTACTATTTCTTATCCTTATCAAATGACTTTGGGCGCCATTCAAAACAAAGAATTATTGTATAAAATGGGCTTGGAAGTGGCTAAAGACTACAAGCGCATGGGCATGCAGATGAATTTAGCTCCTGATGCCGATATTAATAATAACCCTAAAAACCCCGTAATCAATTACCGTTCTTTCGGCGAAAACAAATATAACGTAGCCAATAAAGTTGCCGCATATATGAAAGGTATGCAGGATGGTGGTTTATTAACCACGTTGAAACATTTCCCCGGCCATGGCGATACTGATGTAGATTCTCATTATGATTTACCGCAGCTTACCTTCTCCGCTACACGCTTGGATACTTTAGAAATGTATCCTTTTAAAGAGCTGATTAAACAAGGTGCTTCGGGTGTAATGATTGCCCACATGAATATCCCATCATTAGATGCTACCCCAAATCTGCCTTCTACCCTATCCAAACCGATTGTTACTGGCATTTTGAAACAGAAATTAGGTTTTAAAGGGTTAATCATCTCCGACGCAATGGATATGAAAGGCGTTGTAAAATATTTTAAGAATGGTGAAGCTGATTTAATGGGCATTATTGCGGGTAACGATATCATAGAACTATCAGAAAATAGCGATAGAGCCATAAAACTGGTGCGTAAAGCCGTAAGACAGAATCGTGTAAGCATGGCCGAAATTGATCAAAGCGTACGTAAGATCTTAACTGCAAAATATTGGGCTAGCTTAGCCAAGCGCGATACCGTTGTAACCCAGGGTGTTGTTGCTGGTGTAAACCGCAACTCGAGCAATGCATTAGTACAGGAACTGGCCAATGCATCCGTAACGCTGTTAAAAGGCAAAGATTATATTAAGCGGCTCATCCCAATCAGGAGAACGGCCATTATCAGCATTGGCGTGCCTTCGGTTACCACTTTCCAAAAAGAGGTTTCTAAAGGATATTACAACTCTGTTTATTATGTATTGGATAAAGATGCAAGTGCCACACAGATTTCGAACATTGCCCGTGAAATCGGCGCATTTGATCAGGTGATTGTAGGCATCCACGATAACAGATCAAGACCTGCTAATAACATGCCTCTAAATGCAGGTGTAAAGAATTTTATTAAAGAATTATCAGCTAAAAATGCTGTTTTTGCCTTGTTTGCAAATCCATATAACCTTGCTGGCTTATCTGGATTAGAAAATAGCAAAGGTTTAGTGGTAGCCTATCAGAAAGAAGATTTCATGCAGATTTCTGCAGCAGCCGTAATTAATAACAGGTTAGTACCAACAGGTAAATTACCAGTAAGTATTGCTCCATTTTATAAATTTGGTGAGGGGTTATAAAAGACCACAAAGACAAGAAGGCACAAGGAATTAGTATTTTGTCATTCTGAGCATAGCGAAGAATCTTTTACCACGGAAAACTATCTATCATGTTATAATTCTTTGGACTTACCTTTAAGCCTTTTCCCAAAACAATTTCGCCTCCAAAACGATTATTTAATAATAAAACCTCAATGTTATGATAGATCCAGAAGACGACAATTATTCGAACGATCCGAACGATGCCTTACGCAAAGAAGACGACGTAGAAAATATCAACGAAATTAGTGGCGATGATACCAGTATTGAACATGATAAAGATCTACTGGAGCAAGCTGACGAAGCTTCAAGAGCCTCTTATGAGCTAAACCTCGATGATGAGGTAGACGAAGATGAGCTAAACGATTAACAAGAAAGCCGTCCTGATGTAAAAATCGGAACGGCTTTCTTAATTTTTAGGTTTCGGTTTTATCGCTCGGACTTAAGCCTTACACCGACTACCTTAAACCTTTACTTAGCTTTCGCTTTATAAGTTTCAGGATTTACCGCCGTTGTGGTCCAGCCTTTTAAAAACGAAGTAATTTTTTTAACGTCATGTCCAACTTTCTTTTTGCCATTAGCCGCAACTTCATCCGTTTCTAAATAAGAAGAATTTTCAATATGCAATACTTTTCCTTTGCCGTCTAAAATTAAAAATACCGGGAAACCAAAACGTTGAGGGTAACCCAGGCTCGCCAAAACGCTTTCATTTTTATTCTCCGGGCTGTAATTAACCAAAACGGTTTCAAAATTATCGTTGATGTATTTTTTTAATGTAGTGGTGCTGTCAACCAGGTTATGGAACGCGATACACCAGGTACACCAATTTCCTCCAACCTGTAATAAAACATGTTTATTTTCTTTAGCCGCTTTTGCAACAGCAGCAGCAATTTCCGCCCTGGCATCGGCCTGTGGGTTATAAATATGAACACCTTCTTTTTTCGCCTGACTAAATGCTGCAGTCGAAATCAGCACAGCAGTTAATAAAATGATTAATTTTTTCATGATTTTCGATGAATAATAATGTCAAATGTAATAAAGGCTAGCAACTTTGTAGATGATTAGCAAATTCTTTACAGAGCGGAAACATTGGTTATTAATGGATTTAAATCCTGCAAAGTAGGTTCAATTGGTTTTTAATTTTATATCTGATATTCTCCATCATCCGTCTCACATTTTCCATCTTCCATTTTTACTTATCTTTACCTTGTAATGGATTTTTTAGACATACATACCCACAAAGTTGCCACCCAGCCTGGGGTAATCAGCATTCAAAGTTTGTCGTTAACCAACGATATCTTTTTAGCGATGCCTAAAACCAAGCCAATTTCTGTTGGACTTCATCCCTGGTTTGCGAAAATTGATCACCTGGAACTGCAGATGAAATATCTAAACGTTGTTGCGAATCAAACAAATGTAAAACAGATTGGAGAGTGTGGTTTAGATCGGCTAAGGGGAGAAAATCTGGAAAATCAACTTGTTATTTTGGAAAAGCAGATCGAACTGGCAGAAAAAATCAATAAACCCCTGATTTTACACTGTGTTAAATGTTTTTCAGAGTTAATTGCCACTAAAGAACGATTAAAAGTCAAAGTGCCGATGATTATCCATGGTTTCAACAAAAATGAGCAACTTGGCAAACAATTATTAGATAAAGGATTCCTTTTATCTTTTGGAATTGCCGCTTTAAAAGAGAATTCTGGTGCAGCTAAACTGATTCAAAGTACAGATCACTTTTTCTTAGAAACTGATGATGCAGATGTTTCGATTGAGGAAATTTACCAGGCTGTAGCCATTTTAAAAAAATGTACAGTTGATGAACTTAAAGCTCGTATTTTTGCTGACTGGAATAAATTGAATTTAATATAATTTTTTTAAACACTATTTAAAAACTAACATTTTTAGTAAATTAATATACAGGTTATTCTCATTACCTAAATTTTATATTAAAGATTACTATAATTCCTTTAAATTGATTTAATGCAACTAAAAAAAGAGCTTTTACAACAAATACAATCCATCATAACCTACTCAAAAGAACGAGCAGTACGTTCCGTTGAAACAGAAAGGATGATTATGTATTGGAAAATCGGTAAAGTTATTTTTGAAGAAGAACAATCGGGTAAAGATAGAGCCGGTTATGGCGAATACCTCATTAAATCTATATCCGATGAGTTTCAGCCACAACTAGGAACAGGATTTTCAATTCGTCAATTGGAAAGAAATAGGCAGTTTTATCGTGCTTTCCCAATTGCGTCTGCACTGCGGACGCAATTCAGTTGGACACATTATAAAATCCTGATAAGCATTGATAATCAAGACAAAAAAGATTTCTACATTGCTGAGGCTGAAAAAAATAATTGGTCAGCAAGACAACTAGAAAGACAGGTAAATAGCCAATTATTTGAACGCTTATTACTGAGCAACGATATTGAATCTGTTTTAGCCATAGCTAGAGCTGAAAAACAGCCAACAGAACCAACGCAGATTATCAAAGACCCAATGGTATTAGAATTTCTGGGACTGAAAAAAGAAACAGCTTACTACGAAAAGGATTTAGAGACAGCTATTCTTACGCACCTACAAGATTTTCTGTTAGAAATTGGAAACGGCTTCTCATTTGTGGCACGACAGAAACGCATACACATTGATGGAGATGAATTTTTTATTGACCTTGTTTTCTACAATCGGCTTTTACAGTGCTTTGTAATAATTGAGATTAAAACAACCAAGCTTAGCCACCAGGATATGGGGCAATTACAAATGTACGTAAACTACTACGATCGTTTTGAAAAACAAAATTTCGAGAACCCAACCATTGGTATTCTATTATGCACCGATAAAAACGATGCAGTAGTAAAAATATCACTGCCTGAAAACAATAAAACTATTATAGCAAGTAAATATCAACTTTATCTACCTACAGAGCAGCAATTAATGGATGAAATGAAAAAAGAAATTGAAAAAATAAAGAATTTATAGAATATATTATGTCTGATGTTAGCTGGCTTTCGCGCTCTGCCCTCCTTCTTGGGAATGATGGAATAGATAAACTCCAATCGAAACATGTTTTGGTAATCGGTTTAGGTGGAGTGGGTTCTTTTGCTGCCGAATTTATTTGCCGCTCAGGAATTGGAGAAATGACTATTGTTGATGGTGACGTGGTAGATCCAACCAACCGAAACAGGCAGCTACCCGCTTTGGCAACCAATCATGGTGTAAGTAAAGCCGCAATTATGCAGGAACGTTTACTGGCTATTAACCCCGAATTAAAACTTCATGTGGTTAATACCTTTCTAACGCCTGAAAAATGCAGGGAAATTTTAGAATCGAAATTCGATTACATTATGGATTGTATTGATAGTGTGATGCCTAAAATTACTTTATTAGGAACTGCATTGGAAAAAAACATCCCAATCGTGAGTTCGATGGGTGCTGGTGGTAAAATGGATCCGACACGATTGAGAATTACACTTCTTCCTGACACTTATCAATGTGTATTTGCAAGTTATGTGCGCAAAAGGTTGAATAAACTTCCTAATGCAGGAAAAATAAAAGCAGTTTTTTCTACAGAAGAAATGGATAAAAATTCTATGATTATGACGGATGGAAGTAATTTCAAACGTTCTGCTTATGGCACAGTTTCTTATCTGCCCGCAGCATTTGGTGGTGCATGTGCATCGGTGGTGATTCGCGATTTGCTCGGCCTGCCCATCGAAATGGCCGAACGTCCGGCAAGGATCAGTCATAAAACACTTAATAAAAGGAAAAATAAAAATCCAAATAGAAGTTAAATTATTGATATCCTGATTTCGTGCAGATTTTAAATTGTTGTAAGTTAGGGTAAAATAATAATGAGTCTATAGTAGCCACCCCGCCCTATGGGTACCCCTCCAAAGGAGGGAATTAGAAAAACAATATGCCCCAACCCCTCAAAATTCTTCAAGCCTCCGCAGGTTCTGGTAAAACGTTCAGTTTAACTGCACATTATCTCACGTTGCTTTTCAGCGGCGATAATAAATACCGCGAAATTTTAGCGGTAACCTTTACCAATAAGGCCACGGAGGAAATGAAAACCAGGATTCTGGAGGTATTGTTAGGATTGGCAAAGGGTAATCCATCAAAAAAAATCGAAGATTATCGGAAAATCATTTTACTCGCCTATCCGATATTAAGCCCTCAGGAACTGCAGTTTAAAGCAGATAAAATTTACCGTAAAATTTTGCACGATTACAGCCGTTTTTCAGTGAGCACCATTGATGGTTTCGTGCAAAAAGTAATCCGGGGTTTTGCTTTCGAACTGGGCCTTAATGCCGATTATAATTTAGAAATGAATTATGATAAGGTGAAAGATGATCTTGTAAATAAACTGGATGAAGCTTTAGATCATAATAAACAACTTTTGCAATGGATTATCGACCTGGCCATCGAACGTATCAGCGACAATAAAAGCTGGAATTATAAATTTGAACTCTATAACCTGATTGGTGAAATATTTTCGGAACGTTTCCAGATTTTTGAAGATGCGGTTAGCGCTTTAGGTTTAGAAAACATCGACGAATTATTTAAAAAATACATCAGTATTACCAAGGCAGAAATCAAGAACTTTGAAGAGGAACTGGTTTTGCTGGCAACAGAAGCTAACGAAGCTTTAAATGTAATCGGGGTAGAAACTGAATACCTAAAAGGAAAATCGAGAAGTCCGCTGGCTAAAATTATTCTGGTTGCCAGGGGCGATTTTTCAAAGATTGAACCACTTTTCAATTTAATTGATGAATCTGATGAGTGGTTTCAAAAGAATGCAAATTTTCCTGAAGCTTATGATACTGTAAATCCGATCCTGCAAAAGTTAAAAGCGCATTATTTAACGCATTTACCGAACTACAGTTTGGCTATCGCTTTTAATAAAAACCTCTATTATTTAAGGTTGATGCAGGAAATTGCTGTGTTATTGAAAGAATACCGGGCCGAAAATGATAACCTGCTGATCAGTGATGCACAAAAACTGATTTCGGGAATTACAGAAGATGCCGGCGACAATCCTTCTTTTATCTGGGAGAAAGTTGGTAACCGCTACCGTAATTTTTTATTCGACGAGTTTCAGGATACCTCTACAAGTCAATGGGGAAGTTTTAAATCACTCTTGACCAATGCAATGGCTATGCCTAGTCAGGATTTAATCGATCACTTGATTGTTGGCGACACAAAACAGTCTATTTACCGCTGGCGCAATGGAGATTGGAACATTCTTCATAAACATGCCAAGTTAGATGTTGGTGCTGAAAATGTATTGGAAGAAAGTTTGGAAGAGAATTACCGGAGTGCTGAAAACATCATCACTTTCAATAATTTTCTTTATAAGGCTATCCCATTAACGTTGCAGAACGAACTGAACGAAAACCTCGCTACCAAACCCGAAAGCATTTCCAAATGGTGGCAAGAACAGCATTACCAACAAATTATTACCGATATTTACGGTGGCTCTACCCAAAACTTTGCTACCAATACCTTAAAAGGTGGAACGATTAAGATTAAAAAGTTTGGTAAAGATCATGCACCTCATGAAGCCCGGTTTACAGAAACTGTTTTTAGAGATATAGCCTTAGATGATATTGTTGAAGAAATAAATCACCTCAAAAACGAACAGCAGTATGCGCTAAAAGATATTGCCATTTTGGTTCGTTCGAACAGCGAAGCTTTATTAACTGTTAAAAAATTAATGGAACATAGCTTGCCTGTTTTGTCTGGCGATGCATTATTGATTTCCAACAACTCAGCCATACAGCTCATTATTAACACTTTAAAAGTAATTATTGGTTTAGAAGCACAAACAGCATTATATAAAGCCAACTGTATTGCACTTTATCATTCTCTGCATGAAAAAGAGATTGATGCCAATTATTACTTCAACCTTAGCAATAAACCTTTAAGTACACTTACCACGGTTTTACCGGTTACTTTGTGCGAAAACTGGCAAAGCTGGTTGCAGCTTCCGCTGCCCGAACTCGTAGAAATTTTAATTGAAAGCTACGGTTTAAAAAAATTAACTGCCAATCTTCCCTATCTGCTGGCGTTTAGAGATCTGACTGCTTCTGCCGGAAAACTTGGTGAAAAAGGCATCATTTCATTTTTAACCTGGTGGGAAGAAGACGGCATTAAAAAATCATTGCCATCGCCTGAAGGTGCTGATGCGATACAGATTATTACTATCCACAAATCGAAAGGTTTAGCTTTTAGGGCTGTTTTTGTTCCTTTTTGTAATTGGGAGATCAAAGGCAAACCCAATAGCACTTTTTGGGTTTCATCAGAAGAAACAGTTTATAAAGAATTGAAAGGTATCCCTTTAAAATACAATGAAGCATTGGCCGATTCGGCAATTGCAAAGGCATATTACGAAGAACTTCTTTATAATAATATGGATGCCCTTAATATGCTTTATGTGGCTACCACACGATCAAAAGATTACCTCTACATTGCTACAATGGCCAAAAAGGAATTGAAATTATCCAATATGGGTGATGTAATCAATTTCACTTTTGATGAGCAGTTTGATGAAAACGGCGTGTACGAAATTGTAGAACCTGTAACTGTTGAAAGTAAAACTGAAGATTCGAATTTCATCAACTTAACTAGTTATCCAACCACAACCCGTTTATCGGAGCTCTATGTTCCCTCAGCAGAAAAACATTTAAAACATCTGGTTAACATTGAAAAATCAGGCCGAAAAGGGTCCTTATTACACGATATTCTAGCCAGTGCAAGTAATACCAAAGAAGTAGAAGATTATACAATAAACCTGGTTTTGCAGGGCATTATCAAAGAAGAAGAAAAGCAGAAATTAATCGATTCCGCACTGGAAGTATTGAACAATCCCGAACTGCAGGCCATTTTTGCTAACGCAAGCGAAAGCATTGTAGAAAAAAACATCATTGATGCCAATGGCAAACTGCACCGTCCTGATCGGGTTTTGATTAACGCCGATGAAGTAATTATCCTTGATTATAAATTTACGTTGGAAGAAAGCGATAAACACATCGAACAGGTAAATAATTACAGAACCTTACTTACTGAAATGGGTTATCACAATATCAAAACCTATGTTTTCTACGCAGTTAAAGGCAAATTGAAATTAGTATAATATGCAGATGAAACCATTTTTACAGGAAGTTGCCGAAGATTTAGTTGCCCGGTTTGGAAATCAGCTGAAAAACTGTGCGATCATTTTTAACAACAAACGTCCATCTGCGTATTTGCAGAAACACTTTGCTGATATCATCGGGAAACCATTTTTCAGTCCGTCATTTTTTACCATACAGGAATTCTTTGCCAATTCTACCAGTTATAAAATAGCCGATTTTTACCTGCAGTTTTTTACCCTTCACAGAATTTATAACCAACTGCTCGCAGAAGAGAAGCTGGAAAACATATCAAGTCACAAATTTTTTCCTTTAGCAAAGATCATCTTAAGCGATTTTAATCAGATTGATGCGGACCTGATTGATGCTGAAAAATTATACCGCGATCTGGAAGATATATCTGTTATAAACAAGGATTTCGATTATTTAAGTCCCGAACAATATGAATTTCTTTCCCAGTTCTGGACTTCCTATTCAGAAGGAAAACATAAAAAACAACAGGAGCTTTTCATCAAGATGTGGCGAAGGATGCCCAAACTTTACCATAAATTCCATGCAACGCTCAAAGAACAGGGATATTTAACTAATGGTTCCGTTTACCGCCATCTGGCTGATGATATTACGAATCACCAGGAATTTATTTCGAATTTCGATAAAGGTAAGATCATTTTTGTTGGGTTTAATGCATTAAGCAGGGCCGAGGCTAAAATATTTACCCAGCTACAAGATGCTGAAAAAGCATTATTTTATTTTGATGCCGATCCCTATTATTTAGATGATGTTTCGCAGGAAGCAGGTTTGTTTTTACGTAAAAACATCAACCAGCTTGGATTGAAAAATGAATTTGCAGGACAGGAAAGTTTGATGAAATCTGTCCCACACCAGGTCAATGTTTTTAAGGTTCAGGGACAATCTGCACAGGCCAAAATCCTGAACAATATTTTAAGAGAAGACTATACAGCAGCCGAAACTGTTGGGAAAACAGTAGTAGTTTTGGCAGATGAGAGCCTGCTGATCCCCACGCTACAAACGATACCTACAAATCTGAACGGAAAAGAAATCGACCTCAACGTCACCATGGGTTTTGCTTTATCAACCTCAAGTATTTTTGGGTTGGTTGATTTATGGTTAGGGAGTCAGCTGGAAATTTTACAGCGGGACAAAATAAGTTATAAAAATGTAGAAGCTTTTTTAACGCATCCTTTAACGGGCCTTACCCAGAAAATGCGGGATAAAATTTTAACCGCACTATTGGAAGAAAACAAGGTAGAGATCGATCATAAACGCCTGTTAAGACAAAGCGGACTGTTTGAGACTTTTTATAAAAAAATCGATGATCCGCAGCATGTGGTTACTAATTTACTGGATGTACTGGATTATGTGTTAACCCGCTTATCAAATGCAAAAACACTTAAAAAAATCGATGCGGAACTGTTTGTAAAAACCATACAGGAGTTGAACCGTTTGCACGATACGTTTAGCAACCATATCGGGAAAGAGGAAATTCCTTTTGTAATTTACCTCGTCCAAAAATCGCTTCAGGCCATCGCTGTACCGCTTTCAGGCGATCCGCTGAATGGCATTCAGGTGATGGGATTGCTTGAAACCCGCAACTTAAATTTCGATAAAGTGGTTATTTTAGGTTTTAATGAAGGTATTATTCCAAAATCATCCATTGGCAATAGTTTTATTCCTGATTCCATCCGTCGTGTTTATGGCCTTCCTGTCCTCGAAAATCTTGATGCCATTTCCTCTTACATGGTATACCGCCTATTACAGAGAGCAAAGAATATCAATTTTGTCTATAATAGCCTAACCGACGAATCTACTTCAGGTGAAGCCAGCAGGATTTTAAAGCAGCTTGAGTACGAAAGCGGGTTCGATTTCACCTATAATGAGCTTAATCTGGAGGTAAAAACCGAACCTTTTAAAGAAGTAAAGATCGAAAAGACTAATAATGCGTTTATCCAGGAAACACTTCAAAAATACCTCGATAAAAAGAAGGTGCTTTCGCCTTCGGCACTCACTCAATACATTTCCAACCCGATAGATTTCTTTTTCAATTATATTGCAGGTATTAAAGAACCTAAAGAGATTAGTGCAGTAGTAGAAGCCAACGAAATTGGTTCGATTCTGCACAAAGTGATGGAGTATTTTTACGAGGATTTAAAGTCTGCTGAAATTACTGCGGAGCGCATTAAGGAGAAACGCAAACAGATTCCCAGTCTGATACAAAAAGCCTTTAATGCTGTGATGTTCAAAAATCCAGATATGATAATGGAATACAAAGGCATGCAAAAGGTTATTTTATCTATTGTAGATGCGTATGTGAATATCATTTTAAATCAGGATGAAGCGCAAACCCCTTTTAATATTATTAGTTTAGAACAAAAGGTAGAGGCTGAAATCAGTTTTCCGTTAAGAGGGAATGAAGCCAGCGTTAAAATTTTTGGCTTTATCGATCGTGTTGATGTTAAAGACGGCGTTACTAAAATTATTGATTATAAAACCGGTAGTGACAAGTTAACTTTTAAAGATATTCCAGAGTTATTCAACTCTGACGGCAAACATATTAATAAAGCGTTGATCCAAACCTTATTATATACTTATGCTTACGAACAATTTTCGGGCAAAAGTTTTGTAGAGCCAAATTTATATGTAGTAAAAACCATGAGCGCAGATGGCGTTTGGTTTAAATCGGGCAGGCAAAATCTATCGGGAGCCTATTTAGAAGAAATCAAACCAGAATTTCTTGCCGAATTAAGAAAAAAACTGACCGAACTTTTTGAAGCGCCTTATTTTGTGGCCAGCGCAGTTGAGGATAACTACAAATACTCTATTTATAAAACTTTATTTGGGAAATAATTAAAAGCAAAAAATTTGTCTAAATAGAACTTTTTTCAACATCTTACTGGCAGGAACGTAAGTAGTCTATTTAAATAAGGGGATATTTTTAAATGGCATGCTGGTTTATAAAAATTCCCAGTAATTATCCCTATTGATAACATGTGCTGCCTCAGGAATATATTTTTCCATAAAAGCATTAGGAAACTTTACTTTTACTTTAGGATTCCATTTTAGTTCAAAAACTGTTATTTTGTTATCCTGTTCCTCAATATAATCTATTTCTGTTTTACTTACGGTTCGCCAAAAATAAGTATTGCCATAAAAGCCACTATAGGCCAGGTTTTTTTTCCGTTCACTTATAATAAAGTTTTCCCACAAGGCACCGATATCATTACGTTGAGCAATCGGCGAAAAATTATTAATGATGCTGTTTCTGATCCCATTATCATAAAAATAGATTTTCCGGGAAGAGCTAATCTCATTTCTTAAATTTCGGGCCAAAGGATTTAAGCGAAAGACCACAAATGATTTTTCAAGCAGATCTATGTAATTGTTAACCGTTGCCTTGTCAATACCTACAGTTTGGGCAAGCTCATTATAAGAAACCTCATTTCCCACCTGCCAGGCAAGGGCCTGCAAAAGTTTTAAAAGCGCATCCGGTCGACGAATACCACCCGCTTCTAAAATATCCTTATATAGATAACTTCCAGCAAGATTATTTAATATTTCTATCGCATTTTCGCTATGATTAATTACATCAGGATACATGCCAGTTATCAAAAATTCCTCCAAACGTGGGTGAATTTTGGCAAAGGAATATTGATCCTTCAATTCCCGCCAAGACAAAGGATATAATCTGTACTCCCACTTACGACCTGTAAGAGGTTCATTAATCTGACTTGCAATTTCCAACGCTGAAGAACCAGATATGAAGAGCTGAACATCTTTGTTAGCGTCAATGATCATCTTTGCAGTTAAACCTATATTTTCAAGTCGCTGTGCCTCATCAAATACAACAACCTTAGCCTCGCCGATAAAAGTATTAATAAAGGCTTGTGTTGGATTGTTCCATAATAGTCTTACGCCAGGGTCATCTCCATTGATGTAGAGATAATCACTAGTTAAAGAGCCAGCGATTTTATTAATCAGCGTAGTTTTACCTACCTGTCTTGGACCAAGTACAACTATTGCTTTTTTAAAATCAACCTTACTTTCTAAAGTTGGCTGTAACGCTCTTTTAACCATAAACTTCAATTCCCCAAATATAGCTATTTTTGGGGAATACAATCCCTGAAAATAGCTATATTTGGGGAATAAATTAATTTAATTCAAATGTAAAATCAGGGATAATAAAAGAATATGTTATTATAAATAAAAGACATTTATAATTTTCGTTACAAAAAAATTGCCTTTATCTCTAAGCTTATCTTTAAAAATGCTAACCTTAAATTTCACAAAATTCCCGGTTCTTGAAACCGAACGCTTAATTCTTCGTGAACATGATCTTAATGATGCCGAAGCACTTTTTGCCATGCGCACCGACGAAAATGTAATGAAATACATTGACAGGGAAAGACCAAAAGACATTTTTGAGATCAAAGACTTTATATCCCGTTTCAGAAATGGTTATGAAAACGGCGATAACCTGGCCTGGGTAATTGCTTTAAAAGAAAAGCCTGAAAAAATGATTGGTTCTGTTGGTTACTGGCGCACCGATTTTGCCAACCACCGTGCCGAGATCGGCTACATGCTGCACCCTGATTATTGGCGACAAGGAATTATCTCCGAAGCACTGAAAAAATCAATTGCTTTTGGTTTCGAAGAAGTGAACTTGCATACCATCAGTGCAAACATTAATGTAGAAAACGATGCTTCAAGACAGATGCTGCTCAAACATGGCTTTGTAAAAGAGGCCCTTTTTAAACAGGATTATTATTTTAGGGGCCAATTTCTTGATAGTGAAATTTATGGATTATTAAATCCTAATCATTAAGTTTAGATATAATCGGAACCAAATGTTTTTGATGAAGATATTTCGGAAAAAGCAAAAGCTTTGATACAATAAGCTTATCAAAAACACAATCGCCCAATATTATTTCTTCTTTTGACAAATAAACAAAAAAAACCGCTTCAAAAAGGCTAAATAATTAAGAGAATTACCTATAATTATTACAAAACATAGGCATTATAGCCTTTGGTTTCAAAGCGATTAATAATTATATTTGCCACCGTTATTAAAATTTACAATGAGAGAAATCCAATTTAGAGAAGCACTACGCGAAGCCATGAGCGAAGAAATGCGTAAAGATGACCGCGTTTTTTTATTAGGTGAAGAAGTAGCAGAATATAACGGTGCGTACAAAGTAAGTCAGGGTATGCTTGATGAGTTTGGTGCGAAACGCATTATCGATACCCCGATTGCCGAACTAGGTTTCGCAGGTATTGCAACTGGTGCAGCAACAGCAGGCCTTATTCCAATTGTGGAATTTATGACCTTTAACTTCTCATTAGTAGCTATCGATCAGATTATCAATGGTGCTGCTAAAATTTTATCAATGAGTGGTGGTCAGTTCTCATGCCCTATGGTTTTCCGCGGCCCAACAGGTAACGCAGGTCAATTAGGTGCACAGCACTCTCAAAACTTCGAAAACTGGTTTGCAAATACACCAGGACTAAAAGTAGTAGTTCCAGCTACACCTTACGATGCAAAAGGATTATTAAAACAATCAATTATAGATCAGGATCCGGTTATTTTCATGGAATCTGAAGTAATGTACGGCGACAAAGGCGATGTTCCTGCAGAGGAATACTATATCGAACTCGGTAAAGCTAAAGTAACTAAAGAAGGTACTGATGTAACCATTGTAACTTTTGGTAAAATGTTAACCCGCGTTGTAAACCCTGCGGTAGAAGAGTTAACAAAAGAAGGGATTAATGTAGAAGTTATTGATTTACGTACTGTACGTCCTATCGATTATGATACCATTATTGCATCCGTTAAGAAAACAAACCGTTTGGTTGTGGTAGAAGAGGCCTGGCCATTGGCATCTCTTTCTGGCGAGATTGCTTTCATGGTACAAAAACATGCATTCGATTATTTAGATGCACCGGTTTTACGTATCACTTGTGCAGATGTTCCACTTCCATATTCACCAACTTTAATTGCAGCAAGCTTACCAAATGCTGAGCGTGTAGTTAAAGCGGTAAAAGAAGTAATGTACGTTAAAAAGTAATTAAAAATTGTAGTCTGAGCTTAGCCGAAGACCAAAAGATATAAATCCTCCAAAGCAATTTGGGGGATTTTTTATTTTAAACCTTGCAGGTTTTATATTCCAAAAACGAAATGCTCAGGTTAAATAAACCCGACAGTAGAGTAAAACCCGAAGGTGAGGAACGAGCCAAGGCTTTGCAGCGGATAGCGGGGTTTTCGCAACCGAAGCACACTAAACCCTGCTTTTCAAAAGATTGAACACCTAAGCAATGCTTATGAATTTTAATAGCAGGAAAAAACCCTGAAATAAATTTACTTCGTAGCTTTCCGCTGCGCTACAGGTCAGGGTGACGATCGGATTAAACCTCGCGGGTTTCCAAACTAATATTTTTATCTTCGCTATACCTATTAAATTTTTTTCCCATGCCTGAATACATAGCCGATCAAACCTTCGAAAAGACTGATTTTACAGTACGCCCACTCCCAAAAGCAGAATATGAAAACTGTAAATTCTTCAATTGCGATTTTTCCAGTTCAGATTTAAGCGGTGTAAAATTTTTAGACTGCCAATTCATTTCCTGCAATTTAAGTTTGGCGGGCTTAACCAAAACATCATTTATCGATGCTGATTTCCAGGATTGTAAAATGCTTGGTTTAAGGTTTGACAACTGTAACGATTTCGGCCTCGCATTTAGTTTTACCAACTGCAAATTAGATCATTCTTCGTTTTATAAATTAAAATTAAAAAAAACCAATTTCAAAAACTCACAGTTACATGAAGTCGACTTCTCTGAATGTGACTTAAGCAGCGCAATATTATACAATTGTGATTTATTAAATGCTACTTTTGATAGAACAATACTAGAAAAAGCAGATTTTAAAACGGCTTACAATTACTCCATAGACCCTGATAACAACAGGATCAAAAAAGCAAGATTTTCAAAATCCGGCCTTGCAGGCTTATTGCATAAATACGATATCCAAATCAGCGAATAACTTCTGATAATTTGTAAATTCAGCTTACAAAACCACCGAGGATGGAACAGCCCAAACGAGAGAACATCGATCAATACATCGCTACTTTCCCTGTTGAAACACAAAAACTATTACAGCAAATCCGTGAAACTGTACATAAAGCCGTACCAGTGGCTAAAGAAATAATCAGTTATAGTACGTCTACCTTTAAACATAGGTACGCCGAGGATCAAATTCACTAAAAACATTGCTATTCCCGACGAGCTGAGTAAAATTCAAATTGGAAGATTAGCACTTACCGGACAGATTACAGAAGCTGAAAAGCAAAGACGTATAAAACTCTTTCCCAATAGCTGGCTGTTTATAAATGGAAAAATGATCGAACGCAGTAAAAATAATCATTCCTTTTTTCAAAAACTTACTCACAAATTTCGGTGGATAACTTCATTCTAAAAATAATTAAATCCCGCAAATCCTGATTAGCTTTGCTCTCTTTAATTTTTACCTTTAGGATATGTTAACCCACCATAAAATAATTGCAGCCGAATTAAAAGTTGCAGAAAAGCAAGTAACAGCAACCATAAATTTGTTAGATGAAGGTGCAACTGTACCCTTTATATCGCGCTACCGTAAGGAGGTGACGGGCAGTTTAGACGAAGTTGAGGTAGCTGCTATTCGTGATAGGGTTTTACAGTTGCGCGATTTAGATAAACGTCGTGAAGCGATTTTAAAATCGATGACCGAGCTTGGTAAACTGACACCCGAACTGGAAAAAAAGATCAACGAAGCAGAAACCATTTCACTCTTAGAAGACATTTACCTGCCGTTTAAACCCAAGCGTAAAACACGTGCCTCGGTTGCAAAAGAAAAAGGATTAGAACCTTTGGCCTTGCAGATATTTGAGCAGAATGCTTTTGATTTAGCTGCATCAGCTGAGAAATTTATTAATACAGAGAAAGGTGTAAATTCGCTTGACGAAGCTTTAGCCGGAGCCAGGGATATCATAGCCGAAATGATTTCTGAAAATGCTGAGGCTCGCACCAAAATGCGTACTTATTTTCAGGAAAAAGCTGTTTTTAAATCAGAAGTGATCAAAGGAAAAGAAGAAGAAGGCATTAAATATAAAGATTACTTCGAATGGAGCGAGCCGGTTAAAACAGCTGCATCACACCGTGTTTTGGCCATGCGCCGTGGTGAAAAGGAACTGATTTTAAGATTAGATGCACTTCCACCAGCAGAAGATGCCATTGCTATTTTACAGAACCAGTTTATTTTAGGCAATAATGCCGCTTCAAAGCAAGTTCAGCAAGCTTTAGAAGATGGTTATAAACGCTTGTTGGAACCTGCAATGGAAACTGAACTTCGGGTTTTCACCAAACAAAAAGCAGATCAGGAAGCCATCCGGGTTTTTGCCGAAAATGCACGTCAATTGTTATTGGCAGCTCCAATGGGGCAAAAAAATGTGTTGGCAATCGATCCTGGCTTCCGTACTGGCTGTAAAGTCGTTTGTTTGGATAAACAAGGTCAATTGTTAGAGAATACAGCAATTTATCCGCATACCGGACAGGGAAATGTGAAAAACGCTGAATTTACGATACAACAACTTTGCGAAAAACACAATATTGAAGCTATAGCCATTGGCAACGGTACTGCAGGAAGAGAAACCGAAACTTTTGTTAGAGGGTTGAATTTACCGCACATTACAATTGTAATGGTTAACGAAAGTGGTGCTTCGATTTATTCAGCATCGGAAGTAGCCAGAGAGGAATTTCCTACCCAGGACATTACCGTGCGTGGAGCAGTTTCAATCGGACGCCGTTTAATGGATCCATTGGCCGAATTGGTGAAAATAGACCCAAAATCTATCGGCGTTGGTCAATACCAGCACGATGTTGATCAAAATAAATTACAGGCAAGTTTAGATGATACTGTAATCAGTGCTGTAAATGCCGTAGGTGTAGAATTAAATACCGCCTCAAAACAAATCCTGGCCTATGTTTCTGGCTTAGGCCCTACTTTAGCGCAAAATATAGTTGATTACCGCAATACAAATGGTGCTTTTAAAAACCGTGAAAGCTTGAAAAAAGTACCTCGTTTAGGCGACAAGGCTTACGAACAGGCGGCAGGTTTCTTACGTATCCGCAATGCGGAAAATGTTTTAGATACCAGTGGTGTTCACCCTGAGCGCTATGCTGTAGTAGGTAAAATGGCAAAAGATCTGAGTACTACCGTTTCTGCTTTAATGAAAGATACACAGTTGCAAAAGCAGATTAAGCCACAACAATATGTTACAGATGAAATCGGTTTACCAACTTTGAATGATATCTTAAAGGAATTAGCTAAACCTGGCCGCGACCCGAGAGAGCAATTTGAGGCTTTTAGTTTTACTGATGGTGTAAATGAAATTGCCGATTTAAGAGTGGGTATGAAACTTCCCGGAATTGTAACCAACATCACCAATTTTGGCGCCTTTGTAGATATTGGTGTACATCAAGATGGCCTGGTGCATACCAGTCAACTGGCCAATCGTTTTGTAGCGAACCCAAATGACATCGTTAAAGTACATCAAAAAGTAGAAGTAACGGTAATGGAAGTTGATGCTGCCCGTAAACGAATTTCGCTATCAATGAAAACTGAGGTTAGTCAAAAGCCTGGAGTTGGAAGTCCTAAGTCTAAAGAGCAAAAGCCTAAACAGGATTTTAAACCTCAAACGGCAAAACCAGCTTTCAAACCAAAACAGGAAAAGAAAGATGCTGATGGGGATTTGCAGGAGAAACTGGCGAAGTTGAAGGGGATGTTTAAATAATAGATCTACAACAGGAAAACAAAATTAAGCACAAAATGCATTAAAAAGGCTTTCTTGATAAAACAAGAAAGCCTTTTTAATGCATAAATTATTTTAGAATTTAATTATTGAAATACATAAGTTGAAGTAATATCAGTTACGGTGTTTCCACTACCAGATTTCTTATCAACACTCTTACCGTCAACAAAAATCTCACATTCAATTGTACCGCCAGTGTTTGAGGTTCCACTGATTAATAATGCATCAAATTGTTTAACAGTCATATCAAACTTGTAAGAATAAGGAAGTGCTTGATTACTAAATAATTCCGTTGCTCCTGTTTCATTTCTTCTTGAAATGCTATATAAACTTGTAAGGCCAGAAGGCGAAGTGATTCTATATTCTACAGACACTTTTCTGGGATAGGTATCTTGATTAGTTGGTGTAGTTTCGTCTTTTTTACAAGAGAACAATAATGTAACTACTAAAATTAGGGAAAGGGATAACAGCAATTTAAATTTTTTCATAGATTTTTTAGTTTTTAATTTCTTAAAATTCCAGTCCAAAAAAAATGCCAAAACTTGTAGCTATGCTCAAAATACTATATTTCAGGTAAAAAGAACTACCTATTTTTAGGTAGTTTTAGAATACTTTATTTGTTTTGATAGCTGATGTGCTAAAAATTATTCTGTAAGATGCCTATATCTGCGACACAAATTCCTTTATCGCGACATTCGGGTGATCTGTTTTCAGAAAGTTATCCGATTAAAAAATCTTTAAAACCAGCTGCTCTTAATTCCAGGATAGTTTGCGGATTACACTTTCTGAAATTTTTAGAAATTCTTAAAGGTAAAATCTACTTTTCAGTTTTTGAAAATAGTGACCAGAGGAAATAACTTAGTTATCTTAGATTGTAAAAACTACAAACCCGCAAACTTATCCCGATGTTCTAATCTTGTTTTAGGTAAACTATCAGGATAATTATTCTGGATAAAAGCAATCATTGCTTCTCTTACATGGCAACGTAAATCAAAAGCCCTTGAAGAATTTGAAGCACTCATTAAAAAACGCACTTCAATAACACCATCTTTTGTACTATCTGTAACCTGTACTACATTTACGCGCTTATCCCAAAGCAGATCAGCATTTAAAAGCCGGGTTAATTCCTGCCGCATAGGTTCAATTGGGATGGTATAGTCAAGATATAAGAACACTGTTCCAAGCAAATCAGCTGAAACACGCGTCCAGTTTTGGAAGGGCTTTTCGATAAAATAGGTAATTGGCAGGATCAACCGCCGTTGGTCCCAAATATTGATTACCACATACGTTAGGGTAATTTCTTCTACCTTACCCCATTCGCCTTCTACAATTACAACATCATCAATCCTGATCGGCTGGGTAAAGGCAATCTGGAAACCTGCTAATAGATTCCCAAGCGATTTCTGCGCTGCAAAACCGATGATAATCCCGCCTATTCCAACTCCGGTAAGCAGCCCCGCCCCGATTTTACGCATACTTTCAAAACTTAATAAAATAATAGCAGCAGTAATTAAAATAATAAGCGAAACAATAAACTTTCGAACAAACTCCAACTGCGTCCTGATTTTGCGCTCTTTCAGGTTGTTTTCTTTGTTTAGATCATATTTAAGATAGAAATAATCTTCCAAAACGTTAATTGTCCTTACCAAAATAAGCGCAAAAGTAATGGTCAGTGCAATTTCCAGTATTTTGGCCATAGGAAGACGATATGTTGGCGCCATCTCCATCAGCGTTAAGGAGAAGTTAAGGAACAACAGGGGAATAAAAATAGCTACAGGCCTCCTCAAATGCTTTACTGTAGATTTTATAATGATAAAATCCCACCAACGCGAAAGCAGGATAAAAGTTTTGTGAATGATAAACTTGATTAAAATACCAAGAGATACTGCTATCAAACCAATGATTAGGTTCTTAAAAAATAAAGGGATAGGATAACCGAAAGCCTGGTCGAGAAATTGCATAAAAGAATCTGCTGGTTAATAAAAACGGCGATTAGCCATTAGATATTCTTATAACAGCTATATTTTTGGATTGTTTGCCAATGGAAAACCAATAGCCGCAAATAAATTATTTACATTAGCATTTTGTAGATTTCAAAAAATAGAAAAAGATGGATTTTTTCGATGCCCACAGTATATTTTTCACAGTTCTTGGCTATAAAATGAGCTATTTAGAATTCTTTGCTGTAATTACCGGGATTATTTCCGTTATACTTTCAGCAAAAGCCAGCGTTTGGAGCTGGCCCATGGGTATTGTTAATGTATTTTTATCAGCCTTTCTATATTATCAAAGTCAGCTTTACCCCGATATGTTTTTAATGGTTTTCTTTTTTGTAACCAACATCATGGGCTGGTGGCGATGGACAAATCCAAAGCCTGGAGAAGAAGATAAAAATAAAGAACTCAAAATCAGTTTTATGCCCCTAAGGCAATTTTTAACCTTATTGGCTATTGGCATTATTGGCACATTATTAATGGGTACATTGGCAAGTCAACTCCACAACTGGCTGCCTTTATTATTTAATTTACCCAGCGCATACCCTTTTATTGATTCTTTTATTTTTGTAATGAGCGTGATCACAACATTTCTAATGATCCAGAAAAGAGTAGAATGTTGGATTATCTGGCTGATTATAGATATTGTAGCCACTTATCTTTATTTTTTAAAAGGAATTAAATTTATGGGGGTAGAATATTTCATCTTCACCATTATTGCTGCTTTTGCATTGTGGCATTGGATTAAAGAATATAGAAGCTACACTAAAACGGTATGAAAAGAGGTTTAGTGATTGGCAAATTTATGCCCATTCATAATGGTCACATTGCATTGATTAATTTTGCTGCTTCACATTGTGATGAGCTAATTGTATCAATGAGTTTCACTCCTGCTGACAAGATTGATCCTGTTTTACGTTTTGAATGGATCAAAGAGATTTTTAAGAATCAATCCAAGGTCAAACCCGCTATTATTGCTGATGATTTTGATGATGAAACACTGCCCTTGAATGAAAGGACAAATACCTGGGCGATCAGGATGCAGGTGATATATCCAAAAATTGATATTCTTTTTAGCTCCGAGTTTTATGGAGCACCATTTGCCTTCAATTTACAAGCTGAACACATCTTATTTGACGAGCCGAGAAAATCCATCCCCGTTTCAGCAACTCTAATCAGAAACCATCCTTTTCAATATTGGGAATTTATTCCAAAAGAAGTCCGTCCATATTTTGTAAAGAAAATTTGTTTCTATGGACCAGAGAGCACAGGGAAATCGACTATGGCTGAAAAAATGGCCTTACATTATCAAACGACATTCGTTCCTGAAGTTGCGCGCGAATTAATCAATTCGAACGATATCACAATTGATGACATTATCGAAATCGGAACATCACAAACCGAAAGAGTCAAAGAAAAAACAAACAGCGCCAACAAGCTTGTTTTCTGTGATACCGATCTGATTACCACGAAAATTTATTCGCAATATTACCTGAACGAAGTTCCACAGATACTGAATGACCTTGAAAAAGAAATCTGTTATGATTTATATTTCCTAATGGATATTGATGTGGAATGGGTTGCTGATCATCTCCGTGATTTTGGAGATAGGCGGCTGGAAATGTTTAATCTGTTTAAGAGTGAGCTTGAAAAGCGTGGAATAGCCTACATTCAGATCAGCGGAGATTATAAAACTCGGGAAGAAAAGATCAGGAAAATTATAGATTCGATTTTGGTTTAAATAAATCATTTTTTTATCTTTAGATTCAATTCAAAATGATATGACAGCTAAACAAGTGCTTCCTATCATCCCTGACAATATTGTAGTTAATAAAATTTACGAACTAAGGAGCCTCAAAGTGATGCTTGATAGTGACCTGGCAGAGCTTTATGGTGTAGAGACTAAACGCCTTAATGAGCAAGTTGGAAGAAATCTAGATCGATTCCCTGAAGATTTCATGTTTCAACTCACTGATGAAGAGTGGTTAAACTTGAAGTCGCAATTTGCGACTTCAAGTTGGGGCGGAAGAAGGAAACTTCCCTTTGTTTTTACCGAACACGGCATCCTCATGCTTTCAAGTGTATTAAACAGCAAACAAGCCATTCAGGTAAATATCCAGATTGTAAGAATTTTCTCCCGTATCCGTCAATTTATTGTTGATAATGGCGAGCTCAAACTTGAAATAGAAGAAATTAAAAAGACGTTGAATAATCATGATAAAAATATTGAGTTGGTTTTTACCTACCTGGATAGACTAATCGATAAGAAAATTGGACCTAGGAAAAGAATCGGCTACATGCCTGATGATTTGTAAGAGATAACATTAAATATTTATACACTTTACCCATAACCTTTAATAATTGTACTAGCCGGGATTTTTGAAACGGGATTACAGCGACATCCTTAATGGAGCTGAAGTAGGAAGGTTGTCAAAGCTTAAAAAAACAAAAAAGACTTAGAATAAAGCCCGGCTGGAACTCGCCAAAGAATTTCTGGTTTTGTTTTTCTCAGCCTCAAAAACGATACAGCATATTAGATACTTAAATATTTTAGCCTGACGATCAAGAGGTAAAAATGCAAAACTTTTTTCGATCAACTATTTGATAATAAAAGTATTCTACCTATCTTTGCAGTCCCAAATTTAATGGGAATAATAAATTGTTTAATAAATTAAATACAAGCAAGTGAATACGTTAAGTTACAAAACTGTCTCGGCCAATGCGAAAACTGTTAACAAACAGTGGATTGTTGTTGATGCGCAAGGCGAGATTTTGGGGCGCTTGTCATCGAAGATCGCTATGATCATCCGTGGTAAAAACAAGCCTGAGTACACCCCACACGTAGATTGCGGCGATAACGTAATTGTTATCAATGCAGACAAGGTTAAATTGACAGGAAACAAATTCAGCGAAAAGCAATATGTTTCTTATACTGGTTATCCAGGTGGTCAACGTTTTATTTCTCCTAAGGAGTTAATGGCGAAACACCCTCAACGTGTAATCGAGAAAGCGGTACGTGGTATGTTACCGAAAACTAAATTGGGTAAAAAATTATACACCAATCTTTTTGTGTATGCAGGTGAAACTCATCCTCATGCAGCTCAATCTCCAAAAACCATTAAACTTTAAGAAATGTCAGTTACTAACACTTCAGGAAGAAGAAAAACAGCTGTTGCACGTATCTACTTAAAAGATGGTGCTGGCGCAATTACCGTTAACGGTAAAGATCACAAAGTATATTTCCCAACTTTACCATTACAATATATCGTAAACCAAAGTTTAGAAGTTTCTGAACTTACTGGCCGTTATGATATTACTGTAAACGTACAAGGCGGTGGAGTAAAAGGACAAGCAGAAGCTGTTCGTTTAGCTATTGCTAAGGCGATTGTTGAACTAGATGCGGAGAAAAAACCTGCTTTACGTGCTAAAGGTTTAATGACACGTGATAACCGTATGGTTGAGCGTAAAAAACCAGGACGTGCTAAAGCCCGTAAGAAATTCCAATTCAGTAAACGTTAATCACAGGAGGCAAACACAATGGCAAGAACAACTTATCAAGACTTATTGGATGCAGGTGTACACTTTGGTCACCTTACCCGTAAATGGAATCCAAAAATGGCTCCTTACATTTTCATGGAGCGTAATGGAATTCACATTATAGATTTAAATAAAACTTTAACTAAAACTGAAGAAGCTGCGGCTGCGATTAAACAAATCGTAAAATCAGGTCGTAAAGTATTATTTGTTTCAACAAAAAAACAAGCAAAAGGAATCGTAGCTGAACAAGCTAAAAAAGTAAACATGCCTTTCGTAACCGAACGTTGGTTAGGTGGTATGTTAACTAACTTTGCTACTGTTCGTAAGTCAATCAAAAAGATGTCTAACATCGATAAAATGACTAAAGACGGTACTTATTCGATCTTATCTAAAAAAGAGCGTTTAATGATTCAGCGTGAGCGTATTAAATTAGAATCACTTTTAGGTGGTATTGCTGATTTAAACCGTTTACCTGCAGCTTTATTCTTAATTGATGTTAAGAAAGAGCACATCGCAGTAACTGAAGCGTTAAAATTAAACATTCCTACTTTTGCGATGGTTGATACTAACTCTGATCCTTCTAACATCGATTTCCCTATTCCAGCGAATGATGATGCTACAAAATCAATCTCTTTAATTACTGATGTAATTATCAAAGCTATTGAAGAAGGTTTAGATGAGCGTAAACGCGAAAAAGATGATGAGGCTGAAAAAGAAGCAGTAGCAGCAAAAGTTGCAGCTGATGCTCCTGAAGTAAAAGAGCCAAGAGGAGCTGGTGAAAAAAGACCAACAACTAAAAAGGCAACTGCTGAAGCGGAAGTTGAAGCTCCTTCATCAGAAGAGACTAAAACAGAAGAATAGTAATATTTTTTAATTGCAGGTTACTGGTTTCAGGTTTTAAGTTGGCTTAACATGAGTTTAACTTAGCGCTTGTAACTTGTAACCTGTAATTGTTATAACAAGATTGTAAAATTTAAAAAAAGAAATAAAATGTCTACAGTACAAATTACTGCCGCAGATGTAAACAAATTACGCCAACAAACTGGCGCTGGTATGATGGATTGCAAAAAAGCTTTAGTTGAAGCTAATGGCGATTTCGAAGCTGCTGTTGATTTGTTGCGCAAAAAAGGTCAAAAAGTATCTGCCGCTCGTTCTGGTAATGCTACTTCTGAAGGTCTGGTATCAATCAATATTTCAGCTGATGGAACTAATGGTAAATTAGTTGCTTTAGCTTGTGAAACTGAACCGGTTTCTAAAGTTGAAGATTTTCGTAATCTAGCTCAGGCCGTTTTAGCTGCAGCAGTTGCCAACAATCCTGCTTCTGCTGAAGAATTATCAGCAATTACTTTGGAAGATGGACGTACAGTTGCCGAAACAATAACTGAACTAACCGGTAAAATCGGAGAGAAAATCGTTATTCAAGAGTACGCAAATGTATCTGGTGAAAAAATCGTTTCTTATATCCACTCTAATGGTAAAATGGGCGTTTTAGTTGTTTTTGAAAACACTAATGGCGCAGATATTACTGAAGCAGGTAAAGATGTTGCAATGCAAATTGCTGCAATGAACCCAGTTGCTGTTGATAAAGACGGTGTTGATCCTGCTACAATTGAACGTGAAATCGAGATTGCTAAAGACGTTATCCGTCAAGAAGGTAAACCAGAGGAAATGGTTGAGAAAATCGCTGCTGGTAAATTGAATAAATTTTACAAAGACAGCACTTTATTAAACCAGGAGTTTGTTAAAGATAGCTCTATGGATGTGCGTAAATATTTAGATAACACTTCTAAAGGTTTAACGGTATCTGCTTTCAAACGTGTACAATTAGGTGCATAAGCATTAAAAGTATATTTAAAAAGCTCCAAGAAATTGGGGCTTTTTTTATGCGTTATATTTCAAGGAACGGCCGTCATCTCGACTGAAACGCAGTGAAATGGAGAGATCTATCAAGATAAATTTAGCTTGGCTGAGTCTGCGCGGATTCTCGACCACGTTTCTCTCTGCTCGAAATAACACCCTCCTACTTCCTCAAAGCCGTATAAGCGACTTTATAATAATATTTTGTTCTTGGTTTTAATTTTTTTAACGTTAACGCATTTAGCTTACTATTGGCTTGCATTAAACCCAATTCATCATTCCATAAGCTTATTGATTCATTTGATCGGGCTGTTCGCCATATTCAACCCAATCTGACGCGTTTTTATTGGTCAACCAAAGAATGGTCATTCGTTATTGAAATTGGCTTGGAGGTAAGGACCTACTGCAATTTTAAAAACCTCTTCCTCAGCGGGTACATCTGCTATCGACACTGTTGGGGTGACCAAAGTAGCCACACATAATTGAGGCTGGCTTTTAAAAAACTTCTTCTACAGGACTGATTTTCATCCATTTGGTTATTTCATCTTATTATCCAAATATATAGCCACAATATTTAACTTTGACCGTTTAAGATTAAATTCACTCAACGTTTGATATGCCTAAAGTAATTTCCAACACCTCCTATTTTCAGGGCAACGATTTAAAAAAGAATCAAGATATCATTATTGATAGTGATATCATTTCAGCTATTAAAGAAAGTGATCATAAAGAAACCAGCCATTCGATTGTTGTTCCAGGTTTTATAGATCTGCAGATTTATGGAGCAGGCGACAGGTTATTTTCAGCAGAGCCAAGCATCGAATCGTTGAGCATTATGGAAGATGACTTGCTCAAAAAAGGAACGACTGGTTTTTTGGCGTGCATGGCAACAAATTCTCAGGAAGTTTTTAACGAATGTATCAAAGTAGCTAAAGAACATCGCTCAACAGCCAGGAATTGCCTGGGTTTGCATTTAGAAGGACCATTTTTAAATCCAAAACGTTTAGGTGCGCACGTACCTGCCTTTGTACGAAAGGCCTCCTTAGATGAAATTAAGAAACTAATCGATTTTGGAGATGGTGTTATTAAAATGATGACCATAGCACCAGAAATCCAGGATGATGAGGTAATACAATACTTACTAGATCAAAGTGTTGTGGTTTCATTAGGACATAGCAATGCAACTTTTGAGGAAGCTACTGCGGCGTATAATAAAGGCATTCAAACCACTACACACCTCTTTAATGCCATGAGCCCCATCCACCATCGCGAACCTGGAATCCCCACCGCTGTTTTTAGTCACGCTAGGGCGATGGCCAGTATTATCGCCGATGGGCAACATGTAGACTTTGAGGTGGTTAAATTTGCACAAAAACTATTAAAAGAGCGCTTATTCCTCATCACCGATGCCGTCACAGCTTGTTCAACCGGTCCTTATCAGCATATCCAAGAAGGAAACAAATTTGTCATGCCCGATGGTACACTATCCGGCTCGTCGTTAACCATGTTAGAAGCTGTTAAAAACTGTGTAATCCACTGTGGCATCAGTTTAAATGATGCAATTAAAATGGGAACAAGTTATCCTGCCAAATTAATCGGAGTTGAAAACTTAACGGCAAATATTGCAGCTGGCGAGCAGGCAAATTTAGTAGTGCTTGATGATGCACTAAACTTAAAAGAGGTTATTTTTAAAGGTAAAACGGTATAATCAAACCAACATATTCAAAAGAATTCTTCCAGCAATTATCTTTCTATCCATTTATGCCAGTAATTTGTGGGCGCAGGGAACGGGGTCTTCATTTACCATCATTCCACTTGGTGTAAAAGGCGGCGATGATGAGAGCAATTTATCATCATACATGATAACACCAAAAGGAAGCGACAAATATGTTTGCCTTGATGCGGGAACCATAAATGCAGGCATACAGAAAGCAATCGATTTTAAATCTTTAAAAGGCAATAGCGAAGAAATCCAGCGCAAGCAGATTAAAGGTTATCTGATATCTCATGGACATTTAGACCATTTAGCTGGCCTGATCATCAATTCACCAGCCGATACATCAAAAAACATCTATGGACTGCCTTCGGTGCTGAACATCTTAAGGGATAAATATTTTACATGGGATGCCTGGGCTAATTTTGCCAACGAAGGTGAAAAACCACAGCTAAAAAAGTATACGTATTTCCCATTGATTGAAGGCAATACTTATCCGCTTGAAGGCACAGAAATGAAAGTAAAAGCTTTTGAACTGAGCCATGGTAATCCTTATAAAAGCACTGCTTTTCTAATCAGCCACGATGATAGTTATATACTTTATCTGGGAGATACCGGCGCTGATGAAGTTGAAAAATCAGATAAACTCTCCAGCCTGTGGCAAAATATAGCACCGCTGATTAATGCCGGCCAGCTAAAAGCCATATTTTTAGAAGTTTCTTTTCCGAACGAACAGCCAGATAAACAATTATTCGGGCACCTCACACCAAAACTTTTCTTTAGCGAACTGTCGAAACTTGAAGCTTTAATTAATGAGAAAGCATTTAGGAAAGTTTCTTTTATTGTAACCCATACCAAACCACCACTTCAAGCTGCAGAAAAAGTAAAACAACAATTGATTTCGGGGAATGTAAAAGGCTTAAAATTAATCTTCCCGGAGCAAGGCAGGCGCTTAACAATTAATTAATATAAACAAAACATAAGCAGCAGCAAGTCAGTGTATTTTTGTCAAAAAAAAAGACTGATGAAAAGACTTATATTATTAATAACTCTTGTGTTTGCCGTAACCATTTACGGTTTTGCACAGGGGGTAACTACTGCATCATTTATTGGTACGGTTAAAGATCAAAAAGGGGTAATACCCGGTGCAACAGTTACCGCCATACATATTCCTTCGGGCACAAAATACTCCACCCTAACCAGGGCGGATGGAAGATATAACCTGCCCAACGTTCGTGTTGGCGGGCCATACACCATCAAAATTAGTTACGTTGGCTACAACGAACTGGTTAAAGAGAACCTGAATACGACCATTGGAGAAGACTTAAGGGTTGATGCCTCGCTTACCGAAACTTCGCAAAACCTTGCCGATGTAGTGGTAAAAGGAACGCAGGACAAGGTGATCAACTCCTCGCGGACAGGCGCAAGGGAAACCATTACAAGGCAACAAATTGATAATTTACCAACCATCAGCCGTTCATTATCGGATTTTACCAAATTAACGCCATCAGCAAACTCTACAACCGTTGGCGGTTTAAGTTTTGGTGGCAGAAGTGGTTCTTACAACAACTTAACGGTTGATGGAGCCTTGTTTAACAACTCGTTCGGACTGTCGGGCAGTTTGGGTGGACAGGCCAATTCTCAACCGATCTCATTAGATGCGATTGAGCAGATCCAGGTAGATATTGCACCTTATGATGTCCGCCAGGGATCTTTCACTGGAGCGGGTATTAATACCATTGTAAAATCGGGAACAAATAATTTTAAGGGTTCGGCGTATTACTATACCAGGGGAACTGATTTAACAGGATACTCTGCCGGGGTAACCAAAATACCTGTTGTCGATTTTAGCTACAATCAACGTGGTTTAAATATCGGCGGACCGATTATTAAAGACAAATTATTCTTCTTTGTTTCGGGTGAACAGGAAAGGATCAGTACACCAGCAACTTCATTCGTCGCATCAAGACCAGGTTTATCTGGTGCAAATGTTTCGATAGCAGCAGACGCAGCTACATTAGATCGTTTATCCAACTATTTAATGAGCAAATACAACTATGCAACCGGTCCTTACGAAAATTATCCATACAAAACGCAAAGCGATAAAATAACGGCTAAGATAGACTGGAACATCAATGCCAATAATACCTTAAGTGCAAAATATTTTTATCTAAAATCGAACAGACAGGTTGTTGCCAGTGGCTCGGGTATTCCCGCAGGCTTAAACGGTAGCCGCTCACCTTCTTCAACTTCTATGCCTTATTTTGGCTCGAGTTATACCATCAACAATAACTTTAACATTGGTATTGTGGAGTTAAACACGAGGATCGGAAATAACATGTCGAACAAATTAACATTGGGTTATTCAGCCTTGAGAGATTTCCGCGCTTCAAACGGTGCTGAATTACCAATGGTTGATATCGGTAACGGAAACGGTGGCATCTTAACCAGTTTTGGTTACGAGGTATTTACCGCCAACAACCTCTTAAACTCCGATATTTATCAGTTCTCTGATGATTTCTCTATCTATGCCGGTAAACACGAAATCACAATCGGTACCAGCAACCAGTTAAACAAATTCTTGAATGGTTTTGCGCCAAACTACAACGGCCTGTATTATTTTAGAACCGCTGATGATTTTATCAATAACCAGCCTGCGGTAAGTTATTCATACCGTAACTCTGCATTGGCCGATGGATCATTTCCATTCGCAAAAATGTCTTCGTATAACTTAAGTTTATATGCGCAAGACAAATACCAGGTGAGTGATAATTTTAAATTAACCTATGGTATCCGTGCCGATTATACTTATTTCCCGACCAAACTGGATCCAAACCCAAATTTGGCTGCTTTAACCTTCCAGAATGGATTGCAGGTAGACATTTCTAAATTCCCGAACAAAAAATTATTGTTCTCGCCACGTGTAGGCTTCAATTATGATGTTTTTGGCGATAAAACTACCCAGCTACGTGGTGGAACAGGAATTTTCACTGGTCAGGTGCCTTATGTTTGGATCTCTAACCAGGCCTCTAATACCGGAACATTATTCAGCTCAAGTACCGTTTCTACTGCTGGCGATCCACGTTTGATTTTTAATCCAAATGTAAATGCCAACCGCCCTGCACCTGGTACCGCAGCTGCTAATACTTCTTACGAAGTAGATGCAGCTTCGAAAGATTTTAAATACCCTCAGATCTGGAGAACAAATGTTGCGATTGACCAAAAATTACCAATGGGCATTATTGCTACTTTAGAAGCATCGTATACCAAAGATATCAATGCGGTAAACTTCTCGAATGCGGCATTACCAAACAATGCTACAGGCTTAATTACTCTTCCTGGAATTGAAGGTCAACAGCGTTATACCGTTAAATCTACACACACAGGTACTACGGCGGCAAATCCATCGATTTCGCCATTTATTTATATGCAGAATATCAAAAAAGGCTATTCATACTTCATTACAGGTCAGTTGCAAAAATCTTTTTTAAGTGGATTTAATGCAAGTGTAGCCTATACTTACAGTCAATCGAAATCAGTAAACGATGGTGGTTCTACTGCAAGTTCAATCTGGTCGCAAAGGGCAATTGCCAGCGATGCAAATTCAGATGTTTTAGCCAATACCAATTTTATTCAGCCGAACAGGGTTATTGCTTCCTTAAGCTATAAAAAAGAGTATTTTAAACACGCAGCTACTACAATTGGTTTAATCTTCGAATCGGCCAATAATGGCGCATTCAGTTATGTTTCATCTGGCGATATCAATAACGATGGCGGCGCGAACGATTTAGTTTACATCCCACAAAACAAAGGCGATATTATTTTGGTTGCTGATTTTGCCGGCGATACGCGTACCCAGGATCAGATCTGGAACCAGTTGAATGCCTATATTACTCAAGATAGCTATCTTAGCAAACACAGGGGTGAATTTGCAAAGAGAAACGGCGCCATCATGTCGTATTTTAAAAGAGCAGATTTACACCTTGCACAGGACTTTTTTGTTGGCCCTAAAGGAAAAAGAAATACGCTTCAGTTTACGTTGGATATCATTAACCTTGGCAACCTGTTAAATAGTGATTGGGGCTTATATCAAACACCAAATATCCCACTATCAACATACAATACCGCCGTATTGCTGGCCTACAAAGGTTTAGATGCTACATCGGGAAAACCTACTTATTCATTCCCTTATCAGGATAAGGCCAATTTAACTCCGTATACCGCAACGTATAAAAATATTACCGATCAGATTTCACGTTGGCAGGCCCAATTCGGCGTGCGTTACATTTTTAATTAATTCACGATCCATATCTTTTCACAATAAAAGCTCTATAACAGGAGCTTTTATTGTTTGCAGATTAAATCCAATAAACAATTTACATCAATTATTAAAAAGCATAGCTCGGTATTAAAAAATTGTTAATATTTTTGAGGTCATGAAATACAAACGCATCCTATTAAAACTTAGCGGAGAATCGCTAATGGGCGACAAACAATATGGAATTGATAATGAACGCGTTAAACAATACGCTGAAGATATCAAAGCTGTACACGATAAAGGTTTAGAAATCGCAATCGTAATTGGAGGAGGGAATATTTTTAGGGGTTTAAGCGCCGAAAAAAGTGGGATGGACAGGGCACAGGCTGATTATATGGGCATGTTGGCAACAGTTATCAACTCTATGGCCTTGCAAGATGCGTTAGAAAAAGTGGGTATTAAAACACGTTTACTTACTGCCATTAAAATGGAACAGATTTGCGAACCATTTATTCGCAGAAGGGCTGTTCGACATTTAGAAAAAGGTCGTGTGGTTATTTTTGGTGCAGGTACCGGAAACCCATACTTCACCACCGATTCTGCTGCAGCTTTACGTGCTATCGAAATCAAAGCTGATGTTGTTTTAAAAGGAACACGTGTTGATGGAATTTATACCGCGGATCCTGAAAAAGATCCGTTAGCCACTAAATACGAAGAAATTTCTTTCAGAGAAGTTTATGATAAAGGCCTGAATGTAATGGATATGACAGCCTTTACCCTTTGCGAAGAAAACCAAGTGCCGATTATTGTGTTTGATATGAACAAACATGGCAATTTCATGAAAATCGCTAATGGCGAACCTATTGGAACCCTGGTTAAATAAGGAATAAAAATTATTATTTTTGTAGAAATACACACAATTATGAACGACCTCATACAATTACAATTAATGGATGCTCAATCTGCAATGGATAGAGCAATCGATCATTGTGAATCTGAATTAACTAAAATCAGAGCTGGAAAAGCATCAGCTGGAATGTTGGATGGTATTTTCGTAGATTATTATGGCGCAGCTACAGCACTATCACAAGTATCCAGTATTAATACACCTGATGCCAGAACAATCGTAATCCAGCCTTGGGAAAAATCACTTTTAACTGCAATCGAAAAAGCTATTCAGGTAGCTAATATTGGTATCAATCCGCAAAATGACGGTATTGTTATCCGCCTGGTTGTACCGCCTTTAACAGAAGAGCGGAGAAAAGACCTGGTGAAAAAAGTTAAGGAGGAAGCCGAAAGGGGCCGCATTACCGTTCGTAACATCCGTAAGGATGCCAATACCAAAATCCAAAAACTGAAAGGTGAAGGTGTTTCTGATGACGAAATTAAAACCGGTGAAGGCGAAGTACAAAAATTAACCGATGCCTATATCATCAAGGTTGACAAACATGCTGAAGCTAAAGAAAAAGATGTAATGACAGTTTAATCTGTACAACATACAATCAGAGCGGGAATAGACTTAAATCTATTCCCTTTTTTATTACTTTATTTCTTTGCGCTTGAGCCTCTAACGTTTAAGATGGTAGGTAACGATACCTGCGTGTTTTCAACAGGCTTTCCTGCTCTTTTAAGCTTGTTTATTAAAATTTTCATTACGTTTTCTGCAATGGCTTCAAGAGGCTGTGCAATAGCTGTAACCGGAGGCTCGCAAAACTCCAGGATTTCGAAATCATCGAAAGAAACAACAGCTATATCTTTGTGGATCTGAATACCTAATTTTCTAAAAGTTCTTAAACCATCCAGGCAAATATAGTTAGCTGCAAAAACTACCGCATCAAGTTGTTTCTCTTTAAAAAACTTGATCATCTCCTCAATTGATTCAGCAGAGTTTACATATTTTATCTTCTTTACAATTGCCGGCAGATCATATTTTTCAACAGCACTTTCGTAACCAGCCAAACGGTCTACCATCTGTTGTTGTAAAGTATCAATGGTTACAAATCCTATTTTTTTGTAATTATTTTTAATGAGGTGCTCAGTAGCTTCGTAGGTGCTGCTTAAATTATCAATTATTACATAATCCGTTTTAACATCCGGTACATACCGATCGAAAAGTACTACCGGAGCATCTGTTTGAATCAATTTTTTAACTTCTTCTTCCAATCCCTCAGGCAAGGCCATAATATAGCCATCAACATGCCTGTCTTTAAAAATCTGCAACAGTTCTATTGCTTTCTCGGTATCGTTTCTGGTGCTGCTAAAAAGGATTTTATAACCAAGGCTCGAGGCAATTTCATCAATTTGGCGTGCAATACCAGAGAAAAAAGGTTCAGAAATGTCATCAACCAAGAAACCTATAATTTTTGTTTTGCCTGTTCTTAAACTTGTAGCAAGGGTATTGGGCTGATAATTTAATTCAGCAACCAGTTCTAAAACTTTTTTGGTAAGCGATTCGCTGATATTTTTTTCTCTTGCTTTCCCATTAATTACAAACGATACGGTTGTAATGGAAATATTTAATTGTTTAGCGATATCTTTTATGGATACTCGTTTTTTCATTACAGGCATTACACAGTTAGAATAAATTGAACTGGTAATATAGGAATATATCTATTAAAATGTAAAGGCCTTAAAAAAGAAAAAGAGCAACCTATCCAGGATTGCTCAATTAACTAACTTATTATTCATAAAAAATGCTGTTGGGGAAGGAGTCGAACCTTCAAGGGGTAGTTAGCTACAGTTCAAAAAATTAATTTGTGGTCAACCCAATAAACTGCGTTTGTCCCATTATTCCCCACCACCGAGACAAGGAGGCGTGTCTGCCAATTTCACCACCCAACATTATAGTCCTTAGTCCAAAGTCTGCAGTCGTAAGTCTACTAAAGACTATCGACTCTTGACTTAGGACTAAAGCCGCTGTAGGGGAAGGAATCGAACCTTCAAGGAGTGGTTAGTACCGAAACCGGTATATTCCCATTATTCTCCGCCACCGAGACAAGGAGGTGTGTCTGCCTGTTTCACCACCCTACATTATGTTATGCAATTCTGAAAGAACGTTTCCTTTTTGTTAATTGCTTGATACAAATGTAAAGGAACAACCAATACCTTGCAAATATTTTAAACATTTAATTTTATTTTTATAATATTGATAAATATTCGTAAATTCGCTTATCATAATTCAAAAATATGCTTAAAAAAGACAATTCCAATTTAGAAATTGACAACCTCGACATCGACATATTAAAACAATTGATGCAGGATGCCACTAAACCCTATACAGAAATCGCTAAAGATCTGATTGTTTCAGGTGGAACGATACACGTTAGGATGAAGAAACTGCAGGAAATGGGCATTATTAAGGGCTCTCATCTCATCATTGATCCGCAAAAGGCCGGATATGATATTTGCGCCTTTTTAGGTATTTACCTGGAAAAAGGAATCCAGTATAAGGATGCGGTTGCACAATTAAGCAAAATTAAAGAAGTGGTAGAATTGCATTATACCACGGGTGCCTACAGTATGTTTGCCAAAATCATCTGCAGAGATACCAATCATTTACGCCATGTTTTAAACGAAGAAATACAGGCCGTGAATGGTATTCAACGTACGGAGACTTTAATATCATTAGAAGAAAGCATTAAGCGGCAGATTGAATTAGGGTAAGCGGAAAGACTAAAGCAGAAGATTAAAGGTGAAAGGCCACAATCTGTGTAATCATACCTGAACCTGGATGACCTTATATATCTTATATGGTAAAAACCTTTAATGATTTTATTTGAAAATGAACGTGCAGTAGGGTTTCGGAAACAGTAGCCCCGTTATGCGCTCTAACCCCGATGAAGAATCGGGGGCTGCCGCTACTACCGGGTTTAGAAACAAAGATTTGTGCCAATAAATAGCAATTTGCTTGACCCTTCCGCTCAGCTCAGGGTGAGACTAAAAAGGTGCGCGGAAAAACTATTATATTAGGTTATTGATAGTATAGTGGTTTATGCAGGTTAAGCATCCAGCCAAAAATAGCACCACTGACCTAGCCACCTAGACCTGATTGGAGTGAACATCCCGATTTAAGCACTTTTTTTTTGCTTTTATGGTGTGCTTGCTTGTTCCACAGGTTTCATCGGGATAAAACGGAAAGCAGGAGAAAACCAAAATAGTTGTACAGGTGCTGCTCTCCCAAGCCAAATAATGATAATGTTTTTTAACAACGCCCCTCAACTAATTTAAAAGATTTCTCCACTACGGCCGAAATGACGAAACTTCGAGACCATTTACCTCCTTAACCCACCGTTATTTATACTGATTTTATAAAATAAATTAACTCTCAAGATGACACCCCAAGAAAAGATTGAGCTACTTCAACAACTGGTACGCAACCAGCGCAGCAATATAAGCCATAGCCGTCATGTAAGCCAATTGGATTACCGGCCATTTCCAGCCTTTGGTTTCGCGGTAAACTATAGCTACTGTACTCATGCATTGCATGGCAAAAGCATAAAAAAGCATCAAAGAAATACCTGTAGCAAAAGTGTAAACAGGCAAGCCGGTGCGGTTATTAACCGAAGCCGACATGCGTTCTCTAATGGTCGAGGTATCTTCATCACCGCCATCAACACTATAAATAGTTGCCATTGTACCCACAAAGGCTTCGCGGGCAGCAAAAGAGGTAATTAAACCAATACCAATCTTCCAGTCGTAACCCAAAGGGCGAATTGCAGGCTCGATCCAATGGCCAAGAATACCTACATAAGAGTTTTCCAATTTCTCGGTAGCCACCAGGGTTTTAATGTGATCTGTATTTTTAGTCTTATCATTAAGAACAGACTCGTACTTTTTATCAATGCTTTCAAAGCGGTTTCCAGGTCCGAAAGAGGCCATTACCCAAAGAATAATCGAAATGGCGATAATAACCTTCCCAGCTTCGAAAACAAAGGTTTTCGATTTTTCGTACATGGTATAAAACACATTTTTCCACCTTGGCATGCGGTAGACCGGAAGTTCCATGATGAAATAAGATCTTTCTTTGGTTTTGATAATGAATTTCATTACCCATGCCACCAATACCGCAGCGATAATACCTACCAGATACATCACCATTAGCGCCAGTCCTTGAAGGTTAAAAACACCCAAAACCGTTTGCGAAGGGATAATTAAGGAAATAATCAGGATATATACCGGAAGCCTTGCCGAGCAGCTTACCAATGGGGTAACCATGATGGTAATCATTCTATCCTTCCAGTTTTCGATATTCCGGGCAGCCATAATAGATGGAACAGCACAGGCTAAACCACCGATCATCGGTACTACCGATTTACCATTAAGGCCAACCTTGCTCATAATTTTATCCATCATAAAGGTAACACGGGCCATATAACCTGTATCTTCTAAAATGGATATGAAGGCGAAAAGAATTGCAATCTGTGGAATAAAAACAAAAATACCACCTAAACCTGCAATTATACCATCCAACAACAAATCGGTAAGCATGCCTGCCGGCAAATATTCGTGCCCAACGCTGGTAATAAAACCAAAACCAGTCTCAATCCAGTCCATTGGATAGGATGACCAGGCAAATATGGCATTAAAAATTACAAAAAGAATAAGCAGAAAAATGGCAAATCCCCATATTTTATGGGTTAAAATAGCATCTAATTTATCACTGAAAGAAAATTTCTTTTCTGTCCCACTGTCAATAACCACATCAGATAAAATGGTGCTGAGCTGTTTATATCGGGCAATAGTTTCTGCAGCCTGCACCTTCGAAGATTCAAAATGGTGAGATTGTTCTATCTGTTCAATTTCTTCCTGCTCTTTTTCGGTAAAGAAAGTTAAGTGTTCATGCTGATGCAGCACCTGCAACGCATAATAATCGTTATCAGAATTGAGTTTCGATTTTATGGCGTTAATCGCTTCCGGAGCCAGAAAATTCACATCAATATCCTGAAACTGTGTGGCAATTTTATTGGTATTGGCAATGGCCTGTTTCAGTTTATCAATTCCGATATTGTTTCGTGCTGAAATGGAAACCACCTGAATGCCCAGTTTTTCAGCCAATTTATCCAGATTAATCTCAATTCCTTGCTTCGTAGAAAGGTCTATCATATTCAAGGCCAAAATCATTGGGATACCTAAATCTGCCACTTGCGAATACAAAAGCATATTGCGCTTTAAATTAGAAGCATCGGCAATGAGCACAATAACATCAGGATGGCTATTGTTTTTTTTATCGGCAAGTACTTGAAAAACGATGCTTTCATCAGCACTTTTCGGATATAAGCTATATGTTCCTGGTAAATCGATGACCTCTGCTTCTTTACCATCAGCAAGTTTAGTAAAACCTGTTTTCTTATCGACAGTGATACCCGGAAAATTTCCAATTTTTTGATTTAACCCTGTTAAACGATTAAATAAAGTAGATTTACCTGTATTGGGATTACCAACTAACGCAACTTTAATATCCAAACCCAGCTTTTTTATTGAATAATGATAACATCGGCTTCGCTTTTACGCAAGCAAAGCTGATAACCAGCTACACGGATTGCCATAGGATCGCCCAGTGGAGCAAAACGCTCTACCTCTACCACCTCACCTGGCAAGCAGCCCATCTCCATTAACTTTACAGACATATCTAAATCTGTAAAAGCTACAATTGTTCCTTTTTCTCCAACTTTTAGGTGCGACAGCTTCATGTGCTAAATTTGGCGCAAGTTAACCTTTCTTTAGATTTATTCCAAATAAGATACTCGGGTATGGATATAAATTACAGTGCTTTTACCCTAAAATGATCTAGTTTCGCTGTCTGCCACCACCACCGTTACCCCCTCGGCCTCTGCCGCCTTCCTCGTTTCCTATTATGCGGTTTTTACCGCCCATACGGTTTAAAGAATAGGTAAATGAAAACATAAAATAACGCTGCAATACGTTGTAGCTTTCATCACGGATAGTGTTGTTGTTGGCCGTGCGACTTACGCCCTGGTTTTCGTTCAGCAAATCGTTTACAGCAGCTTTGAAAGTGCCACGGTTTTTAAAAAATTGTTTACTCAGGTACGAATTAACCAAAGTAAAGTAGGTATCGAAATTCTCTCCCCTACCTGTATTCTGGTTATAATCTGCATCTACTGACCAGCGGATATCGCCCGGAAACATATAGCTGATACTAATATTGGGACTGAAGGTATAATAGCGCGTATTAGAATTAGGTTGAACCGAGTAAGTTGCCCGGTTAATTGAGCCACTAACGCCTGCGGTTAAATCGAGCTTATCCAAATTGGAAACCAAACGGTAACCATTGTTAATCGACCAGCTATTGGTGATATTTTTTAAGGTATTGGTAAAGTTTACGTCTCTATCATAGTTGCTACTGATGTTGATATGAAAATTAAGCTTATTTTCTGCCATGATAGGCAAACTTAATGAGGAGGATAACGACCCGGAATAAACACCATTTACGTTTATGGGCAGTACTGCAAATTTACCCTGGTTAACCCCGCTTTCGATTAAACTGCTGCTATTTGCAATTTTATTGGAAGTCTGGGTCATGTTTATATTGACAAATAACGACCTGTTTTTTCCTACCGTAAAAGTGTTGTAAGCAATACGCAGGCTATTGTTAAATTCGGGTTTTAAATTGGGGTTACCCAATGGGATACTTTGTGTATTGGTATTATTGGGAATAGGCTGCAACTGTTGTATGGTAGGCTGATTGGTACTACCACGGTAATTGAAAACCAAACGCTTGCTATTGCTAAAATTATACCTGAACATAGCAGAAGGCGTATAGTTAAATATGTTCTGTTTTAATACGAATCCCTGGGTAATATTATTGTTTTTGCGATCGGTATTCTGAACGGCCATCCCCACATTCCAGTTGTATTTTTTGGCCATTTTATTAAAACTGAATCCAGCTGTATTGGTTAAGGTGGTATTTTCGTAAACGTTACTTAATGAATCATTCAGTAAATCATAGTTCAGCGTAGCCGGGTTGAAGTCGTAAGTAAAACGATCAGAAGTATTATGGCTATAGCCGTTCTGGTAATTAAACTCAAGGCTCAGGGTTTTATTCAGAGGCTCAGTATAAACCAACCGGGTATTCTGACTAATAGATTCGCTTACCTGATCATTGAGCTGGTTAATAATTTTTACCGTTTTAACACTGTCTTTTTCACGCGTTTCGGAATTGTAATTATAATTATTGGCGTCGTTATTATTAATGTTCGTATTAAAATTAAGCGACAATGTTCTTCCACGGCGCATAAACTTCTTGCGTAACAATATATTATTACTGATAGCGGGCGCTGTATTGTGATTGGTTAATCGCTGTGATCCACTTGTGTTATAGGTGCCAAAATCGCGCGTATAAATACTGCTGTTTAGGCTCTCGTTATCGGTATAACTTAAATTGGGCTGCACTTTAAGTGAGGTTAGCGAATCGATTTTGGTATCGATCATAAAGTTTAAGCGGTGGTTTAAACGATCTGAATTATTGGTCTGGTTATTATTAAAAATCGTTGTTACATCGCCCAACAGGTTTTGGGTTACGCTGTTCCTGAGGGTCAGGTTATCAGATTTATTCACAAAATAACTCAAATTCACTTCCGTCTGGTCGGCATACACATCCGAGAAATTAAATCCACCGGCTTTGGTATCGGTAATTCCACCACGACCGCTATTTCCGCCGCCCAGACCGCCACCAAAATTTTGTTTGTTCACATTATTAAACTGGGCAATTACACTCAATCGTTTATCCTGATTAAAATGATTAATGTTCGCATTTACATCATAACGATCGTTAGATCCATAACCTCCAGAACTGTTCCCGAAATAGCCGTTTTTCTTTTCCTTTCTGGTGGTAATATTGATGATTTTGGTTCTTGATCCATCATCAATTCCGGTAAACTGTGCCTGATCGGAAAGTTCATCGATAATCTGAATTTTATCGATCATATCTGCAGGAAGGTTTTTAGTGGCCAATAAAGGATCATTCCCAAAAAACTCTTTTCCGTCTACCTTAACTTTGGTAATGGTTTCGCCCTGGGCTTTCACTGTACCGGCTTTATCTACCTCTACTCCTGGCAATTTCTTTAACAAATCTTCTACTACAGCATTCTCTACTACTTTAAAGGAACTTGCATTAAACTCGAGCGTATCCTTTTTTACCACAATTGGCGGAATTTCTGCTTTAATATCTACCGTTTGAAGATCGATTGCTCCTCCTTCTAAAACAATATCGTCCAGGATGATATCAGGTTTATCTGCTGAGATGGTAAAATCTTTAGTGGTATTTTTTAAGCCCAAAAATGCAGCGTACAACCTGTAAGCACCAGGTTTTAAACCTTTAAAAACAAACTTCCCATCTTCTGTGGTACTTACAGCGCCTACCATGCTTGAGTCTGCCAGATTTCTAACAGCCAAAGAAGCATAATAAATTGGTTTTTTATCCTTTGATTGAATTACCCTTCCGCTAACTGAACCCGTTTGCTGGGCGTAAACATAAAAAGATGATAAAATAAGAAGGAGCGTAAAAATGTGTTTCATTCGGTTAGTTTGCCTTATAACATAGAGACAGCGTACTTTTATAAAGGTTTATTTGCCTTGAGTAACATTTGAAATACATAAATGTCAATTGTACATTTAATCATAAAACACTGTGGCTATAAAAGAAAAGACCCGGATAAAACCGGAACTTTCTAAAGTAAAATCGTCAATTCGACTGGAGTGCAACGAAATGGAGAAATCTTAAGCATCCTTTTAGATTTCTCCACTACGGTCGAAATGACGATATATCGAAGAATGATAGATTACAGCAAGTATTACATTCTTGGGCGCTGACCACCACCATTACCGCGTTGGCCTGGCATCTGCATATCGCCACTTATGTTTCTACCACCTATACGCGTTAACGAATAGGTGAATGAGAACATATAATAACGTCTTAATACATTGGTAGTTAAATCAACTATCGAAGTTCCAGTAGCAGTTCTGCTTACACCAGTGTTTTGGTTAAGCGCATCATTTATAGAAAATTTAAATGTTCCTCTGTTTTTAAAAAACTGACGGCTGATGTAAGGGTTAAGAATGGTATATTCCTGGTTAAATAGATCACCACCGCCAAAATTCCTGAAATAATCGATATCTATTGCTAATCTGATATTGGCTGGCAATACATAACTCACATCAAAACTTGGATTAATGGTGTAATACTGCGTATTGGATGATGGCCTTGCAGAAAACGTAGAGTTGGTATAGCTTCCGGTTATACCTCCAGTTAAATCGAATTTATCAACGTTGGTTACCAATTTGTACCCGTTTGAAATGGTATAACTATTGGTTACATTTTTTACCAGATCGGAAATCCCTTGTCCTGCAATAAAATTCACATTTCTACTATACGATCCGTTTCCAGAAATATTCAGCGTTAGCTTACGCTCTGCCATTAAGGGTAAAGACCAAGTGGCATTGGCATTACCCGCATAAACGCCATCCACATTGATGTAACTTACCTGTTGAACACCTCCTGACAAAGGCACAACAGTATTTCCAATGGCATTAAAGGTTTGGGTAAGATTTAAACCTGCAAAGAAAAACCGGCCATTTTCGATATTAAAATTATTAAAGTTGATCCTCAACTGGTTATTGAACGATGGTTTTAATGACGGATTACCTATATAAATGGTCTGAGAGTTTGTATTATCCAGAATCGGCTGAATCTGATCGATAGTTGGTTGTGAGGTAGAGCCCCTGTAATTAATGAACAAACGTTTACGGTTACTAAAATTATACCTGAACTGCGCCGATGGAGTAATATTGATAAAATTCTGCGTACGTTTTAAACCTGTGGTTAAATTGCTATTTACCCTGTTGGTTTGTTGTGCGGCTACTCCGATATTCCAGTTGTATTTTTTCTCAGTTGTAGTCAAACTTACTCCTGCAGCATTGGTTAAAGTACGGTTGTTGTAGATATTCGAAAATGCATTATCTACGAGGTCGAATTGCAGAGTTAACGGATTGTAATTAAATACATCTCTTTGTGAATCGCTATTTGAATAACTATTCTGATAATTAACCTCTACGCTTAGGGTTTTATTTATTGGTTCAGTATAAACAAGCCTTGTGGTATTATTTATGGAATGGCTGTTTGTATTATTCAACTGATTGGTAATGGTGTCTCTTGTTGTTATTCCCTCCGTAATTTTGTCGTTCCTGTAGTTAAGGTTTGTACCGTCGTTATCGTTTATGCTGGTGTTCACATTCAATGATAGCGTACGGCCTCTGCGTTTAAAACTTTTGCGGATCAGTAAATTATTGCTAAAGGTAGGTGTAGCAGCAGTTGTGGTATTCCTTTGCGTACCAACAGTTGAGCCGTCATCAAGCGTTCTGGTATAACTATTCAAATTGCTCCCATCTGTTTCGGTATAAGCCACGTTGGGCTGTATTTTAATAGACAAAGATGGATTTATCTTGGTATCGACCATGAAATTGAAGCGATGGTTAATTCTGTCGGAAGTATTATTTATAGCTTCAGCAATGTTATTCGTACCTCCTGCAAGGTTTTGGGTGTTGGAGTTCTGGATATTTTCAGAAATTGCTTTATTAAAGAAATAACTGGCCTGAAACTGGGTGCCGTCTTTATAGGTGTCGGCAAAGTTTAAACCTGCTGCATTGGTGGTGGTGATTCCACCATTTCCGCCGCCGGAACTTGCTCCACCTCCACCACCAAATCCACCACGGCCGCCCCCACCTCCAAATCCATTACCTACACCCCCGCCCTGACCAAAATTCTGCTTATTCACATTGTTAAACTGACCGATAAAGCTGATCTGCCTATCATCATCAAATTTGTTTACGTTCAAGCTGGCATCATAACGATCGTCAGAACCATAACCTACAGTACTGTTACCAAAATAACCATGTTTCATACCATTTTTAGTAGTGATATTTAAGATCTTGTTTCTTGTTCCATCATCAATACCGGTAAACTGGGCCTGTTCAGAAAGTTCATCAATTACCTGGATCTTATCAACCATATCAGCCGGAAGATTTTTAGTCGCCAATAATGGATCATTGCCAAAAAACTCTTTACCATCAATCTTTACTTTGGTAATGGTTTCGCCCTGGGCTTTAACACTGCCATCTTTTGCTACTTCAACCCCTGGCACCTTTTTCAAGAGATCTTCTACCACGGCATTTTCGCGCACTTTAATCGATTTGGCATCAAACTCTAAAGTATCTTTCTTTACCACAATCGGGATAGTAGCGGTTACGTTAACTGTATTTAAGTCAACTCCATCATCACCCATGGCAATTTCGCCGGCATTTACTGCTGCCTTAGCCACTTCTATATCTTTGGTTGCTGTTTTTAAACCTAAAAAGGCGGAATAAATTCTATACTTACCCGGAGCTATGGCTTTAAAGCTAAAGCTTCCGTCAGGATTGGTTTGACCGGATGCCACAACACTCGAATCTTTTAAACTCTTAATTGCGATTGTAGCAAAATCAACCGGCTTTTTATCTTTCGCGTTAATTACTTTTCCGCTTATCGAACCAGTATTTTGAGCCTGGGCGATGTAACCACAAAATAGAAGAACAATGAATATTGCCCGCTGAACGTTTCTTTTCATCAAAAAAATTAGATATTATAATATAAACTAAGCTATCAGACTGTAGAAAAGCCAAAAGGTTTGTTAAGGTGTATTAAAAGCTTGGTAACATTTTAAATACAGCCTGAGGAAGGTCGTCAGATCAAACAGGAAATTGATCGGTAAGAGGATTATTTTTGCGTTGAAGGATAGCTGTTATAATACACTTTCGGGCAATTACAGTTCTTTTTAAAAATACTGCAGCCGCTTAAACCTATAGCCGCGATTACACAGATGATGCTAACTTTTCTTATCATTGAAATTTAACTTATGGAGCAATACATAACTAAAAACCGCCATTGATGCGCCTAACATATCACAGCCAAAATCCCACCATTCTGCAGAGCGATAGGTAAAAACTTTCCATTGTAATAGTTCAATTCCGCCGCCGATGATGGCGCTGACCAGTAAAACCTTAAAAATGGTTAGGGTTCTGAAAGCGTAGGTATGCTGGTATTTTATTTTACCATAGAAAAGTAGGATAGATAAAACAAAGAAAAAGCCCATATGGGTCATTTTATCAAAACCTTCGAAGAAAAAGCCACTTTTTCCAACAGAATCGGAAATGTGCATATTACAAAACACCAAAACAACAATTGTCCAAAGAATGGCCCATTTTTGCTGTTTTAGTGTTTTGTACAAAATATTAGAATTAGGCTCCTACCAGTTCCTGGTAAGCTGCTGCTGTTAACAAACCATCTACTTCAGCTAAATCAGCTAAAGATACTTTTACCATCCATCCTTGTCCATAAGGATCAGAGTTAACCAATTCTGGATTATCGTTTAATTCAGCATTAACTTCCAATACTGTTCCGGTAACTGGCATATATAAATCAGATACCGTTTTAACAGCTTCTACAGTACCAAAAACTTCTTCTTTAGCTACCTCGCTACCTACAGTGTTAATATCAACATAAACGATATCGCCCAATTCGCGTTGCGCAAAATCAGTTACGCCAATATAAGCTTCATTACCTTCAACTCTAACCCACTCGTGGTCTTTAGTGTACTTTAATTCTGATGGAAAATTCATTATTTTATATATTTTGAAAATAAGTTATTTAAAGTTCGTTGCTTTATCAGGCTTGCAGGCATAACTGCAAGCGTTTAAGCGTTTCTATCATTTACGCTCCAAAAATACAATTTACTTTCACATATCGCAATGCCTGGCAAATTAACTTCCAGAAAAGGTTTCACTCCTGCTTTTCGTTCATAGCTTCCCAATCAGGCACTACCTGTATAAGCCACTTATTTATTAATTCAGTGTAAACCTTAAACTAAAACCGAAATTACTAAATGAGGTATTAAAAGTTTGTGAGGTATAAGGTTTGGTAATATTCGAATCGTAAAATAACTTGACATTAAACTTCTGGTTTAACACATAATCGACACTTGGTCTAAGCGTAATGTTTTTTGCCCCTGAAGAAACCTCGGCTTCGGTAACATCGGCACGGTAAATCACCGTTTTATTATCGCGGATAGCTACATCTAACTTGAAATCCATGTTGTTATCCATTTTCAGGCTCTTAAACCACCCAAATGGGAAACGGAATTTGTTGGTACGGTAACCCAATCCCAAAACCATGTTATTTTCTGATAACTGTGCCAACTGACTGTTTGATAGGCTAAGTCCCAACAAACGTGAACGGTTTAATTCGAAAGAAGCGGTCAGGTTATTTTTAAACCTCGTATCAACGCCAACCAAGGGAGAAAAATATTCTGAAATGGTTACCTGAGCAAACTGGTATTCTGGTAAAAAGTTATTATTTACATCCCTACTACTCACGGCACCATTAGTTTCCTGGTAACGCAATAATGAGTTAAAGCCATTAATATTATAGGCCGAACGATAGCCATGACGGATATCGACAGATGAAAATTTATCGGCAATAAAAGGAATCCGTGTTAAGCCGCTATAAGTTAGGCTCCAATTTGGAAGCGGTATTTTAGGGAAAGCATTCATTTTCGTTTTATCTGCATCTTTACCTGAATAAGCAGCCATAAAAGCAGAGATAATTACGTCCTGGCTCTCCTTACTATAACCATCAGCATAACCTCCATTAATGCCGCCCGAATTTGGGTTTTCAGCACCCAGCCTTCTGGAAATAATTATCCTATTGGCCATAAACTGATTAAATAGTCCTGAAATAATGGTGGAATTACTTTCTTTAAATGCCGTACCCAAAGCGATGTACGATACGCTATAATCGCCCGTGGTAATTGCACTCAGATTCTCGAACGAGGATACGCTGGCCACGTACCTGAAATTTGTAGAAAAGTTTCTTGTTTGTGCTTTATTGGCTTTTAAAGTAATCCGTAGATCTTTAAAAGGCTCTAGTAAACCGGTAAATTGAAAATCCTCTCTTAAAGTATTTACATACAATTGGTTCTGTAATGTATCGGTTGTTAACCAGCCATTATTCAAGGCCATATCTCTGATATCCCGCTGACTACCAAAAGCAAAACCCAAACCTGGTGCCCCCGTTGCATTGTCGATACCGAAATACTTCGTGGTTGGCAAATAACCAGGGAGAAAAATACCTTTAGTTTGTACGAAACTGGCATTAACGTTTTTTAAACTGGTTAAAATGTTGACAAAAAAGTTCTTCGCCTTGTTACCATCCTGATCATTACCAGCATTTCTGATAAAGCCAAATTTGTTGTACAACGTAGTCAGGTTTAACGTTGGGTTCACCTGTACAGTCCTGCTGTTTTGTACGGTATTACCCAAATTAATATTTGGATCCAGTAAGGTAGAAAGCGGTTCGGTTTGCCAGTTAAAGTTGGTACCATAACGGGTTTTTACGGAAACCCAGTTTAGCCCTGGTATTTTATCAATTGGTAAATTATAGGTTACGTTTAAATTGTGGTTATAATCGGTTGTACGTCCTAAGCGTTTTAAGTTTTGCCAAACAGTATCGCGTTTCATGCCGTCAATTCGTCCATCCGGTTCATCAATGATCGAATAATTTGTGGCATTAAAATCTAACTGTAGCGAACGGGTAAGGTTCCATGCGATACCATAAACCCGGCTCATGGTAAAGTTTTTGTTAAAGGTAGTACCATAACCACTCTGGTAAAGCCCGATGGTATTATTTGGATCGTTATTCCGTAAGGTATTTTCTGAATATAAGCGGTCTACATCAATCCTGAAATTAATCGCACTTGGAAAAATACTGAAGTTAAAATCCTTTAATAAGGCTAGCATGTTGGATTTTATGATCTTTTCAAACGGCGCTATCGTTTTCGCTTCTTTACTATAACTGTACTGTAACGATGCCCTATAGGTATTCTGAATACTGCTTTGATTAATAAAATCGCGATGATTATATTGAGTATAAGCATAACTTGCAGCAAAATTCTCAATATCCCAAAGGCGGACAGGTTTACTGTTATTGGTCCGTTCTTTTCTAACATTGGTAAAGTTTATCCCTCTTCGAACGGTATAATCCTGTGCAAAATTTAAAATCGAATCTTTTTGTTCTTTTGTAGATTGCTCCAAAGCATTTTTAAGCTCGATATCTGGTGTCCTTGGATTGTATTGCGGAGTGGAAACCTGTTTAGAATAACTCACAAACATCGGGATTTTCACCCCAGATTTTTGCGGCAGAAACTTGCCTAATTCCATTGCAGAAGAAACATCAAGCAATACATTATCTGCACGGTTCCGCTCGCTCACTTTCGAATCGATCGAACCAAAACCGATGGTAGATTTACTTCCGGAAATATTTACATCGGCAAAATCGGCTAATTTTAAATTCAATCTTCCGGTAGCTGCCCAACCACCTCTTTCATCGAATTCAGTTAATCTTAATTCATTAAACCAAACCAGCGCATTTTTATCAAGCCCATCATCATTACGTTCATCATTGGCGGCACGGAGCGGATTTTTAACACCCACCATATATACCCTAACTTTGCTCATATCAGGTTGCCCTTTAACGACGATCGTTCTCGTTCCGTCGGTATAGGTAAATGGTACATTTGTAGGCCATGGTTGTCCGTTAGCTTGCCTGGCAACATTACGGGCTAACTTTGCATTTTGAAAAAGCATTAAATCAATATCCATTCTGTTGGCTTCCGGCCAAATGGCATCAGGATCACTTGTACCAGGATTGGTCACCTTTAACGGGATTACATATTCATAATAATTATCCTGGTTATCAGTTCCGATTCTTAAGAATCCAGCAACATCATTATCATTTAAAATCTGATTATTTACCGCCTCAGCATGAATAAACATCTCTAAATGTTTGTAAGATCTGAAATCGCTATAGGCTGTTTTAAATGCACCTCTACCATAGCCATCTCTTAACGATTTTACGATAACGGATAGTGATTGCTCATTTAAACGGGTATCACCACGATAGTTGCTATAGTCACGCTCACGAAGAATACCAGGGGGCGTAACATATGGAATTGGTGAACGTTTTCCATTTTCTTCGATATTTACTGTCGATACTTCAATAGTAGAATTATCAGGCGTAAGTGCGGGCAAAGATGGCTCTACGATTACTTGTGCGGCCTGGTTCGATGCATTGTACTCCCTCCATTCCCCTCGGATCAATTGTAACTTCGCGAAACGCATAACAGCAGTATCAGCAAAATTGGTCATAAACATCCTAAAGAAACGGATAGATTTAAAATCCTGGATACCACCTACCCGATCTTGATACTGGCTAATCGGAATTCTGAATTGATACCATGAAACAGCCTGCGTATTTCCATTGGCCAGTTTTACCTGCGACGTTACTTTATCGGTAATAAAATTTTGTCCAACATTTAAATCTCCCGGGCGCATCGAAACTTTATACTGAAAATACTCATCACTTTGCGTCATGTTATTATCGCGGTTGATGTCTTCCCCATCGGGTAAAGAAGTGGAAGCAGAATTTTCAAGTCCTAATTCTTCCTGCGATTGCTGCGAGGTTTTAGAGTTCCCTTCAGTTCCGTTATATTTTTCATAACGTTTAAGAATACCTGCATTAATCTGATCTAATGCGGGCCCCCTGAAATAAGTATAATTATCTGATGATGGATCGGCATCAAGAGCAGTTGAAGCTGTAGCGTTTAGCTGCGATTTGATCTGATTGATTGCGGCAGCAAATTTTACTTTTTCATCAGCATCAGATAATCCGTCCAAACCTACATCCTGTGCTCTGCGCGAATTGGCATTGTTATCGAAAGCCTGTACAACGGGTTGTAATTTCGGCACGCGTCCCCAAACGGTTTCATCGTATTTGCCCGGATCGTTCGTTGCGGGCAAACCATTTTCTAAAGATTTTCTTCCATCTTTAAGAATATCTTCCGAAATATTCCCCAGATTGAAATAGATATCTCCACCTGCCGAATTCGGCTTATAAATAAATGGGTCCATTACCCAAAATTCGATAAAGCCAACATTTAGCGCTTCAAAATCGTTTGTTTCAATCTTCCGCTGAAAACCTCCCCAATTATTTCTGGGTTGCAACAAACTTCCATCTGGCCTAAAATCAGTGGTACGGAAATTATAAGGTCCTCTAACGGTTGGATAAAAGGCTACATCCAAAGTGGTAAGGTTTAAGGCTTGCCCGGTTGCCGTTTCCTTAAAAGGAAAAACCTCCTGCTCAATCACCTCTCTCACATAATGATTGGAAAGTTCCCCCCGGTTGCCCCTGATATTGGCCGGAGTGGTAGATGCCGCCGAATTATAAAAAGTTGGATCGATATTATAAAATGCAATTCTTGCCCGATTGTAACCATAAGATAAATCATTGGATTTATCAAACTCTGAGAAAAGCTGTGGCGTACCAGACAGCTGCCAGGCAATGGCACTCTTTAAATCGATTACCGATCTCGATGCTTCAAAATCATCTAAATAACTTACCCCATTTTTACTGCCGGCAAAATTAAGCGCCCTTGGGTGACCGGGTATCAGTTGAGCAAATTCACCGTAAAACGTTACACTTGATGGTGCTTTAGTTGAAATAAAAGGAAGTTTATCAACCAGTTTTGTTAAAAACCGTGAGGGTGAGCTATAGTTAATATCTGCTCCCCAAATGGTATTCGAGATGGGTTCTTCACCGATGTTTACCTTTTGGGTTAAAGGTTTTTCGGTCAGGTTCATGATCGTACCCCCCAGGTTTAGTTTATTGTTTACACGATAATCTAAACGGGTTCCGAAAAGCGACCGCTGTTGCAAGCCAAAGGTTTCACTGTTTTCTGTGGTAATTCTAATCGGTTGACCAGATACCAAAAGTGCCTGATTGATGATACTTACACGTCCACCCTGATAATCGACCGTAAAATCCACTCCTTCTGTTAGTGGCATTGTTCCGGCAAAAACCTTTACCGATCCTTCCGGAACATTGATGGCATTTAAGCTGAACTCAGAAGAAATATCAGATTGGTAGTTTACCTTAATGGTATACCTGTTCTGGTTTTGAAACAGCTGCCTGGCGATGGTTTGTGTTGAATCGTAAAGCGCGGTAAACGTATATTTATTGATTAATGCCTGTTCGCTTGGCAAAAACTTTGCAGCCAGATCTTTACCAAATGGTTCAATCACAGGGAAAATAATCCTCCCATTTGCAGGATCGATAGTGATATAACCCGAATTGGTATTGGTAACCAATGAGGTCTGCCCATTGCTGCCCGTACCGAACATACTGGCCTGGTTGGCATTGCTTGCCGTAGAATAAGATCCAAAAGCATTGTTTGCAGCCACGAAATCGAAAACCCCATCGGGTCTCCGCTCATTCTGCTGATTTAAACGATCGAATTCGGTTAGGGCAATCCACTGTTTATTAGCCGTATTCTGACCTTCGGTCATTACCGGATTATCAACACCTGTTTCGTTATCAATACGGTAAATATCAAGTTTAAAATTCTGACTACTGATCTGATATCCGCCTATAGAGTAAATATTTTTCATCATCAGATCCCATGTTGGCAGCTGGATCTTAGTGGTTTCGTTCTTTAGCAATTTGGCATAAAGCACTTTTGGATTAGCCGCATCAAAAGAAACATCGGTAGAAAACTCACCCACCTGATACTCCACCCCGTTATAGGTATAGCGGTAGGCAACTGCTAAAACCTCATCGGCATTTAGCGGATTATTTAACGACAAATAACCCAGTTGTGGCTGAAAAGTAAATTCGCGATCTGTTAACTTCCTCGCATAAACCAGTTTAGCAAAATTATCGGTATTGCTACTGTTAGCTGGCGTTGTTTGGAAGAAAGAAAGGACAGCATTAGAGTTTGTCTGCCTGATAGCACCACCCTGATAAGCATTTAATTGAGAGATCAGGTTGTTTGATTGCTGTGGAAAACCAGTAGCGGTAGTTCCTGCCGGTAGACCAGAAGTACCTCCGGTAATTAAATTATTGTTAAAAGGAACGTTTTCGCCTAAATCCATCAAACCCAATACATCTCTGGAGTCGGTGGTATTTCCTGCTTTATTGGTAATCCAAACTTCAATTTTGGTAATCTGGATCGGAGAGGTAATGATAGGTGCGTTAGCCAGGTTTTTGTTATAGTTATTTCTAAAATATTGCGACAGAAAATAGTGTTTATTGGCTTCGTAGCTATCGATATTTACCGTAGTGGTATTTTGCTGTGCCCCATTGGTAATTTTAATCTCTCTGGATTGTGATTTTTGTTGGGTATAAACACTCGTTACGTTTAAACGCCCGAATTTTAGTTGTGTTTTTATCCCAAAAAGCGCCTGTGTTCCAGTAATCAATGAGGTATTTAAAGGCAAACTCACATTACCGGCTTCTATTTTTTGAATAATATCATCTACACCGCCTGTATAATCCAGTTTGATTTGGTTTTCAAAATCAAACTGCGCTTCTGTATTATAGTTACTTTTTATTTTTAGCTTGGTTCCAATATTTCCAACCAGGTCCATCTGGATCCTTTGGTTAAAATCGAAATTGGTTTGTACCCTCTGTCTTTCGTTAAAAAGCGGATTTTCATTTTTATTTACCCTTCCTAAAAAAGTAAGCTCGGCCTCACCGCGGGGCTGAATATCAATCGTTGTGCCTCCAAAAAGTTTTTCAAAAGCTTTACTGTTTACCTGAATCTTCGGAATAATACCGGTGCTTCTATAGTCGCTCACTTCAGCATTAGAAATGCTACGCCAGTTACCCCTTTTTATTTCACTGTTTACCAGCCTTTGGTACTCATCAATGGTAAGGTATTGGGTATTGAGAACGAAGTTTTCGCCGATGAGTTCTTTAACAACATAACGCCTGTTTTTTGCATCGTATTCTACAACACGCTTTAAATTACTAGGTGACGGATAAAATGGATTAACTGCCGGACTAAGCCCTAAACGTTCTTTTTCCCGTAGACTAAAATTATTTTTTGGTTTAATAGTATCCGTTTTGCTTGGAACAACTTGAGCATAAGTGGTTTGAGAAGCAATTAAAAAAAGAGGAATGAGAAACAGAAATGTAGATATTCTATTCAAAGGCGTTAAATCTATAAAGTTTTCAAAGCTTGTTTAATTAGTTGCTCTACCGAAAGGCTTCCCTCTGTCACTTTTAATATCTGGTCTATAGTTTTTTCGGCGGTTTGTTTGGCGAATCCGAGCATTACCAATGCTGATAACGCTTCATCTTTAACGGTATTGTGCTGAGGCATAGAAATTAAAGAATCAGCACCTTCTTTTTTTAGCTTATCCTGCAGTTCTAAAACCAGGCGTTGTGCGGTTTTTACACCTAAACCCTTAATCCTTTGTATGAGCGGCAAATCTGCCTTAACAATTGCAGTTTGAATCTCAACGGGGGTGATGGAAGATAAAATCATCCTGCCTGTATTCGGTCCGATACCCGATACCGAAATTAAATGTAAAAATAAACGGCGTTCGCCTTCATCAGCGAAGCCGTATAATGTATGTGCATCTTCTTTTACATGCAGCCAGGTGTATAATTTACACCTTTCTGCATCGCCTAAAGCGCTGTATGTATTTAATGAAATGTTTATATGATAGCCTATACCTCCGGCTTCAACCACAACATAGGCTGGGTTTTTAAATGTCAATCTACCATCAATATAGGCGTACATGTAATATTACTTTTTAGTTGTTTTCCCAAATATACCTTTTCGTTTCGATGTTGCAATTTCTTCTTTTGCCTGCACATCTACAACAGCTATGGTAACCATATTAACGATTTCACGTACAGAACTACCTAATTGAACAATATGAACAGGTTTATTCAATCCTAGCAGGATCGGACCCACTGCTTCGGCACCGCCAAGCTCTTGTAACAATTTGTATGCAATGTTTCCCGACTCCAGATTTGGAAACACTAAAGTGTTGGCCGGGGCATCTGCCAGAGTGCTAAATGGGAAATTATCTTGTAATAGTTCGTTGTTGATTGCAAAGTTTCCCTGCATTTCTCCATCTACCACAATTTCAGGGTGATTTTGGTGAAGAAGTCTTACCGTTTCCCTTACTTTGTTTGGGGTTATTCCATCATTAGAACCAAAGTTTGAATATGATAATAAGGCAATACGCGGTTTGATGTTAAACTGTTTAACAGATTTATCGATCAACAGCGTGATATCCACCAACTCTTCTGCAGTTGGATCTACGTTTACAGTGGTATCGCCAAAGAAAACAGGACCTTTTTTGGTCATCATCATGTACATACCTGCAACGCGCTTAACGCCTGGTTCTACACCGATCACCTGAAGGGCAGGTTTAATAGTAGCACCGTAATTTTTGGTCAGACCCGAAATCATGGCATCGGCCTCGCCAAATTCCACCATCGAAGCACCATAATAGTTACGGTCTCTCAATAATTTTGTAGCATCACGCATCGAAGAAACTCCCTTGCGTTGGCGTTTTTTAAAAAGTGCTTCTGCGTATTGCTGGGTTTTTTCAGGATTCTGCATCTGATCGATGATCTCTACTCCCCCAAGCTCCAGCGCATGCTCATCAATAATGGCTTGTATCTTCTCCTTATTCCCCAAAAGAATGGGAATGGCGATATTTTCATCTTTTACAATCTGGGCAGCTTTTAAAATTTTATAGTTATCAGCCTCTGCAAATACCACACGTTTAGGATCCATCTTCGCTTTGGTCGTTACCGCCCTCATGATGGCATCATCCAAACCTAAACGTTTCCTTAATTCTTCATTGTAGGCATCCCAATCGGTAATAATTTTTCTGGCTACGCCACTTTCAATTGCAGCTTTTGCTACTGCAGTTGATACTTCGGTAATTAACCTGAAATCAACAGGTTTTGGAATGATATAATCACGTCCAAATTTTAAATTACGTGCATTATAGGCCAGGTTAACGGCTTCCGGAACAGATTTTTTGGCCAGTTCGGCAATTGCCCTAACCGCAGCAATTTTCATGGCTTCATTAATACTCGTTGCCCTAACATCAAGCGCTCCACGGAAAATATAAGGAAAACCCAGTACATTATTCACCTGGTTCGGATAATCAGAACGACCTGTAGCCATGATCAGATCTTTACGGGTTTTAATTGCCACTTCATAGGCAATTTCAGGATTTGGATTCGCCATCGCGAAAACAATTGGGTTTTTGGCCATTCCCACCAACATATCCGGAGAAATAACGTTTGCTGCTGAAAGTCCAATAAAAACATCAGCCCCTTTCATGGCCTCTCCAATATTAGAAATACCTTTCCTGGTAGTCGCAAAGCTCATGCGAATATCATCCAGATCGGTACGGTGGATATCAATTAATCCATTGATATCGAACATCACCAAATTCTCTTTTTTAACCCCTAAACTCAAGTACATTTTAGAGCAGGAAACTGCAGCAGCACCAGCGCCACTCACCACAACCTGGATTTTATCTATTTTCTTTTTTTGAATTTCGCAGGCATTTAATAATGCTGCTCCAGAAATAATGGCTGTTCCATGCTGATCATCGTGCATTACAGGAATATTCATCTCCTGTTTTAAACGGCGCTCAATCTCGAAACACTCCGGGGCCTTAATATCTTCCAGATTGATCCCTCCGAAAGTTGGCTCCAAAGCCTTAACGATTTTTACAAAATCATCTACATTTTCGGTATCCAACTCTAAATCAAACACATCGATGTCGGAGAATATTTTAAATAGCAGGCCTTTGCCTTCCATTACCGGTTTACCTGCCTCAGGACCGATGTTGCCCAGCCCCAAAACGGCTGTTCCATTACTGATTACTGCAACTAAATTACCTTTAGCGGTATATTTATAAACATCCTCTTTATTGTTTGCTATTTTTAAACAAGGCTCTGCAACTCCTGGAGAGTATGCCAGGGTTAAATCCCTTTGCGATGTTGTTGGTTTAGTAGGTACTACTTGTATCTTTCCGGGACGGCCCTGCGAGTGGTAATCCAACGCATCTTGCTTTCTATTCGTATTACTCATTAAGTAACTTATTAGTGACGCCGCAAAGGTACAATTCTTTTTATGAGGCTTAAAATAAAAAGCTGTTCATAAATTAAACCAGATGCGAAACTAATCTGCCGGTAACGCCAAATAGATTAAACCAATTGTTACCAGACGATTTCAGTATACCTGATCAAAAAAAATATCGTGGTTCAGTTTAAGGTATTATCCCTTGCTAATTTTCAGAATCATTCCAACTTGCAACCCTGCTTTTGATAAACGGTTGTCTCTTCGGATGCTTTGAACGGTTGCACCCTCAAATTTCTCTGCGATTTCAGACAAGGTATCGCCGGTTTTAACCTTGTAACTTAAAAACGATGATGGTACTTTTAATGGTGTACGGTTTTTGGCGTAGATCTTTAATCTTTGTCCGGGTACCAGTGTTTTGCTTTTTAAACCGTTCCAAACCCTTAAATCCTGTACTTCTACACCATATTTTTCGGCAACGGCTGTTAAACTTTGTCCTGAGGTAACTTTATGATAAACTACAGCTGACGTAGCTATACTTTTAGTTTTTTTCTTTCTTAAATCTCTTACATCGTCGGTACTGGCAGCCACCACTTTCATGTTTACATCCACTTCCTGATTGTTTAACACATCATAAATACCGGCATAGTCGATATCCCTTAACTTAGGCATTACAATACGCTTCGGCTCATCATCCGTACCATTTACGATCTTTTTCTTGTAGGATGGATTTAAGGCTATAATCGCCGTCTCATCAATATTCAACACTTTTGCAAGTGTAGATAGCGAAACGAAACGGGTAGTTTGAACGGTATCAGTTTTTAAAAACATGTTCGAAGCCTGTGCCGTAATCTGATGTTTGTGGGAATAGTTCATCACATAAACCGCAGCAATAAATGCCGGTACATAGTTTCTGGTTTCCTTAGGCAAAAACTGTCTGATTACCCAAAAATCTCTTGATCCCGCTTTTTCAATAGCACGATTAACGTTCCCTTTTCCACAATTATAAGCAGCAATGGCCAACAGCCAATCGCCAAGTTCTTCAAAAGCATCTCTAAAATATGCTGCCGCAGCATAACTGGCTTGAATAGGATCTTTGCGTTCATCTACGAAATTATCCATCTTTAGTCCATAGGCCTTGCCAGTACCAAACATAAACTGCCAGATACCTGTTGCCCCTACTCTCGAAATCGCATGCGGATTCATCTGCGATTCGACGATAGTTAAATATTTTATTTCCTGCGGAATGTTATAGTCTTTTAAAGCCTTATCAAAAATCGGGAAGTAATAGCTTGATAAGCCGATCATTTTGCCAAACATATCTTTACGCTTGGCATAAATATCAATATACTGCTGAACGTATTCGTTGTATGGAAGGGGTACCGTTTTAGCGATAGAATCTAGCCTGAGCTTATAGATAAAGTTCTGCCCCATGGTTAATGGGTTTTCAGAAACAACCGGTACAGCTACAGTATCGGTATTGATAAAGATGTTGTTATGAATCTTCGGAAGACTATCCAGTTTGAGTGTTTGTTGCGCAGACGAGGAAGAAACGTATCCTAAACAAGCACAAATTGAAGCAAAAAGTAATTTTTTAATCATGGGCTATTGGTTCAAATTTTCATTAACCGTAGTTTGTGTTTTCACAAACCTTTAAACAGATTCCTTTTTCTCCCTCAATAAGGGAAAAGTTAAGAATCTGCGAACCTTCCAGACTACTTCTGGAAAACAGTTAATAAAATGCCATTGCCATACTTACTATAATGCCTTTTGCATTAAAATTGCTTCGTACCTTGCAATGACGATAAAACTATGATAAAAATGCCTGAGAAAAAGCCAGAAGCTTATCTTCCTCAAAATGTTTGGCTGTAAATTGTATACTTAACGGTAAACCTGCCGCATTATTGCCTATTGGCAAAGCAATTGCCGGATTTCCGCTTAAAGAAGGCAATACGGTAAAAATATCAGCCATGTACATCACAATTGCATCCTGAACATGATCACCAATTTTAAAAGCTGCTGTTGGCGCCACAGGAGACAGAATAAGATCGTAATCTTCAAACAGAAGATCCATTTTTTCTCTAATCAATCGACGGACCTGCTGTGCTTTTTGATAATATGCATCGTAATATCCTGCACTTAAAACAAAAGTACCCAAAAGGATGCGGCGTTTTACTTCTTCGCCAAAACCTTCCGCGCGGGATAATTTATAAAGTTCATTCAGGGATTTCGCTTCCATATTACGATGTCCGTAATGAACACCATCATAACGAGAAAGGTTGGAAGAAGCTTCGGCCGTTGTTAAAATATAATAGGCAGGAACCAAATAATCCAACAGATCAAAAGAAACATACTCAACAGCGTGTCCATCAGCCTTAAGCTGTTCAATTGATTTTAAAATAGCAGATTTGATTTCAGGATTAAGGGCTTCGCTCTCAATAGTTTCCTTTAATACTGCTATTTTTTGTTTTTTACGCTCATTCAAATGAGCAGGATAATCGGGTACTGCAACAGGAGAAACTGTAGAATCATAATCGTCAGCACCAGCTAAAACCTGTAAGAGCAAAGCAGCATCTTCTACTGAAGATGTAATAGGACCAACCTGATCGAAAGAGGAAGCATAAGCAATCACACCATACCTTGAAATACGTCCGTAGGTTGGTTTAAGTCCAATTTGTCCGCAAAAAGCAGCCGGTTGTCTTACCGAACCACCAGTATCGGTACCCAGGGCAGACAAACACATATCGGCCTGAACGGCAACAGCAGAGCCGCCTGAAGATCCACCCGGAACAAGTTCGGGATTTGCCGCATTTTTAGCAACCCCATAATATGACGTTTCATTGGAGCCGCCCATAGCAAATTCATCACAGTTTAAACGGCCGATAATAACGGCATCTTCCTGTAACAAACGTTGCACAACTGTAGAAGAATATGGAGATACAAAGCCTTCGAGCATCTTTGATGATGCCGTAACGATATGGCCTTCATAACAGATATTATCTTTAATACCAATTACCATCCCAGCGAGTTTACCCGCAGTACCATCTTCTATTTTCTGCTGTATCGCTTTCGCCTGAACTTCGGCCGATAAAAAAAACACCTCATTAAATGCATTGAGGTGTTCATTTTGTTCAATTTGCTTAAAATAATAAGCCAATAAATCGGGTAAAGTTAATTGCTTTTGCGAAATGAGTATTTGAATCTCCTTAAGAGAGCTGTATTTCTTCAAAACTAAAAATTATTGCAATTAAACAGTTTTATCACGGTTAGACGGATCTACTTGCTCGCCATCAACGCCATCTTTACCATCTTTAAATTCTTTAACACCTTTACCTAAACCTCTCATTAGTTCAGGAATTTTTTTACCACCAAATAATAACAATACCACTACCGCAATAATGATAATTTCTGGTGTTCCAAGCATTGCTGCTATTGTTGTATTTAACATAACCTTTTTGTTTAAACTTTTTCTTTGTCAGTTATAATTTTTTCGTCCGTAGGTTTTGCCAAATCGATATGTGGCACACCTGACTCAACCTTTTCATCAACAGGTGATTCCTCTGTTGGGTGATGACGTTGACTATGGGTATTTACAGCTGTTTCTTCCGCTTCTTCTTTATCTAAGTCCATAGCATTAATATTCCTATGGATTTCACGCTTAACACCATCAGAGGCATCTTTAAATTCTCTGATTCCTTTCCCCAGTCCCCTTGCCAATTCAGGTAATTTTTTACCTCCGAACAACAATAGAACTACCACTAAAATGAGCACGATCTCCGATCCACCCATGTTTAAAAACTCTAATAACGTGCCTTGATACATCACTAATATAATTTATACAAATATAGACATTTTAACTTGTCTTAAGTTTATTTACTAATCCAGGCTTCAGGGTTTAACGCTGCCTGTCCCCTTCTGATCTGAAACTTCAGAACCGCATCATCACCAGTGTTGGCAACAACCCCAATGGTTTGTTTGGTATCGACAGAATTACCTACACTCACGCTAACCGATCTCAGGTTCTGATATACTGTAAAGTATTCACCGTGGTTGATTAAAACCACCGTTCTACCCATCATTACCTGAACCGCAGCAACCTTACCTGCAAACACAGCCCTAACCGGCGCCCCGTCGGTAGTAGTAATATCTACCCCATCGTTGGTATAACTTGCCTGGTCTATTTTATGCATACCGAACCTTTCGGTTATTGTTCCTGTTGCTACCGGCCAAGGTAACCTTCCCCTGTTATTTTCAAAACCTGCCGACAATCTCGCTGCCTCTGGTGTTGCGGTAAGCAATTCTCCAGTCGATTTCGCTTTGGCTGTAGGAGCAGCCGGAGCAGTTGGTACCGGCTTGTTTTCAGCCTTGGCTTTTGCTGCCGCAATCCGTGCTTCTTCAGCCGCTTTTCTTCTTGCCTCTTCTGCGGCCTTCCTTCTCGCTTCTTCAATTGCCCGCTGAATTGCAGCACTAATGGCCCTGTCTATCTGCGCTTGTTGTTTTTTACGGCTGGTAATATCCTGTTTATACCGCCTTTCGTCCTTGCTCAGTTTGTTTAACTCTACTGATTGTTTACTTTTATCTTTGCTTAAACGCTCACGCTCTCTTTCCTGTTCCTTCAATAAATCACTTTTTTCCCTTAGTGTTTTATCCAGCACTTTAATTTTGCCGTTCAGGTCTTGCTGTGTATTTTCAATGTATCCAGCTTGTTTTTTACGGTATTGACTAAATTGCTGTAAATATTTGATCCTTTTATATGCCTGATTAAAATCTTTCGATGCAAAAATGAACATCATTTTATCGTACGAATTTCTGTTGCGCTGGGCAAATCGGATCATGCCTGCATACTCTTTTTTAAGATCGCCTAACTGACCTTGTAATGTATGTACGGTATTTGTGTTCTGAGAGATTTGGCTATCCAGATTTTTTATTTCAGAGTTAATGGTACCAATTTTATCCTGACGCAACCTAATCTGTGCGTTGATGGTATTAATCTGCTGTATAGTAAGCTTTTTACCACTGGCAGTTTTGTTTAAATTCTTCTGAAGCTGTTCGATTTCACGTTGTATAGCTTCTTTTTTCCTTCTGAGCTGGCTTTCAGTTTGTGCAACTGCCGAAAAAGTTAACACGCTTAAAAAAAGGATAAACAGGAGTTTTTGTAGCTTCATTAAGCCAAAAGTATAAAAATTTTACAGTAAAAAGTATTTAAAATTGAGATACTAAGGTCATAATCACTTATTACAGAACCGTCTTCACTTAATCTTCATATAATGCAAAGATTGCCAAACAGACTGTTGCAGTGCAGCAGATCTATTTGGCAAACCATAATATTCAACTGTAATTGAAGGGCTATTTTACAACCTTAAATCTCTTTGGTACATTAAACGGAAAATCGACAGGAACATTGCCGTCAATTTTCACAAATTGAAGGTCGATATTTATTTTTTTTGCTTTAGACAGTGTTTTGATCTGTAAAGCACTTGGGAATAAAGATTCGTTTAGTTTTTGATAATCAGTATAAGTAACTTTTAATGCCTGTCCGTTTCTAACATCATTTAAGTTCGTCTCCGATACTTTGAAAAGTGTATTAAAAAGCAGCTTGTAATCTAACTCCGATTTACTTCCAGAAACAACCCAAACACCATTTTCCTCCTTAACATCCGATTGTGCGGTTAAAAATTCACCCATCGCATTACCCGTTAAAATGGACTGGAGCGTATTAAAATTCACCTGTTTGTTGGTGAAATTGTAAATATAACTAAACGGCTTTTTGAGGTATTCGCTTTTTATCCGGTTCATGATCTTGATACTATCAGGCGTAATCAAAGCCCTTGCCACCTCTGCCATTCCACCTAAGGCTGTAATGCTTACCCAAATGGTTTCCTTGTCTTTCATTTTGAAATTCATGGTAACGTCATTTGCGTCGCCGGCAATATCTAAAGTTGCTTTTGCTTTTAAAGAAAGTGTATTAAATTTAAGTTGTTTGCTATTTAATAAGCTTAAGGCCTCTGCTTTCGAATTGTCAGTTTTGGTTTCCGTTTTGGTAGGAGGAGCCACCACAATTTCTTTCTTAGGTTTACATGCCGAAACAAAAATTACTGCTCCTAACAGGACTGCACTATTTAAAATATTTCTTTTCATTTATCTTTTTAATTAATACTTCTGATCCGTTTCCGGCCTCTTTTGCTTTTTGCCATTGGATTAATGCAACATCCTTTTCACCTTTCATAAAAAGTATATCGCCATATCGCTCCAGGTAAACACCATTTTTACTGCTATTGTTTTGCAAAGCCTTTTCAATCCAGATTTTCGCCAGGTCGTACTTTTGTTGCTTAAACAGAATGAAAGCATAAGTATCTGCAATTGAGGGATTATTGGGCATTGCATTGGCAGCTGTTTCCGCATATTTCGCCGCTTTTGTTAGCTCATCATTTCTTAACGCCAGATAGAAGGCGTAGTTATTCATAATGAGGTAATTATCGGGCTCCAGTGATATGGTTTTTTCGAAAGCTGTTTTAGCCAGGGGAAAATTATTCTGATTGATGTAGATATCGCCCTGAAGTGCATAAATTTGTGCCTGTAGGCTTTTATTATCCACATCCAGCTGTAAGGACGTTTTCAAATGGTTTTGAGCAGGCTCATATTTACCAGTTTTAAACAGCGCATAAGCTACATAATAATATAAGCTGGCCTGATTGGGATATATGCTTAAAGCCTCATCGCCAACTTTTATCGCTTCCTCATACTGCCCTAGCAGGGTTTGAATATTGATTACCTGTTCCCAAACGACATAAACCTGTTCGTTAAGTTTTAAAGCAGCCTGATATTGGGCCAATGCTTCTTTCAGGTTATTCTGCTGATAAAGCACATCGCCATAAAGTGCCAATGCCTTTGCGTCAGCAGGATTTTTTTCGGCTACCAGTTTACTCAGTTCAGTTACATTTTTGGCTACAAGGGCCTGGTTAAGATTAGGAAAAAGTGCAGCGATGATCTTCAATTTTTCGCTGAGCGGCATTTCACTGCTTTCAAATGCCAATTTTAAGGAAGAAAATGCGGCCTGGTCATTTTTCTGCTTGCGGTAAATGTCGGCCAAAGCCAGGTTAATCTCAAAATTATTGGGTTCCAACTGCTGTGCCTTGGTTAACACCTTTAATGCCTCCGGTTCATTTCCCTTCTGCAAAAGCAAGCCTGCAGCATATAAATAGTTCTTTACATCGGCCTGGTTGCCTTCCAATAATTTTACAATATCACTTTCTGTAGCATTTCCATTTGCCTGAAAACGTTTTCTGGCATTGGTCAGATCTCTTGAATCGCCGAATTTAACCTGAATTTCATCATAAGTTTTTTTTGCTGCATCTAACTGATTGGCTAAAAACTGCGCATTGGCTTTGTCAAAATAATAGGCATCGTTTTCAGGATCGAGACGGATCAACTGGTTAAATACCCCGATCAGTTCGGGCATTTTATTGGTGCGTTTATAGATCTCTCCAAGTAAACGCCAGTACCACAAATTACCAGTATTTATTTTAATTGCCTGTTTTATGTTTTCTTCAGCTTCCGGGAGTTTATCTAAACGCAGGTTTGCATTGGCCAGTTCAAAATAGGCAGCATGGTTATTAGGGTCCAACCCAACAATTTTATTGAAATTGGTAGCAGCAACGACATAGTTTTCAGACATTTTCTCCCGCAGACCTGCAAAAAAAAATTGCTTTACCATATTGCTGTCGCGATTGGCAATCGGCATATCCGTTCCCTGCCCAAAAGCCTGGAAACTCACCAAAGTAGCTCCAACAAGAAAATGTACTTTGTATTTCATCTCATTTATCAATCCAAATAATTTACTCCAGACCAAGGACTTAGGACTGTGGACTATTTCCCCGTATGTCCGTAACCGCCTTCGCCGCGTGCAGTTTCGCCTAGTTCTGTAACAGGCTGCCAGCTCACAGTTTCGTGTTTGGCCACTACCATTTGGGCAATCCTATCACCGTCAATAATTTTAAAATCTGTATCTGATAAATTTACCAATAAAACTTTTATTTCGCCACGATAATCGGCATCAATTGTGCCTGGTGAATTTACAATGCTAATACCGTGCTTATAGGCCAGGCCGCTTCTTGGCCTGATCTGCGCCTCATAACCAATCGGTAACTCAATAAACAAACCCGTTGGAACCAATAGGCGCTGTAAAGGCTTAAGTATTATTTCTTCTGTGATGGCTGCTCTTAAATCCATTCCTGCAGCATGTGCAGTTTCATATTGTGGAAGAGGATGTTCGGATGTATTGATGATTTTTATTTCCATTTTTATTAGATATGAGATTGGAGATGTGAGATTTTAGATGATTAATTCTAGTGATTTACTTCTTTAGCATTTTCGCCACATTATCCTTCTCAAAATAGAAAATACCCAGGAGAAATAGCACTAAAATTCCGTTTCCAATATAAATATTGCGTTTAAAAACCCAAAAAGATAAGTACACCATAACAATAGAAACCAATATATAGATACTCATTGCTTTGAGTTTATAAGGTATGGGGTAATGCTTTTGTCCAAGTACATAAGAAATAACCATAATGATGAGATAGGCAAACATTGATACCCATGCTGAGCCCATATAACTAAATTTTGGAATCAGGATAATGTTCATAATGATGGTAAAAACAGCGCCAACCAAAGAAATATATAAGCCGTACCTGGTTTCATCGGATAAACGGTACCATACCGATAAATTCATATAAATACCTAAACAAACATAACCAAACAGCAAAAACGGAACTGCGTTGAGTCCAACCCAATACCTTGAATTGATAAAATATTTGATGATTTCTATGTTGGCTGTTAAGCCTACAAAAAGGATGGATAAAGCAAGTACAAAGTAATATAAAATATTGGCGTAAGTTTGCTTTGCATTTGCATTTTTAGCGTGACTAAAGAAAAATGGTTCGGCACCTAACCTAAAAGCCGTATTAAAAATACTGATGAAGATGGCCAGCTTACATACGGCTCCATAAATACCAACATCGTGATTGGCAATACTTTCCGGCAGGTATTTACCCAATAAAATTTTGTCTAAATTTTCATTGATAATAAACGATAAATTAGCCACCAGAACAGGCCAGCTATAGCCCAGCATATTGTTAAATAAGCTTTTATTAAACTTAAACTGGATTTCTAAAAACTGTGGAATAAGCATGAGCAGCGTGACGATGCTCGCAATTAAATTAGCTACGAATACATAACCCACCCACCGGCCTTTATACCATGAAGTAAACCATCCGCTCATTATATCGTGCTTGATGAGGAATGGGATCACGTAAATGAACACCAGATTTAAGCCTACAAATGTACCTATATTGAGAAACTTGATTAAGCTATATTTAAATGGCTTTCCATCGGCCCTTAATTTGGCGAATGGAATTACACTGATGGCATCTACAAATAAAATCCATGCGAAATAATGTATGTAAGATTTTTGATCGGCCAATTCGGCGATGTCTCCGTCTAAAGTATACCTGGCCAGGTAATCGGTAAAAATTAATGCGGTGATTAAAAACAGGGTTGATATAAAAGCGATTACCAAAAAGCTGTTGTTGTACACTTCCTGCTTCCGATCTTCATGTTTATTTAAATACCTGAAAAAGGTGGTTTCCATCCCAAAAGCCAATATTGGATTGATAATGGACACATAACTGAACATTTTGGTAAAAACACCATAAACACCAGGAGCGAAAACACCCGTGTAAACAGGCGTTAAAATAAAATTGAACAACCTCGAAAAAATGGTACTGATACCATAAATCATGGTTTGCCCAAGAAACTTTTTATATACAGACATTTAGTATAGAGATAAAAGTATCAGGTATCAAGATTATACGAGGATAGCGATCTTGCTACTTGATACAGAATACTTGTTACTTTTTAAAGATTTCAAAATTACGATAGTTTTTCACTTCGCCATCGCTTACCTCCACATTTTCTACACGTGAACGGTCCGGTCCTTCATGGCACCAGTTTACAAATTCCTCCAAAAAGATTTCTTCACCTTCTGCTTCTATATAAACCGATCCGTCTTTTTCGTTCCTTATAAAACCATTTACCATCATTTGGTTGGCGATAATTTTAGTCGTTTCTCTAAAGCCAACGCCCTGCACTTTACCTGTTACTTTTATATTGAGGTGTTTCATTTATTGTTGTAAAGTTGAAATGTTTACCGGTACAAAGGTAAATGAATTATCACAATTCTTTAACACATGAATGATAGCACCGAACTGACTTAACGAATCTATAGGCGATTATTCGGCTAAGTTATAAAATCCATCACGTTTTAAATTAGAACTACCAAGTTTCCAGATATGAGTATAATAAATTTACAATTATCTGCCAATGCTATTTTTTACACTGGTTTCTTCACTTGCAATCAGAATCTGTATAAAAAGTGAATGAATTACCTGTTGACCCAAAATATAATTAGACTGGTTATCATTAACACTAATTTTTCCGGAATAGGCTAACATTTAGGTAATTTGAATTTTAAAACGGAGACGATAATGAGTGTACACATAGGATTGATGATCTGGAAGGAAATGAAAACCAAAGAGATTCCTGTTTCCATATTCGCAGAAAAAATGGCCATTAGCAAAACCAAAGCACAGGAAATCATCAATAGCTCCACCCTGGATGTTTCCCTGCTGGCCAATGTGAGTGAAATACTGGGCTACAATTTTTTCAGTTATTACGAAAAGGGTAAGCTATTTTCTGAGCTCAGTAAAAAGGAAACACAAGCATCAGCAGAAGAGATTAAAAGGCTTAAAAGCCTGCTAAGTGAGAAAAATAAAACCATCGAACTTAAGGATAAAATAATCCAAAACCTCTCACACACTGTTTCTTTACTTGAAAAAGTACAGTACCGCTAATTTTGAAAGGTAAAGCAAGCTGTTGTTATCGCATATATGTCATTCAAATAAACGAAAACAATACCAATCAACCATTTGCCCCAAGATCTAAGTTTACAATTACCTATTTTCGACTTGGCCTTATTTACACGATCAGTATATTGCACAAAACCACTTTGTACAAACAAACATTTCGAGCCTGATATGCCAATTCCCAGATCAATTATCCATTATTTCAAGTATTTTAAGAAATGAAGTCCTTCACCAATTGAAGCTTTTACCCCTTCTCAAATCTACCTTACATAAAATTCCATAAATTTGATGAGTCTGAAAACGGACATTTACAATGAAGATTTATTTCAACCGAAAGCATTTATTTAAAGAAATTGATTACCCAAATCGCTACTGCAAGAAAAATCTTTTTAAAACCGTTTCCGTTATTTTTGGTGTTATCCTCGGATTTTTAATCCTCCTGAAGCCTTTTGAGGTTAGTGCATCGCAACAGAAAGTTAACTATATTATAATATGCTGCTTCCATGCATTATTACCTGCAATAATCCTGTATTTTTATTTTATTGCATTAAATCATTTACGGGCCAAGGATTCTGAAAATAAAAGCTGGTCTTTGATATGGGAATACGCACATATTGGCATTTTACTTCTTTCCACAGGGATATGTAATTTCCTGATCCGCGATCTGATTTACTTAAATCCAAATAATTGGACATGGCGTTATTTATGGGAAGAGGTGAGAAACTGTTTTGTAGCAGGTATACTTTTGTATTTTTTTATGAGGCTGGCGATATTCTATTTTGAATCAAAAAAAGATTCTTTCCTAATTTTCCAGTTTACACCGCTACCTCCTCAATTAGAAAATAATACGGCCAGTGCCTTAATTTACATCAAAACCCAGGTCAGGCAAGACGATTTCAGTTTAGATTTAAACGATTTACTTTTTGCTAAAGCAGACGGGAATTACATCGAAATAACAACCTGCAATAATAACCAACTAAATACAGAGCTAAAAAGAATTTCCCTAACACAATTTGAATCACAGCTTTTACCAAATCGTAATTTCTTCCGCTGCCACAGAACCTTCCTGGTAAACATGCATTATATAAAAAACGTGACGGGAAACTCGCAGGGCTACATGCTTTCCTTTGATCATACTGTTGATCAGGTACCCGTTTCAAGGTCGCAGCTTATTGCGTTTAATGCACTTTACCAAGAACTCCTTCTTACTCCAAAGCAGCTAGCCTAGTTGTTAATCACAAAGATTTGCTGCTGGTAACATCGACAATAAACTACGTCGTTTCCATTATATGTTTGCGTAAGTACTGGGTTAACCAAACCTGATCAACCAAGAAACACATTCTGTTATGTCATCAAAAATATTACTTCAGCAAATCACTCCAGAAAAAGCCAGCAAACTATTTTATATTGATAACCTTAAGATATTTCTAACAGCGTTAGTCATATTACATCATACTATTATCGTGTATTGCGCTCCAGGTGGATGGTACTATACTGAAAAAACAACTCACATGGCTGCTATTATACCATCAACAATTTTTGTAAGCTTAAACCAATCGTTTTTTATGGGCTTTTTTTTCCTACTGTCGGGATACTTTACGGCACCATCTTATGATAGAAAAGGCAGCTGGCAATTTTTAGGAGACCGCCTCATCAGGCTCGGCACCCCATTGTTGTTTTATTCTTTTGTGCTGTCGCCATTACTAAGTTACCTCGTTTATTATTTTTCAGAGGGTAATCACATTACTTATCTGCAATATCTTTCAGGCTATCATACCTGGATTGATTTTGGCGTACTATGGTTTGTTGCAGCCCTATTGCTATTTACATTACTTTATGTTGGCGCGAAAAACCTGATTGTTATTAAATTTAAAAAATCTATGCCAGCACCCGGTACTGGCAGCATTTTACTTTTTGCTGTTTTATTGGGGGTTCTCACCTTTTTGGTTAGAATCGTATTTCCAGTTGGTTGGGTGTTTAAACCATTTGGATTTCAGTTGGGTCACTTTCCACAATATATCGTGATGTTTATTATAGGTTTATTGGCTTATAAGAATCAATGGTTTGATGGCTTATCTTTAAAAGTTGGTAAAAGCCTCAAGCGATCTGCATGGTTAGGTTTAATGTTTTTTCCCTTGTTCTTTCTGATCAGGACTAAGCTAGACATGCCCATTGCCTGGTATTCAGGCGGTTTTCACTGGCAATCGCTATTGTATGCTGTTTGGGAGCAATGCATAGGATTTTCGATTCTGACAGCGTTATTGAGCTTGGGCAAAAATTCGTGGAATCAATCATCGCCATTATTGAGTAAACTATCCAGATGTGCCTTTTCGACTTATATTTTCCATCCATTGGTAATTACAGGAGTTTCACTTACGTTTAAATACTGGTTGGCAGATCCGGCTATCAAATTTTTAGTTCTGTCCCCATTTGTGGTAATGGGAAGCTTTTTATTAGGCTCAATTATTCTGATGATTCCAGGTATAAAAAGGATTATCTGATCATTAGGTTTGAAATAGAGCGGCTTTTTAAAATGACTGAGATGTCTAAAAATTGCCCCCCATCTTTACCATGCCCACAATTCCCAGAAACAATAAAAATTGTTGTTAGTGATCTAAACCTTAATATGGTGAGAATAAGCTTCTACATGGCAATATGTCGATTTAGCTATCCAATCCGTTTTGCAGTTGCGTAAGCTGGGCCATTTTTACTTTAAATTCCTGCCATATTTCTTCGAGGATAACGCTTGCAGGCTTGATTTCTTTCAGCATCGCCGAAACCTGACCGATTTCAAGTTCGCCATTTTCCATATCGCCTTCAAACATTCCCAGTTTCGCCCTGGCATGGCCCAAAAGATCAGCCAGTTCATTCCGGCTTGCTCCATCCGCTTCAGCATTGGCAATAGCATCGGCAAATTCATTCTTCAGTAATCTTACCGGTACCAGTTTTTTCATCGCCAGCTTAGTATCACCCTCATTAGCGGCAATAATTTTATGCTTAAATGCCGGATGAGCAGACGATTCTTCAGCCACTGCAAAAGCTGAACCGATTTGAACGGCATCAGCACCTAAGGCAAATGCAGCCAGCATGGCTTTACCACTCCCGATGCCACCAGCTGCGATGACCGGAATATTAACGAGTGCTTTAATTATCGGGATTAAACACATGGTGGTAGTTTCTTCCCTCCCGTTATGCCCACCCGCCTCAAAGCCTTCAGCAACAATCGCATCAACACCAGCTTCCTGCGCTTTTATGGCAAATTTTGTATTCGCAATTACGTGAACCACAGTAATACCCTTTTCTTTTAAAAAACTGGTCCATGTTGCAGGATTACCGGCAGAAGAAAATACAATTTCTACCTTCTCTTCAATTACCACATCTATAACTTCCTGAATATTAGGATAAAGCAATGGAATATTAACACCAAATGGCTGGTGAGTTGCCAATTTGCATTTTTGAATATGCGATCTTAATACTTCAGGATACATTGAACCTGCGCCAATAATACCCAGGCCTCCTGCATTAGAAACCGCTGAAGCCAGTCTCCAGCCACTGCACCAAACCATTCCGGCCTGAATAATCGGGTATTTAATATTAAATAGTTTACAGATTGGGTTCATGAGGAAATTTACTTTACAAATGGTTGGCAAATTATTGAAATATCATTTTATTCTGAAAGAACTCTATACAATTCTAAAATCGCATTAAATAAATTGAAATGATACCCTTATACATCAAAAAAGCCAATTTTTGATGTATAAAGTCTAAAGTGACATTAAAACTCAGGACCAAGATAAATGACCCTTTAAAACAAGCGATTTTTAAGGTTAAAGAATGAATGTTTTCTTTAAATCAGTCGCTGTACTTTGTCACTTTCAATTTTAAAATCAGCTGACAGTTGGATTAAATTCAACCCTGGCTTTTTACCAACCTCTATTGTTCCAATTTGTTGATCAAGCTCCAAAAATTCGGCTCCGTTTATTGTTGCCCAGCTCAACAGTTTTTCAAAAGAAACCTGTTTACATGTCTGCAAGGTGAGCATTTCAGATAGCATATTAAGTTGATGGTTGCTGGCCAAACTATCTGTTCCCAAGGTGATCTTTACGTTTTCATCCATTAACAGATCAACATCAGGTAAAGCATTTTCGATATACAAATTGGCCTGAGGGCAAAGGCACCAATATAAATTATTGTTACGTTCTTTTGCAAAAGCAATATCTGCTTTACTCGAAACCGTGTTATGCACCAACAATGTCTTTTGCGCATTAATATAAGGTAGCCAACTCTGTAATGATGTTTTATGAGTTGGCTCGAAGAAAGTGATGTCCAGTCCTAAAAATTCATAGAGATCTAAAAAACCACCTGTTTTATTTTCGAAAAAAGCATTTTCGTTGTCAGTTTCCTGATTGTGAACACTAATAAAGGTATTATCCTTTTCGGCTTCCTCTTTAATCAATTTAAACAATTCTGAAGATACTGAATAAGGTGCATGTGGAACAATAGATGTTTTTAGAGGTTTAAAATCCTGTTTAATTCTCTTAACATCATCCATTATGGCAACGGCCCTATCGGGATTAAAACCCATGGCCTCTATAAAGGTGTGGTAATGGATTTTACTCTTCTCTTTTACTTCTTTAGATGAAATTTGATTGGAAATATCGCCAACGGCTACAATCCCGTTTTCGAACATTTCCTGGTCGGCTGCATACATTGCCTGTTTGATCTCCGCTATATCACCCTGTCTACTTTTAATAATATGTTGTACAAATTCTACCAAACCCGTTTGCTCAGGGATTTGATTCAACATATGCGATAATTCTAAATGGCAGTGAGTATTAATAAAGCCTGGAACGATTGCTCCTTTATACTTTACGATATCCAAATCAAAGTTTTCGGTATCTTCTCTGGTTAACACTTCTTCAATTTTGCCATCTGAATTTACAACTACCACTCCGTTTTTAATTGGTGGAGTTGAAACAGGAAAGATCCAATCAGCTGAAAAATATTTTAACATATCGCAAATTAGCGGAATAAGCGGAGCAAATAAAATATTTTTCTATAGCTGCCCTATTTTGATTATAAAATCATTTTTGAAAATTACTATTCTAAAGAAATTAGAAATGTGAGAAAGAAAAAGAGCCTCCTATCGGAATCGAACCAATGACCTACTGATTACAAGTCAGTTGCTCTACCAGCTGAGCTAAGGAGGCTTTAATCGGGCTGCAATGATAGAAAAAAATCTTCTTTTTCCAAAAATTGAAAATTATTTTTTTTGAAAATATTCAGTGTGCTGTCAGATGTTACCATCTAACAGCCAATTAACCCGAAGAAATTTTTAAAATCCGTCAGATGGTAACATCTGACTGCACAAGAATTTGTTATTAATCATAAATAACGGCAAAACTTGTAGTCATTCACCACAAAGTGTGGATAAACTCCACAACATTAAAACTTTGGCACAAAATCAATACACTGTAAATCAATTATTTAAATAAAAAGATCCATTTGGCATCATTATGAAACATTAGCAAGTATTGTTACACAAATTAAATTTTAAAATATATACTATGAAAAAGTTCGTTTTAGCAGCTACAGTATTAGCATTAGCAGGATTCTCAACAGTAAAAGCAAGTGAAGTAAACGATTTTAAAACTAATGCAATTGTTGCAGTTCAAGATAGCGCAGTGAAAACTCCGGTTAAATTGGAAGAACTTCCTGAGCCAGTAACAACCGCATTAAAATCTGATGCCTACAAAGGCTGGACCGCTACTGAAGCTTGGTCGGTTAAAGAAGGTACTAAAGAGTATTATTTAATTAACGTGAAAAAAGAAGCTGAAACCGGTTCGGTAAAAATCGATAAAGACGGTAAACCAGTTCAATAATCAATACAAAATTAACGCTACATAATTAACAAGTATTTAAACAGTAACGAAAGTTACTAATCATATTAAAACGTAACATCATGAAAAAGATCATTTTAGCCGCTACTTTAGCATTCGCAGGATTCACAGCAGTACAAGCAAACGAAGTAAATACAATCAAAAATGCTGCAATTGTTGCAGTTCAAGATAGTGCAGTGAAAACGCCAGTTAAATTGGAAGAGCTTCCTGAGCCGATTACAACAGCATTAAAATCTGACACCTACAAAGGTTGGACAGCAACTGAAGCTTTCGCTGTTAAAGAAGGTACTAAAGAGTATTATTTAGTAAATGTTAAAAAAGAAGCAGAAACAGGTTCACTTAAATTTGATAAAGACGGTAAACCAGTTCAATAATCAGAAATAAATACGCCACACAGGCATAATCAATATAAGCGCAGCCTTCGGGTTGCGCATCACTAAAAAATATATACCATGAAAAAATTAATTTTATCAGCTGCGTTCTTAGCTTTTGCAGGATTCTCAGCAGTACAGGCAAGTGAAGTAAATACAATCAAAAACGCAGCAATTGTTGCAGTTCAAGATAGTGCAGTAAAAACTCCGATTAAATTGGAAGAGCTTCCTGAGCCGATTACAACAGCATTAAAATCTGACACCTATAAAGGTTGGACAGCAACTGAAGCTTTCACAGTTAAAGAAGGTACTAAAGAGTATTATTTAGTAAATGTTAAAAAAGAAGCAGAAACAGGTTCACTTAAATTTGATAAAGACGGTAAACCAGTTCAATAATTTAAAATAAATACGCCATAAAGGCATAATCAATATAAGCGCAGCCTCCAGGCTGTGCATCACTAAAAAATATATACCATGAAAAAATTAATTTTATCAGCTGCGTTCTTAGCTTTTGCAGGATTCTCAGCAGTACAGGCAAGTGAAGTAAATACAATTAAAAATGCTGCTATTGTTGCAGTTCAAGACAGTGCAGTGAAAACTCCGGTTAAATTAGAAGAACTTCCAGCCCCAGTTACAACCGCATTAAAATCTGATGCGTACAAAGGATGGACCGCTACAGAAGCCTGGTCTGTTAAAGAAGGAACAAAGGAATACTACCTGATTAATGTTAAGAAAGAAGCAGAAACTGGTTCTGTTAAAATTGATAAAGACGGTAAGCCCGTACAATAAAACCCAAATAATTACATCTACCTATGATAAGAAAGCCGGATTATGTCCGGCTTTTCTTATTTTTGTTACATGGCGAGAATCCTGATTTTAGAAGACGATACCACATTTGCTCAATTACTTGATGGTTTTTTAACCAAAAACGGTCACGAAATTACCCTTGTAACCCAAGTAAAGCAATCATTTAAGCAAGTTGAAACCAATACATTCGATTTACTTTTAATCGATTACCGCCTGCCAGACGGAACCGGATTTGAAGTGCTTACTCATCTTCGTGATTTGGGTCTTTCCATTCCGGTAATTATCATGACCAGTTTTAATGATGTCCGCACAGCGGTAAAATCTATCCAATTGGGTGCCTTTGATTACATTACCAAGCCAGTTAATCCAGATGAGTTATTAATGGTGATTAAAAATTCTTTAACTAAAAAGGATTTAAAAAGTGTTGAACCAAAAGAAATAAACAGCGATTTTATAAAAGGGAAAAGTGCAATTGCAGATAAACTGTATGAACACATTAATTTGGTAGCCCCTACAGACATGTCGGTAATTATACAGGGTGAAAGCGGCACAGGGAAAGAATTTGCAGCCAGAACCCTTCACCAGCAAAGCAAACGTGCTGATAAACCTTTCGTAGCCATAGATTGTGGTGCATTATCGAAAGATTTAGCTGCGAGCGAATTATTCGGTCACGTAAAAGGGGCGTTTACAGGAGCGCTGAATGACAAAAAAGGTCAATTTGAGGCCGCTAATGGTGGAACGTTATTTTTAGATGAAGTAGGTAACCTGAGTTACGAAGTGCAGATTAAATTGCTTAGGGCTTTACAGGAAAGGATAATCCAGCCTTTAGGCAGTACCAAACAGATTCCAGTTAATGTTCGCATCATCACGGCTACCAACGATGATCTGGCCAACAGCATGCAACAGGGGGAATTTAGAGAAGATTTATATCATCGTTTAAATGAATTCAAAATTCAGCTTCCGCCATTAAGAGAAAGGGGTGGAGATTTAGAACTTTTCATCAATCACTTTATACAATTATCAAACCGTGATTTAGACCGGAATGTTAAAAGTGTATCTGCTGAAGCGAAAGCATTGTTGTTGAGCTACGATTGGCCAGGAAACCTGCGCGAGCTCAGCAATGTGATTAAACGAATGGTTTTATTGAGCCCGGGCGATATTGCCCAGATTGGTGCATTACCTGATGAAATGATGATTTCTGTCCATCAGCAATCAGCTCCAGGAAATTCATCCGATCTGAAAGCAGTTAATGAACAGAATGAAAAAGCGTTGATTACGGAAACGTTAATCAAAGTAAGGCATAACAAATCAAAAGCTGCTAAAATCTTAAACATTGATCGTAAAACACTATATGCCAAAATGGAACGTTACGGGATAGAGTAGTTACCCGGCATTAGCATAGTCCATTTTTTCCATAAAGGCAATTAAATTATTCAGCTTTCTGATCTGTAACAGCACTTCAGATTTAGTGTTCTCCGTTAACCCTTTTTCGGCTATTTCTATTTCTAAAACTCTAAAGGCATTGGCCAATGTCTTCGAACCCATCTGTGCCGTACGCCCTGCAAGGCGATGAACCAATAACCTGCTTTTATCCTGGTCATTTTCGTCAAGGTGTTTTTTGAGTTCGGCAGCATCATCGATCGAATCTTGCTTAAAGCGGTTTAAGATTTTTTCCAGCATCTCCTGATCGCCAAAAGTCATTTTTTCTATGGAAGAAAAATCAAATTCGGGCTGCTCTGTTAATACTTCTGTTTTATCAAATATAGACAGGATATCGACCGCTCTAAACGGTTTCATAATTAAACCATCAAAACCCTCACTCAAAACCATCTCTCGCTCTTCGGGCAAAACCTGTGCAGTGATGGCATAGAATTTAATATTTTGCGGCAGTTTCTTTTTTAATAAATGGCAAAGTTCGAAACCTGTCATTTCAGGCATACGCATATCAACCAAAACATACCTTAAATCGGGGTCGGGTTCAGTATTTAAAATATTTGCTACCTGGGTAAAACTTCTATAAGGGATTTTGTTTTTCTGAAAAATCATTCCACATAAATCGAGAATTAGTTTATCATCATCAATTACCCAAACCGTACCCGGGTTTACAATTGCATAATGCTCTAAATCTAAAGCATCATTTACACGCTCAGTGGTATTTTCATATTTCATGTAAATATTAAATGTGGTACCAATGCCCGGTTTACTTTTCACATAAATTCTTCCTCCCTGAGTTTCAATCAAAGATTTAACAATAGGCAGGCCCAAACCTGTACCGGCCGGGTTAATAATATATTTTTCAGGAGATTCTATCTGCTCAAATTCATTAAATATTTTAGGAATATCTTTTTCTTCAAACCCTATTCCGGAATCCTTTATGTTAAAATGAAAATGCAGATCCTCACCTTGTTTTTTGTAAGATACAGCAAGTTTAATTTCACCTTTAAGGGTAAATTTTACAGCGTTACCCAATAAGTTAAATAAAATCTGCTTTAGTCTAAAAGCATCCCCCTTTACAAACTCCAAATCGGCAAGATCAAGTGCTGTATTTAACTGAAGTGATTTCTGTTCCGCTAATGGCCGCATTACTGAAACTACTTCATCTAAGGCTTTTTTGATATTAAATACCTGATTATTGAAGCTAAATTCTCCAGAAATAATCCGGTTATAATCTAATACCTCGTTAACAATCTGAAGTAAATGGATGGAAGACTGATAGATTGCATCTACATCTTTTTTATTGGGCACATCCTGCTGGGTAATCAGTTCGGCGTAGCCTAAAATAGACTGTAGCGGGGTTCTGATCTCGTGGCTCATGTTTGAAAGGAACCGCTGCTTCGCTTTACCATGGTATTCTGCTTCATCTTTAGCCAGCTCCAAAGCCTTTCTATACCTGTTGCTTTTTGTAATATCTGCTAAAATTAAATACAGCAGAATAACCGTTAACAGAAAAAAGATAATGATAATGGTAGTGATCTGTGTAATTCCATCATTAACTACTTCTTTAGCCTGTATACCATTCAAATCAACCTGGGCTACCGCTTCACCCTCAACCTCTCTTAAAATCTGCAGCATTTTAGCCGTTAAGGCATTACTTGCACTTGATAAGTCAGCCTCCCGTTTTAAAAATTTCTGGCTTTTCTGACGCTGTTCGAGTTCGATATTCCTTAGCGACCCCGTCATGCTTTTCATGATGCTGTCTTCGGCCTTTGCATTTAAGGTATCGCGCTTAACCTTAAATTCTTCGTTGATGATTTTATAAACATCTGATTTCTTTTTCCCAAAAAGTTTACTCAGGAAACCCCTTGATTTTTGTTCTTCTTCAGGTGCAACCGTAGTGGTTGATGTGGTCGTTTCGGTAGTTAATACTGCACTATCTGTTTGCCTGCTACGTGTAGCCACTAGCTCATTCAATTTCTGAACCTCGTCAGAGAAAGATTTGGTGTTTACGAGTGTTTCCCTTACTTTAAGGTAGTTCACAAATTGTTTATCGCGATCGGAAAGTAAATTTTTGATAGATTTTATCCTCGACAATTGCGCAGAGTCTCCACGATATAATTTACGCAGCGTATCTAAACTTGATCTTAATTTACGTGATTCCTTTAAAAAACTATAGGTGCCCTGTTTATTAAAAGCTTCATCACGTTGCAATTGATCCAACCTGGCTATCTTATGCGAAAGATCATTAACGATCCTTAACCGGTCATTTGGCGCAGAAATTTCTTCCACGGTATTCAGCATCCTGGTAAAAGCAAACTTGCTGATACCCCATGCCAATAGCAGCGCAAAACAGGCGAACAGAAAACCTATGATCACTTTACTTTTTATTGCCCGGAAGAATCGTTTCTGAATAACAGCCGCCATTAATTAGATTGTATTGGTTTAACCTTTGTAATAACGGTTTAACCTTTAAAATTGATATGTATTTATCATTTACAAATAACGTACCACAAGAAAAATTGATTAAAAAACTTTAATTTTAATCACCTCAAAAAACAAACTATGAATCGTATCGACCGACTTTTCGGAATTTTAACCCTGCTTCAATCTAGAAAATACATTACCGCAGAAAAAATTGCAGAAAGATTTAACATGAGCATACGTACAGTTTATCGTGATATTAAAGCATTAGGCGAACAAGGGATACCGGTAAGTTTTGAGCAGTATAAGGGTTATTACCTGGTGCAGGGCTATTTTCTGCCGCCTGTTTCTTTTAATATGGACGAAGCCAATGCGCTGCTGCTGGTTGAAAGTTTAGTGAATGGATTTGCTGACAATTCTATTCGCATGCATTATTCTTCAGCTTTGACAAAAGTAAAGGCAGTATTAAAAACGGGTCAGAAAGAAAAGCTCGAAACCTTAAATCAGCATATTAAATTGCAGATTCCGAAAAGACTGAATTTTAACTTTGAGTACCTGTCGCTTATTCAACACGCTATTGCAGAAAAACACCTGATCGAACTCGATTATAAAAACAATAAAGATGAGATAAGCAAAAGAGAAGTAGAGCCAATCGGGCTAATTTTCTATGCATTTAGCTGGCATTTAATTGCCTGGTGCCATTACCGGAATGAATACCGTGATTTTAATCTTACCCGGATTATCTGCCTTAAAAACCTGGGCATTCCTTTCAAAAAAACGCAGCACATGCCGCTGAGCGATTACATGCATCTGCTTCCTGTAAATTATTAAGAATCAAAAATCCCTGCATCTTTCAAACGTTGTATCACATCTTGAATATTTACAGTTGAATGGTCGCTTTTGAGGTATATTTCGGAAAGATAAACTATTTTATCAATAACAATGACATAAGTTATAACCCTTGCACCGCCGGATTTTCCTTTGTTAGTACCAGAAATAGATAATCGGATTTTATAAATGTTTTGGCCTAGATGAGTTCCTAATTCAGGATTTACTTCTAAATCATTAACAAGTTTTAATAAATCAGATTTTATGCCACGATGTTTCTTAAAGATTTTTTTAACTTCCCTTTCAAAATTAGGAACAGTTTTAATCTTAAAGCTCATCTAAAAAATCTTTGGCATCGCGTAATTCTATTTTTCCTTTCTGATGAAGGTTGATTTGTTCAAAAGAATCGTTTAAGCGCTTATAGAGTACCTGTTCAGCCCTATTTGGTGTTCTTTCTTTTGCTTTAATATTAGATGCAACCTCGTAGTTCAAGCCCAAGGCATCAAGCACAGCCTTTACGGCTTTTTCAGATTTCTTGTTTTCGATATTTACGGTTAATGTCGTCATTACTACAAAAATACAATTTTTTGAATAAAACATTTCTCAATTAAATTATTTTTTCACACTGCCATAGGGTTGTCAGTGGTCCATATTTCCTTTGTGTAAACAAATACCAAAAATCATGAGCATCGCTAACTTATTACTTATGGAATTACACACAATAGAAAAAACAAACCAGAAAAATATGGACATTATTAAATTATTATTGAAAGAATTAGAAGCCGAATTTAATACCACAAAAAAATTCCTGGCCATTGTACCGATAGAAAAATTTGACTGGGCACCGCACGAAAAAAGTATGAAAATGAAATCGCTCGCTGTTCATATTGCCGATTTGCCGAGCTGGGTTTCAATGGCTTTAACGACTGAGGGAGTAGATTTTGAAACAGCACCTTATGTAGAACAACCTGCAGAAAATGCCGGTGATCTGGTTAAAATCCTGGAGAAAAATTATGCGCTGGGAAAAGCAGAATTAGAAAAAGCAACGGAACAAGATTTAAATGGCCGCTGGGTATTGAGTATGGGCAAACAGATTTTAGCAGATTATTCGAAATATGAAACCATCCGCCATTCACTTAGCCAAACCACTCACCACAGGGCACAGCTGGGTGTTTATTTAAGATTACTTGATATTCCTATCCCAGGCAGTTACGGACCAAGTGCGGATGACCAAAATTTTTAGTTTTTAATCATTCAGAATAAGCTATCGAAACCTGCTGCGTTTCGATAGCCTGTTTTGAAATGACTTCGCGATTACCACACGACCTTGATTTTCAATCTGTGCTTTGCTACTTTTAACAATGAAAAAAATATTGGCAATCTCCGGAAGCACGAAAGCAGTATCAACCAATGCACTTTACATCACTGCCATCTCAAGGCTTTTGAGCAAAGAGTTCGAGGTAATCAACTTTTCATCCATCGCGGTCATTCCACATTTCAATCCTGATTTAGACCAGGAAAATCCACCACAGGCTGTCGAAGCGCTTCGCTCAACCATCAAAAAAGCAGATGGAATCATTATCTCTACACCAGAATACGCAATGGGCTTACCAGGCTCATTAAAAAACCTGCTTGATTGGACGGTAAGCTCAGCATCATTTTCAGGCAAACCAGTTTTAGCACTTGTTGCTTCAACTCAGGGCGAGAAAGCCTATCAGTCCATAATAGATATTTTAACCGTAATTGAAGCGAGGGTATCGCCTCAGCTTATCTCATTTGCAAAAGCGAAGATTAATAATGAGGGAGAGATTACCCATAAGGAGACTTTAACCGCACTTAAAAGCACAATCGGTTCATTTGTTGCCAGCATGAAGAATGGATAACACGATTTATTTCCGTAAAATTGCAGCATGAACAATAACTCTGCAACCCGTTTAAATAAATTCATCAGTGAAAGTGGATTATGTTCACGCCGTGAAGCAGACCGTTATATCGAAAAGGGTACAGTTTTCATCAATGGAAAAAGGGCTAAAGTTGGCGACCAGGTTTTTGCGGGCGATAAAGTGATGGTAAACGGCCATAATATCGAACCAAAAGAAGAAAGTAATTTCATCCTGTTGGCCTTTAACAAGCCTGTAGGGATTACCAGTACTACAGAAGGTAGCGTACGCGATAATATTGTTGATTACGTGAACCATAGCGAAAGGATATTCCCCATTGGCCGGTTGGATAAAGATTCGTCAGGACTGATTTTCCTCACTAACAATGGAGATATTGTTAACAAAATTTTAAGGGCAGGGAATAAACACGAAAAGGAATACCTAGTTACAGTTAATAAACCCATTACCGAAGATTTTATTTTCGAAATGAGTAACGGAGTTCCAATCTTAGGCGTAAATACTCGTAAGTGCAAAGTACGCCAGATCAGTACCTTTGTTTTCAATATCATATTAATTCAAGGTTTAAACAGGCAAATTAGAAGAATGTGCGAGCATTTTGGTTATGAAGTAACCAAACTTGAGCGAACACGCATCATGAATATTAGCCTTAAAGGCATCCCGACAGGGGAATTTAGGGAACTTACCGAAGAAGAGATGAAAGCGATTACTAAAAGTGTCGAACATTCGTCTTCTGAAGCTAAACCCAAAACAAAGAGCGCCAGCAAGAAAAAAACCAATGCCTGGGAGGAAATCCCTGAACTTAGAGAAGAACAGCCCCCAAAAGCATTCAAACCGAAATCTTCAGGTCAAAAATCTTCAGGCAAAAAACCGACAGGTCACTCAGGCTCAAAACCTACTGGCAAAAGTAATAGCACGAATAGAAATTCCAGACCAGCAAAAGGTAAGCCTGTAAGTAAGTCAAATGCTAGAGGCAGAGGAAGATAAGCTAACAAATTGTAAAATTATGTACTGATTAATAGCCTTTTAGCTTTAGTCTTTCAGCTTAACTGGTTTTTAAGTACCTTTGCAACAAATGGTAACAGCAAAAAAAACCGATATCCGTGCATTAGATCTACCTCAATTGCAACAACATCTTGTAGCGATGCAACAGCCTGCATTTAGGGCCAAGCAGATATATCAATGGCTTTGGGAAAAATCGGCTACGAGTTTCGAGCAAATGAGTAATCTTTCTAAAGATCTTCGTAAGGCTTTGGACGATTCTTTTGCTATTAATGCTGTTCAGGTTAACAACTCTCAGTTCAGTAACGACCATACCATTAAAAATACATTCAGGTTAGCAGATGGTAATATTGTAGAGGGGGTTTTAATTCCCCTGGAAGATCGCATGACTGCTTGTGTGAGTTCGCAGGTTGGCTGCAGTTTAACTTGTAAGTTCTGTGCAACCGGGTATATGGACCGTAAGCGTAATTTAAACGCTGATGAGATTTATGACCAGGTAGTATTAATTGATAAACAAGCGAAGCAGAATTATAACAATCCCCTTACCAATATTGTGTATATGGGCATGGGAGAGCCGCTGTTAAATTATGCCAATGTATTGAAGTCGATTGAGCGTATTACCGCTCCTGATGGCTTAAACATGAGCTATAAGCGCATTACGGTTTCTACTGCCGGTATTGCTAAAATGATCAAGAAACTAGGTGATGATGGTGCAAAATTTAATCTTGCATTATCCCTACATGCAGCTGATGATAAAAAGCGTAATGAGATTATGCCCATTAATGAAGCCAACTCATTAAAAGCATTGGCAGATGCGCTTAAATACTATTTCGCTAAAACCAAAAATCCGGTAACCTACGAATACATTGTTTTTAATCATTTTAACGATGAGATTTCGGATGCAATGGATTTAGCCAAATTCTGCAAACATATTCCTTGTAAAGTAAACCTCATTGAATATAACCCCATTTCTTTCGCCGATTTCACTAACGCAGAAGGAGATAAGATCGATGCATTTTCGAATTATTTGAAAAGCCAAGGGATTAATACCAATATCCGCCGTAGCCGTGGTAAAGATATTGATGCCGCTTGTGGGCAATTGGCCGTTAAGGAAGAAGCGAACGCTTAAGCCATCTACTACAATATTCTTAATATCAATCTCTTTCATTTTTTGGAGCGCAGTTTCCTGTGCATTTAGCTTGCGTTCGGTCCTGCTGTACGCTTAATCCTTTCGGGAAACCATTCTAACATAAGCAATCGAAC